>JAJYSW010000086.1 GCA_021793335.1 Actinomycetes bacterium
GGACGAGGCGGCCGCGTGGGCGGGACGGATCGTCCGGACTGCGGGTGCGCGGGTGAGATCGTCGCGATTCGCGGCCGGCCGGGCGCCTGGCTCGAAATCGACGCCGACACCGTGCGCGTCCATGGACTGTGATCAGGAGCTGATATGGGGTTCCCGGGCAATAGCGAGGCTTTTTCGGCATCGGCGTGCGAGATGGCCGACGTCACTCGCAACTGGATCGGTAAACGTGAATGGACGATGCGATACCGGACCGCGTACAACGGCGAAGGCTACGGCGTGCACCCCTCGGTCACATCGTTCACGATGCACGAGGAGATCCACGAACTGTGCGGCAGGCTCACGCGCTCGCTCGACGATCTCGGGCGCGACTACCCGCCCGGCAACGTGCCCTGGGGATTCACGTGGATGGGCATCGCCGGCGCGAAGGTCTGCAAACAGGGCTACCACCGCTACGGAGCGGCGATCGATTTCACCAAGGCCGCGTGGGGGCCGGGCCGCTTCGTCGACTTCGCCGTCCACGGCAAGGACCGACGGATTCGGCTGCGGCGCCGATATCTCGCCGTCGTGGCGATGTGTCGCAAATACTTCGGAACCGTCCTGCACGTCCATAATGATCCGGACGGCTCCCACTGGAACCACATCCACGTGGACCGGGGACGGCATCCGGTGGCGCTCGACTGGGATTACGGAACCGACGTCACGATCGTCCAATGGGCGGCCAGAGACCTGGCCGGGATGTCCGACATGGCCATCGACGGGATCTGGGGGCCGCAGTCGGACTCCGGGTACCAGCGGCTGCGCGACCGGTTCGGCGCCGGAGCCGTCGACCCGACCGGCTCCTCGGCCGAGGCACTGGCATGGATGGACCTGATCGCCCGCCACGCCATGGCCGATGAGGACGCGGGCGCCTTCACAGTGCAGTTAGGGGAGGACATGGCCGATCGCAGACGCATCGCGGGCCTCGTCATGGTCGGCATGGTGGCGGCCGGGGCCCTGGCCGGGTGCGGCGGCGCCTCGGGAGGCGATGGTGCGGCCGAGTCCGCCCCGGGCGTCCTGTACGGGGTCGGCGACGACCATCGGCTGTGGCGCTGGGAGGTCGCCGGAGGCGAGGCCGAGGCGGTGCTGGACTTCAGCGAGGTCTGGGACCGCAGGGGCGATGTGGGCCTGGTCTTCCAGTCGACGCTGAGCATCGCCCCCGATCAGCGGCACGCCTCCTGGGTCTCCGGAGCCACGCCGGACAGCGAACTGCGGATCGGCGACCTGGCCGCCGGCGAGGTGACCGGCTCCGTGCCGTACCCGGTCGACCACGCCTGCATCGACCCGGTGTGGGCGCCGGACGGCTCCTCGGTGCTGGTGCATCGCGTGGACGTCTGGGACGATGCGGAAGCACCGAACGAATCGTTCGGCGCGACCGAGTGGTTCTCGCCCGAAGGCGAGCGGCGCGAGATCGAGACGGTCCTCGACGAGGGCTGCCGCCTGCGGTGGTACTCCGCCGGGGTCGACGCGAGCGGCGCGCCCGAGGGGATCTACCACGACCTGGACGTCACCGAGCTGTACCGGGTGAACGCGGCCGGCGAGCGTTTCGAGACGATCCCGATCGACTCCCTCGCCGGAGTTGAATCCCAGGTGACCGGGCTCGTGGAGGTGGACCCGAGCGGTCGGTACGTGTGCTTGGCCGACGGTTACAACGCACAGGGGACCTATGAGGGCGGCTTCACGATCCGTTCGCAGTCGGGGACCAAGGTCATCGATCTGGCCACCGGTGCGGCGGTCGGCCGGGAGGGCTCGGGCTGCGAGTCCCTGACGATGGACGGCTACCTGGCCCGTGAGGGCGCCGCGGCCCGCTTCATCGACTACGGCGGCGGAACGGTGTGGGAGGAGGAGCTTCCGCCCGAACTGGAGCATTCGCCGAACCTGTTCTACTTCCAGGATTCCTGAGCGGTCCGGGGCCACGGACGGCGACGGTGCGGCGGGAAGGTGCGGGCCGCGGGGATCGAGGCGGCCCGGACACGGCACACCGTCGCGGTCGGGCACGAGGCCGGAGCCGGAGGCGGGCCGTTGCTCTTCGCCGCCGTCCCGGATGCGATGCGTGCGGAGCCGCACCGCCCATGACGGCCCTCGCGTGCTCGCGGATACGGCGTCCCCTCGGGCCGTGCCGTCTCGTCGAGCGGGACCGTTTCGGTTCGGGCTTCAACGGGGCCCGCGATGCTCGCTCACGCGTCGGTGGGAAATCGCCGCTCGACCTTCTGGCCCGAGAGGGTGCCCGCGATGAGCCGCCGCAGCGCGTGCGAGGCGGCCGTGAGCGCTTCGGCGCCGAGGGCCTCCTCCAGCCGGGCGTCGATGCGCTCGTCGTTGGCGGCGACCTCGTCCACCAGCTCGCGCCCCCGGGGAGTGAGCCGGAGGAGCACCACGCGGCGGTCGACCGGATCGGGCTCGCGCGTCACCAGTCCCTTGCGGACCATGGTGTCGACGAGTCTGCTGGGGCTCCCGGTCTCGCAGACCAGATAGCGGCCCAGGTCGGCGAGGGTCAGTGGCTCGTCGTCGGCGAGGACGGTCAGGACCTCGGCCTGCGAGGGGGTGAGGTCGTGCTCGCGGAGGCCTTGAGTGAGCCACCGGTTGCCTTCGCGTTGGGCCGCCAGCACCAGATATCGGAGCTCGGTCGACTTGCGCTGGGTGCGATTCGGGTTCATGTGCCTTCCTTTCCGCCTGTTCGGGGCGCCGCCGGTGCGGGGCGCCCATGATCATGTTATATGCGACAACATCAATGTTCCAACATTGATGTTCCATCATCAATGATTGGTCATTGATGTCACAGCAATGATGCTGTAGCATCGATGTCGTATCACTGATATGCGCGTCCGACGGCGACCGCCCGGGCCGCATCGATTGGAGACGACATGCCCCTTCAGACCCCCGATTCCGAACCGATCACCCTCGACGACAGCCGCACCGCCATCGAGGCCATCGCCCGCGGTGAACTCATCGTCGTGGTCGACGACGCCGACCGCGAGAACGAGGGCGACCTCGTCGTCGCCGCCGAATACGCCGACGCCGAAGCCGTCAACTTCATGATCACGCACGGCCGCGGCCTCGTCTGTGCCCCGATCACCGCCGCGAAGGCGGCCGAACTGCGCCTGCCGCCCATGGTCGAGCACAACCAGGACCCCCACGGCACCGCGTTCACCGTCAGCGTCGACGGCGTCGCCGCCACCGGCGTCACCACCGGCATCTCCGCCCACGACCGCGCCCGCACCATCGAGCTCCTGCTCCACGGCGGCGCTTCCGACCTCGCCCGTCCCGGCCACATCTTCCCGCTCATCGCCAAGGACGGCGGCGTGATCGAGCGGCCCGGCCACACCGAAGCCGCCGTCGACCTCGCCCGCCACGCCGGACTCGCCCCCGTCGGCGTCATCGTCGAGATCGTCAACCCCGACGGCACGATGGCCCGGCTCCCGGAGCTGGCCGCCTTCGCCCGCAGCCACGGGCTCGTCCTCACCAGCATCGAACAGCTGCGCGAGTACACCGCGACCCACCGAGCCCCCGAACCGTCCCGCGCGTTCGCCGGAGCGATCCGATGAGTCTGGTCAAGACACTGTGCCGCAAAGGCACCAACGCCCTCACCAGGCCCGCGGTCAGACGCCGCTACCTGTCGGGCGTCGAAGGGCTCGAACACGTCCCCGAACACGGGCCGTTCGTGCTGGTCTCCAACCACGTCAGCTTCGCCGAGCACTTCGTCTACGAGGCGATCCTCCACGCCCGCCGCGGCCAGGGCGGCGTCTTCCTCACCAAGGCCGAGAGCTTCAGCGGCATCCGCACCGTCTGGTACGAGGCCATGGGAGCGGTTGCAGTCGACCGTGACCAGCCCGCGCGGGCCCTGCTCGAACTCGCCGACGCCATCCTCGCCGACGGCCACGCCCTCGTGGTCTACCCCGAAGGCACCCGCAACCGCGGCACCGGACTCCAGCCGTTCAAGGACGGCGGCTTCCGATTCGCCGACCGCGCCGACGTGCCGGTGATCCCGGCCGCCGTCTGGGGCACACAGGACATCCTGCCGATCGGCGCCACCATGCCCCGAAAAGGCACCGCCCACGTCGTCTTCGGCCCGCCGCTGCGCCCCGACCCCGACCTGCGGCGCGCCGAGCGCCTCCAGGATCTCACCGACCGCGGCCGCCGCGCCGTGACCGAACTGCTCGACCGCGCCCAGGACCCGGCGCCCCACCGACGCCCCCTCGCCGCCCGCCGCACCGCCGACCTGGCCGACCGCCTCGTCGAACGGGCCCTGGACGGCGACGAACCTGACCGCGAACGCCTCAAAAGGGCGGACGCGCTGCTCGACCTCGCCGCGGCCGCCGACCCGGACAACCCGCACGTCCGACTCGTCCGCACCCGACTGGCCGGGCTCCGCCTCCTCGGTGGCCCGGCCCCGCTCCGGCCGCTGCGCGCCCTCGCGCTCCGCGGCCGACTCGAACGCGCCGTCGCCGAGCTCCCCACCGAGCCGATGGCGCACTACCTGCTCGGCCGGTGGCACCTCACCGTCCCGGGTCTCCTCGGCGGCAGCCCCGACCTGGCCGTCCGCCACCTCGCCGAAGCCGTGCACCTCGACGGCGACGACACCCGTTACGCGCTGGCGCAGGCACAAGCCCTGCGCCGCACCGGCCGAGAAGGCGAGGCGCTCGCAGCGGTCGAGTCCGTCCTCGCCGCTCCCACCGCCGACGAACGGGACGAACGCCGGCGCGACCGCGCCGCCGAGCTGCGGACGGCCCTGGCCGTCGCGACCGAAGTGATGCCAAGGAGAACCACATGAGAACCGTCAACCGATGGGCGATCCACCGCCCATGGACCGCCATCCTCGGATGGGTCGTCCTCGCCCTGATCGCCGCGCCGCTGGCCATGCAACTCCAAGGCGCCCTCAAAGCCGGCGGGTTCTCCGATCCGCGCGCCGACTCCGTCGAAGCACAGGAGACGCTGGAAGCGGCGTTCGACCAGAAGCCCAACTCGCTCATGGTCGTGCTCAGCACCGACGGCGACGCCACCGCCGCCGTCCCCGCCGCGACCGAGATCGCCGTCGACCACGGCGCCGACCTCGTGATCGACCACCTGGCACAGCCCGGCTGGGTCTCGCAGGACCAGGGCACCACCATGATCGTGCTCGGCTTCGATGAGGACAACACCACCGTCCAGACTCTCGTGCCCGAACTGGAGCACGCGATCGACGAAGCCGTCGCCGATGGCGTCGCCGTCGAGATCACCGGCGCTCCGGCGCTGGACGCCGCACTCAACCACCACTCCGAACAGGACGCCGCCAGGGCCGAGATGATCGCCTTCCCGGTGCTGTTCGTGGTCCTGCTGCTGGTGTTCCGCTCGGTCGCCGCGATGCTGGTGCCGCTGGCCATGGCCGGTGTGACCCTCGCGATCACGCAGGCCGCCGGGTTCGGCTTCACCCAGATCACCGACGTCAACAGCCTGTTCGTCAACATCGTGACCATGATCGGCCTGGCCGTCGCGGTCGACTACTCCCTGTTCATCATCAAGCGGTTCCGGGAGGAGCTCGATGCGGAACTGCCGGTCAAGGCCGCACTCGAACGGACCATGGCGACCGTCGGCCACTCGGTCATGTTCGCCGGCCTGGCCGTCATGGTCTCCATGTCCGCGCTGTTCATCCCCCGCACGATGGCCTTCACCTCCATCGCCCTGGCCGGCGTCCTGGTCACCGCCGTCGCCGTCTCGATGTCCATGACGCTGCTGCCGGCCGTGCTGTCGCTGCTGGGACACCGCATCAACTGGGGCGCGATCGGCCGACGACGGAAGCAGACGCCGTCCGAACCGAAGCAGCGGTGGCTGCGCCGACCGGGCATCGTCCTCGCCCTGCTCGTGGCCGCCTTCGCCGCCGCGGCCGCGCCGGCCTTCAACCTCAACTGGCAGGTCCCGGTCGCCAGCGCGACCATCCTGCCGTCCGACGACGGCGCCCGCACCGGGCTCGAAAGGGTCGAGAACGAGATCGGCCTCGAAGGGCTCTTCCCGATCGAAGTGGTGCTCACCGCGCCCCAGTCCGCCTCGGAGGACCTGAGCCGCGCCGCCGAGGACCTCGCCGGCGAGGCCCGGGCGCTCGACGGCGTCCTCGGAGCCCAGGTCGCCTACGGCGAGCCCGCCGACGGGGCGCTCACCGCGCTGGTCAGCATCACCACCGCCGCAGGCCCCGACAGCGATGGGGCGCATGCGGTCGTCGATGAGCTGCGCGAGGCCGTCGACGGCCTCGACGGGGACGTGACCGCCCTGCTCGGCGGCGCCACCGCCACCGGCGGCGACTTCGACGACCTCGTGCTGCGGTCGATGCCGCTGGTGATCGGCGTGGTCGCCGTACTCAGCCTCATCTTGCTGACCGTCTCGTTCCGCACGTGGCTGATGCCGCTCTTGGCCTTGGCGTTCAACGGGATGGTCGTGGCCGCCAGCCTCGGCGTCCTGGCCTTGGTCTCGGCCGAGGGCGGCACCATCAACAGCGTCACCCCGCTCATGCTGTTCGCGGTCATGTTCGGCCTCAGCATGGACTACATGGTCATCATGATCTCGCGGATGAAGGAGCTCTACGGCGAGGGGCTGGGTCACCGCGAGGCCGTCATGGGCGGGCTCGCGCGCACCGCGGGCCTGGTCAACGGCGCCGCGATCATCATGGTCGCCGTGTTCATCTCGTTCACCAGCGCCCAGATCAGCATCGTGCGGGAACTGGGGATCGTGCTGGCCGTGGCCGTGGTCCTCGATGCGGTCGTCATCCGGCGGCTGGTCATGCCCGCCGCGCTGCTGCTGGTCGGCGAGCGCGTGTGGGGCCGCGCTCGCCGCGGCGAAGCGGCCGAGCCGGCCCGCGAGCTGGTCGGTGCCGGGAAGGGAGGCCGGTGATGAATGACCCGGTCCAGTACTACGGGGAGATCCCGGTGGTCTTCGACGGGCTGCGACGCATCGTCTGGAAGCCGCTGGCGGCCGGACGGGCCGCCGTCCAATCGATCTGGCCCGGGGAGGAGGAGCGGGCCGACATCGACCGCCGTCTGGAACGACGCGAGCCGGTCCTGGTGGTCATCGACTGCGAGGCCCCGCCGGTGGCGCTGCTGCCGGAGGAGGTGCCGCTGGTGTCCCCGGCGCTGCGCGAGCGGCTGACCGTCGATGACGGAATGCCGCAATTGAGAGTCGAGCAGCTGAACTGGCTGCCGACGCCGCTGGAGCAGTCCGGTCGGAAGCTCCTGGCCGCGGTGCGGTCGCGGATGCGGTCGATACCGGCGCCGCTGCTGCCACGGGTCGTCCTCGACGGCGATGCGGGCGGGGCGATCCGCTTCGCGGTCCGAACCGACGTCCGACCATTGTCCGAACTGGACCTGGTCCGGATCGTTCGTCACCTGTGGTCGGTCTCGGCCCGAGCCGAAGGGAGGGTGGAGCGTGTCCGGGCCGCTTGAGGGCCGCGTCGCCGCGGTGACCGGGGCCGGGCGTGGGCTCGGCCTGGCCATTGCGCAGACGCTGGTGGAGCGGGGCGCGCGCGTGGTCGCACACCACCGCTCCGCCTCGCCGGACCTGGAGCGACTGGGCGAGGCCCGCCCCGAGCAGGTGACGCGGGTCGGCGGCGATCTGTCCGATGAGGCCACGGCCGAGGCGATCGCCGCCGCGGCGAAACGCTTCGGATCGTTCGACGTCCTGGTGTGCAACGCCGGGGCCTCCAAAGACCAGCTGCTGGTCCGCACCAGCGTGGACGACTGGGACACGGTGCAGCGCAACAATCTGCGCAGCGCGTTCCTCGCCACCAAGCATGCGCTGCGGGTGATGATGCGCCAAAGGTCGGGGCGGATTCTGTATGTCTCGTCCGTGGCGGCGTTCTACGGCAATCCCGGCCAGTCCGCTTATGCCGCGGCGAAGGCCGGACTGACCGGGCTGTCGATGAGCGTGGCCCAGGAGTACGGCCACTACAATGTCAAGGCCGCCGTGGTAGCTCCGGGCATCTTGGACACTGGCATGGCCGAGCGCCTGGCAGGCGACCGCTTGGACCGGATCACCGAACGTTCCTTGGGCCGCTTCGAGGGCAGCACCGGTCAGACCGCGGAGACGGTGGCGTTCCTGTGTGGGCCCGGCGCCGAGAGCGTGAACGCGACGACCGTCCACGTCAACGGAGGAGTGAAGTACCCGTGAGAACGCACCGGTGCTCCCGAGAGGTGGCCGCCTCGCCGGAGCGCATCGCGCGGATCGTCTGTGACGCCGCGCGCCTACCCGAGTGGAATCCGGCGCTGGTCGAAGTGGAGGCATCGGGCCGGGCCCTGGAGCGGCGACGCTACCGGATGCGGGCCATCCGGGGCCTGCGCGGGCACCTGGTCTACACCTTGATCAGCCCCGAACGCATCGAGATGACCATGCAGGTCCAGGGCCTGCGCGAAGAGGGGTCCTGGCTTCTGGAGCCGTTGGGCGATCGCACCAGGGTCGAGCACGGCTTCAGCCACACCGGCCTGCTGGGGCGCCTGCTGAGCCCGGCGTTCCAGGACGTGGCCGAGCTGCGCCTGGACCGCCTGGCCGAGCGGGCCGCAACCTGAATCGCACCGCAGTTCGAATCGCACCGTCGCCGTGGGCCCGTCCGACCGGACGGGCCCACGGCGTTCGCAAGCGACCATCGTGTTCCCTTCAGGACACCTCGATGATGATCTTGCCCCGGTTGTCGCCGGAGACGAGCCGCCTGAACGTCTCGTGCGCCTCCGTCAGCGAATAGGTCCGGTCGATGGCGATGGAGGCGCTGCCGTCGGCGATCAGGGCGGTGACCGCCTCCAGGCTGGAGCGTGACTGCGGCACCGCCAGCACCTCGACCCGTTTCCCGGTGGTCCACCGGATCGGTGGTCCGGCGGTGAGCGTCGCGAGCAGGACGCGGGTGTGTCCGCCGACGATGAGGTAGGTCCCGCCGCGGCGCAGGGCCCGGCTCGCCCGGTACGGCGAGCGGTGCGCGATGAGATCCACGATGCGGTCGTAGCGATCGAGGTGGGCGGTCCAGTCCCGGGTCTCGAAGTCGATCGTCTCCTCGGCCCCGAGCCGCAGCAGGTGGTCGGCCTTGTCCGCCCGGTCCACGGCCGTCACCGTGGCGCCGAGGTGCCGGGCGAGGCCGATCACGAGCGCGCCTCCGGCACCGCCCGCTCCGTTGACCAGCACCCGCTCTCCCGGCCGCAGGCCGCTGGTGGCTCGCAGCGCGATGCCCCCGGCCTGTGGGATCGCGACCGCCTCTTGGAATGACAGACCGGGCGGCTTGCGGGCCAGCAGCTTCGGGGTGGTCGTGACGTACTCGGCGAGGTCGCCGCGGTACCCGGGCAGTTCCCCGAACACCTCCTCGCCCGGCGCGTATTCGGTCACCGAAGCCCCTGCGGCGACCACGACGCCAGCGATGTCCGAGCCGGGGACGGGGTCGCGCGGGCGTCGCAGGCCGGCCATGCGTGCGTAGTAGGGGCGCCCGGCGAGGTTCTCGCGGTCCGATCCGTTGAGGGAGGCGGCCCGGACCTGGATGAGGACTTCATCGTCCGCAGGGACCGGATTGGGGACATCGTCGACGGTGATGACCTCGGTCGTGCCGTAGCGGTCTTGGATGACGGCTTTCATGAGGGGTGCTCCGGTTTCGTGTCGGCAGGACGCCTTCAGTTTAGTGCTGGCACGGCCATCGCACGTGCGGCCGAGGCGGCCGCCTCGGCCGGCCGCCGGTAGTCTGCGGAACAGCCCGAGTGGGTTTCGAGTCCGGGTCGATGGGAGTCCGATGTTCGTGCAAGTCTCAGCGGCGACGCTCGCGGGTGGACCGGAGCCGAACGAGGACTATTACTTGGTCTCGCCTTCGTGGGCCCTGGTCCTGGACGGCGTCACCCGTTACCCCGAGGACGGCTGTGTCCACGACGTGCCCTGGTATGCGGCCGCGCTCGGTGCCGCGCTCGCCGAGCGGCTTCCCGAATCGGACCGGTCGCTCCGCTCGTGCCTGGCCGGTGCGATCGAAGCGGTCACCGAAGCCCACCGCTTGAGCTGCGATCTGTCGAATCCGGTCTCACCGGCGGCGACCGTCGCGATCGTCCGCTTCGGCGGCGGCCGGCTCGAATGGCTGGTACTCGGTGACTGCGCCGTCGTATGGCGTGCCCCTGGCCGGGATCCGCACGTCGAATCCGACGATCGGCTCGCGCATCTGGCGGACCCGCCACCGGCCGTCGACCTGGGCGGGATCAGACGCTATCCGATCGACTACATCGCCCGCGTCCGCAACTGCCCCGGCGGTTTCTGGGTGGCCTCTGCCGAGCCCGAAGCCGCCGAGCAGGCGCGGGCGGGCGTGGTTCCGGCGGACGGGCTCGAGGCCGTCGCGCTGTTCACCGACGGTCTCACGCGTCTGGTCGAACGGTACGGCCGCACGTGGAGCGAGGTGCTCGACGCCGCGGCCGCCCACGGCGTGCCGCGTCTCTTGGCCCGGGTCCGGGAGGCCGAGAACAACGATCCGGGGGCGATCGCCCGCGCCAAACGCCACGATGACGCGACCGGCGTGCTCCTCCAACTGGCATGACCGTCCGATGGAGTATGAGGTGGGCATCGGCGAAGACGCCGTGGTCGCAGGCTCCGCTCTGCCGATGGAGGCAAAGCGGCATCATCGGTAAGGCGATCCCGTTGACGCGCTTCCGTATAGTCGAGGAATGCGACATAGATCATTGTGCTCGGGCCGGATTGCGCGGATATTGACGGCTCTGCCCGTGGCAGCGGCACTGACCATCGGCGCGGGGTGCTCCTCCCCGGAGACCGGCACGATCGACGGCGGTGATATGTCTGATGAGGCCGAATCGTACCGGCCGCCGCTAATGTTCGACGCCGCCACCGTCGACACCGATGTCGAGGCGCACCTGGTCGACGGCGACGTGCTCTACACCTTGGACGCCACCGATCCGAACGGGGCCAGGGAGGACTCGATCACCACTTGGTCGATCGGCACCGGTGAGATCGTCAACACCGCCTTCGTCGGCGAGACCGCCGCCGACATCGATGAATACGGCAACCAGGTACCGCGGTTCGGGAAGGTCGATGGCCGAGTGGTCTTGGCTCACGCTCGTGTCATGGGCGGTACCGATGCGGCGACCGGCGAGGACGCCGATGCACTGTACGTGTCGCTGCTGGACGCCGCGGACGGCTCCCTGATCTGGGAGGTGCGGTTCGACACTGCAGCCCCGGTCGAGGCCGAGTCGTCGTGGGCCGGATCGGCCGGCATTGCGATCCGAGCGGTCGGGCGCCACGTGATCGTCACGGCCGCATATGAGGAGGCAGGGTCAGAGGCCTGGATCCTCGACGCGGTGGACGGCGAACGCGTCGGTGCGGGGCTGGAGGTGATTCCCATGCTTGAACACGACGGCGTGGTCGCCGGTCCGAGGCGGGACATGTCCGATGCGCCGGCGGTGGCGGCCTACGATCTCGAATCCGGGGCCGAGCTCTGGGCCGCCGAGCTCGGCGGTGGCCGGTCGCACCGCGTGGTCGATCTGGGGGAAGGGCTCTTGGCGGCCTACGAGTACCGGTTCGAATACGAGTCGGATCGCCACCGGGAGGCGGGCGAACACGAATCGTTGATACAGTGGACTCGAGTTTTCAACGTCGCCGACGGGAGCGAACTGCTGGCGGTCGAGGCCGAGGTCGAAGGGCCGGTCGCATGCCTCTCCGACGGGTTCGGGCTGATCGGATGCGCCGATGAGGAACGCTCATATCTTGAGGTGTTCGGTCTGGCCACGGGAGAGTCGGTGTGGAGCAGCCGGCGTGCCCCGGTCGATTGGCACCAGCCGAACCTCTTGGGCGCCTTCTCCGACGGGGTCCTGTACATGGGCGACAGCTATGACGGCCGGGCCATGGCCGTCGACGGCCGCACCGGCGAGTATCTGGCCGAGGACCTCCCGGCCGTGTTCACCGAAGTGGGCCCCGGCTACGGTCTGGCACTCCGAGACGAGGTGTTCCAAGCGCCCGAGATCACGGTGTACCCCGCGAGCGTCGACCGCGGCGGGCGGCTCGGCGTCGAGGTCACCGACGGGCCCAGCGGCGTGTTCGTGGAATCGGTCGCCGACGGCTCGCCGGCCGATCTGGCCGGCCTGGAAGTCGGCGACCTCATCAGCGCGGTCGACGATATCGCAGTCACCGCCGGTGAGGACCTCGTCCATGTGATACGCCAGTACGCGCCAGGCGACACCGTCGAGGTGACTTTCGTCCGTGACGGCGAAAACCAGAGCGTGGAGGTTGTCCTCGGCGGCTAGAGGTCTCCGTTCGAGTGCCGCGCGCGCCGCCACCGCCTCCTGGCGGTGCGACTCGGGCATGTGCGGCCACACCGACGGCCTGCCCCAGGTCGGCGCTTACGCGTCGACGTGCTCGCACTGGTTGCCGTCCATGTAGACCTGGATGTCCGAGGGCGGCTCGCCTGAGCCGGTGAAGCCGATCTGGACGGTGCCTCCGGTGCCGATCGTGCCGTTCCACGATTGTTCGGTGAGGATGAGCGTCGAATCGTCCTGTTCCCACTCG
>JAJYSW010000087.1 GCA_021793335.1 Actinomycetes bacterium
GGCCGAGCGCGCAGCGGCCTGAGCCGGACCGGACCGCACCGCCGCGGACCCGTCACCTGCGAAGGGACGGGTCCGCGGCGGCGCGTCCGGTCGGACGTCGCCCGATACCGGTAATCTCCGAGATCGCACCGTATCGAGGGTGTGCCGAGTCCCGATTTGCGATGGGAGCCCGATGTTCGTGCAAGTCTCAGCGGCGACGCTCGCCGGCGGACCCGCGCCGAATGAGGACTATCACCTGGTCTCGCCGTCGTGGGCGGTGGTCCTGGACGGCGTCACCCGCTATCCCGACGACGGCTGCGTCCACGACGTGCCCTGGTATGCGGCCGCGCTCGGCGGCGCGCTCGCAGGGCGGCTCCCCGACGCGGACCGGTCGCTCCGCTCGTGCCTGGCAGGCGCTATCGAGTCGGTCGCCGATGCGCACCGCGCGACCTGCGATCTGTCGAATCCGGTCTCGCCCGCGGCGACCGCCGCGGTCGTCCGCTTCGCGGAGGGCCGCCTCGAATGGCTGGTGCTCGGCGACTGCGCCGTCGTATGGCATGAACCGGAACGGGAGCCGCACATCGAGACCGATGACCGGCTCGCGCGTCTGGAGGATCCGCCGGCGGCCGTCGACGTGGGCGGGATCAAGCGTTATCCGGTCGACTACATCGCCCGCGTCCGCAATCGTCCCGGCGGTTTCTGGGTGGCCTCGGCCGAACCCGAGGCCGCCGAGCAGGCGCGGACCGGCGTGGTCCGGACGGACGGGCTCGAGGCCGTCGGGCTGTTCACCGACGGCCTCACGCGGCTCGTCGATTGGTACGGCCGCACGTGGCGAGAGGCGCTCGACACCGCCGCCGTCCACGGGGTATCGCGCCTGCTGGCCCGGATTCGGGAGGCCGAGAACAATGATCCGGGGGCGCACGCCCGCGCCAAACGCCATGATGACGCGACCGGCGTGCTCTTGCGGCCCGTCTGAGCGGGGCCCGCGGCGACCCGGGAGCGCGACCGGTCGTTACCGCACTTCAGCGGGTGCGCATCGGCGGCCGTCCACGGAGACCAGGGGTTCCAAAGGCGGTTCGCCCGAGCCGGTGAAGCCGATCTGGACGGTGCCTCCGGTGCCGATCGTGCCGTTCCACGATTGTTCGGTGAGGATGAGCGTCGAATCGTCCTGTTCCCACTCGGCGTTCCACACCGAGTTCACGGCGCCGCCTTCGGGGAGTCCGATCTCGACTTGCCACCCGGTGGAAGCGGGTCCGAGCAGTGTGATGGAGAGTTGGAAGAGGAAGCCGCCGTCCCACTGCACGACGCTGTGGAAGTGCTCGCAATGCGGGTCGCCGGGGATCGTCTCGAAGACGATGGTCTGCTCCTCGCCGCAGCGGCTCGGCCAGGTGATGCCGTCATCTTCGAAGGACTGTTCGAGGCAGATGGCGATCGTGACGGTGTCGGCGTCGAGGTGCGAGGCGAAATCGAACTCGAATTCGGCCGAGGACTCGCCGGGCTCGAAGGGCACGATGTGTTCGCCGAGCGGCATGCCCGCGCCGGAGAACCTGAATTCGACTTGGCGGTCGAAGTTCGGGTGCGGCAGGCAGGGGTGGGGTTGTTCGGGGTCCACACCGGGTATGGCGATGGTCTTCCGGCCGGTGACGGTCAGCGACGGCGGTTCATGGGTGGACCTGGCGTTCTGTCGGATCTGGCCGTCGCTGTAGAAGATCGTGCAGTCGTCTTCGCCGGGGTCTTGGACCGAGAAAGGCAGCGTCTGGGGGTCTTGGGCGTGCGCCGGTGCGGCGACGAGTAGCGACGCCGCCAATGCGGTGATGGCCATGAGCAGGATCTTCAGCGGTTTCGAGAAGGGATGTATGAAAGACTCCAATTGGGATCGCTCCTAAGTTGTCCGTTCCGGCCCGCGAGCGGGCCATGGGGGCGGTCGGGCACGTGACCGTGGAGTCCATCATGTCCATTGCATCGATGCCTGTCAATGCAAAGATCGCTATCGATGTGCGGCCTGTCGATCCGGCCATTGGGCCTCGCCTTGGAGCGAAGCCCGAGTGCGAGGGTCTTCAGGCGGACTCTTCGGGAGTCCATACGAAGAGTCGGCCGTTCGCCGTGTCTTCGTCGAGCATGTCGATCATCGCCATGGCGATGGCTTGACGATCGGTGACCGCGCAGATCGCTGCGCCCTCGATGAATCCGACCTCTTCGCCGTCGCTGGGTTTGATCGGCCCCAAGCCGGTTCCGGAGACCGACTGGCAGGTCTTGAAATCATGCGGCATATCGGCGGTCAGCAGCCCGACGGTGGTGCCCTGCGGGTTCCTCAGCGTCTCCCCGCAGTGGACCGGGTAGTAGACCAGCTCGGCGCCTTCATGGCCTTCCACAGGATCGCCGCGGTAGCCGCCCGCGGGCTCGGTGGCGGAGTCGGTCGTGCCGGTGTCGAGGTCGACGGTCCGAATCTCGTTCGCAGTGCAGTCGATGGGCGTGATGCCCCAGTAGCCCTCATGGAGTGAGTAGTCCTCGGGTGGCGTCAGGTCGATCCCATCGCCATGGGAGCCGGGGGACCCGGACGGCAGCGGCGGGCCCGTGGTCTCGGTGGAGATGCCGTCGGCCGATCCGTCTCCGGTGGCATCGTCGCCGTCGTCATGCCCGCCTTTGGTCGAGGGCAGCAAGGCGATCACGAGCGTGACGATGATGCCGAGCACGGGGACGGCGACACCGACCACCCACCAGGCCCAGCGGGGCTGGTATCTGACTACCGTTCTACTGTCTGTTTGTCGTTGATCGGGCATGTTCGAGTCCTCTGGCATTGAAAAGCCCTTAAGATATATTTTGCAGTCTAATGCCTTGCCCGAGATTGTCGACGGTCATGCTCCGAGGTCATCTCGTCTCCCAGGGTGATCTTCTTCGGCTCGCCGGTGCTTTCGCCTTCGCCGGAGGCGATCGAGGCGCCGAGCTCAAAGCGCCGCTTTCAGAACACCGCCTTCTTCAGAACACCGGGCTCGAAGACGCCGCGGGACGGCCTCAGCGTGCGAGGACGGCGCGTTCGACGCCGGCTCGCGCGCCGCGCCGGAAGGCCGCCATGGCGAGCCGAGCGGCGGCCGGTCCCAGCGCGTCGAGCGCGCGCGTCGACAGGAATCGCCGGAAGGCGCCCGGCAGCGCGGTCGCGAACGCGGCCTCGGCCAACGGTCCGGGCGCTTCATCGACGGTACCGGGCTGGACCCGACCGAGCCCGAAGTAGGCGATCCAGAACTCGAAGAGCGTCACTTCGCCCACCGTCTCGGACAGTTCGGTCCCCGCCGCGTCGAGGTCGGAGCGGAACGCCCCGGCCAGATCGGCCTTGCGCAGGCCCTCGGGCAGGCCGGTGTCGATCGCTTCGCCCACCCACGCGTAGTCCTCATGCAGCGGACCGCAGTAGCACCACTCGGCGAAGACCCGCATCCATGAGACATAAGGCAGCCGTTCGAGCCGGTCCCCGGCGACCGGCGTGTGGAAGTCGGCCGTGCTCGCGTCGGCGGCGCAGGCCGAACTGCGCCGGCCCTGGAAGCCGTTCGCGGTCAGGCTCGGCCGGTCGTCGTGTTCCAGCAGGTTCGGAACAGTGACCACATTGGATATATCCTTGTCGCGCAGATACCGCACGAGCGCATGATCGTCGGGCCCGCCGGTGTCGTCGAGCGCGGCGAAACCCTCGGCCGCCGCGCGTGGCATGACCAGGCCCTGCGAAGGGGTGTACAGATCGATCGCGCGCGCCCACCCCCAGCCGTGCCAGGCCGCGGCCCGCACCAGGGAGGCACTCCGCGAACCCCATTCGCAGAACAGGCTGACCGCGTCCTCGGGTCGGGCCGCCACGGCCCGGCGCACCTGCTCGGCGAAGTCCTCACCGGGCAGGACGTCATCCTGGAGTACCAGGTGATGGGTGGCGTCCTCACCGATCCGGGCCCAGGCCCGCAGCGCGTTCCCGAGGTTCCCCGAACCCGGTTCCGAGCGGTCGACCACGACCACCGGCGCGAGCTCGGGCAGCGAGGCGGCCAGCGCCGCGGCCTCATCGGCCCTCGCCGGGTGCGTCATGATCGTGGTCGACAGGCGTACCTCGGTGCTCACGAGTCTCCCCTTCCGATGCGGTGCAGTGCCACTGTCTGTGCAATGAGGTCCATCATGGCCGCAGCTCCGTCGGCGCGGCGCAGGAGCGAGGCGAAGTCACGGTGCGCGGCCGGATCGGCCGGTTCGAGCGCGGACCGGATCGCCGAGGCGATCGCCTCCGCGTCGTCGCCGGGACCGATCACCGAGCCGAGCCCGAGGGCGGCGACCCGGGCGGCGTTACCGTGCTGCTCGGCCGAGTGCGGCACGAACACCAGCGGCGTCGCACACAGCAGCCCCTCCACCATCGATGAGTGTCCGCCATGGACCACCGCGGCCTGCGAACGCGCCATGAGCTCGACCGTGTCGTGCCGGAACGCCGCGACGTCGATCTCGGCCCCGCCGGCCTCACGGACCCGAGCGGCCAGCTCCGCGGCCTCGGGCCCGTCGCTCCCGAGCGTGACCGCCGTGCGAACGTCCAGACCCCGCGTGGCCGCGACCACGCGCAGCAGATCGTCGTTGCCGGCTCCCGAACCACCGAGACCGATGTGCAGCAGCGGCTCCCGGTCCGCATCGACCGCCAGGTCGCGCAGCTCGCCGGGCACCAGAGGCCCGATGTGCCGGATCTCGGGAGCCAGACCGGCCACGAGCGCGGCGGTCTCGGCCGGGACCTCCGAGAGCGGGTCCAGCAGCGGCAGATCGGGGACCAAGAGGGCATCGCCGAGTACCTTGCGGGCATGCGCTGGAGCGACACCGACCTCCTCGAGCGTCGCGAGGATCTCTGGCAGCACGACGTGCATCGGGTGGCGGAACAGCCTGAGGTTGTGGCAGGTGAAGCTCGGCAGGTCGCGCATGGACGCGGCGACCGAGGCCGTGTTCCGCATATCGCTGACCACGGCGTCCGGCTCGAAGCCGTCGATGACGCGCAGCTCCTCGCGCAGGCTCGTCTCCACATAGGCCGGGCTCGCCAGCCGCGTACGGGCGAAGGCGCGCAGCTGGGCCGGGTCGGCCATGCCGCGCCATTTCGGCGCGGGACCGATCTCCTCGATGCCGATCCAGCGCAGGTGATCGCGCTCGATGAGATGCCGGGCCTCCTCGTGGGCGGCCACGGCGACCTCATGCCCGGCCTGGGCGAAGCGGGCCGCGGCCGTGCGCATCCGGGTCACGTGGCCGAGGCTCGACCGGCTGAAGGCGATGAACAGCACTCGCAGCGGGCGGTTCTCGATCATGGGCTGGGTTCCTCCAAAGTGAGCGCACGGGGGGCGCGCAGGGCGACGACGAGGCTCACGAATGCGAACGCCGCAAGCGAGGCCAGCGCCCACCGGGGGCCGATCACATCGGTGAGCCAACCGCACAGCAGCGTGCCCAGCGGCACCGAGCCCCAGACGATCATACGGCCGACCGCGTTGACCCGGCCCTGGAGACGCTGCGGCGTGACCGCCTGCCGCACCGAGATGCCGACCACCAGGAAGCATGTGTGGACGGTGTTCCACAGCAGCACCGCCACGAGTGCCGCCATCCATGAGGGAGCCGCCGCATAGGCCAGCAGCAGCACCAGCTCGATGCCGATCATCCACTGGGCGACGGTGATCGGCGGGGCGCTCTTGAACCGGCGCGCCCCTATCGCCCCCAGCAGCGCACCGACGCCCGAGGCCGCGATGATCCATGCGAGCCGGTAGTCATCGGTGACCAGCCCGAGAGCGCGGGAGGCAAAGACCACGAGCATGCCGTAGACGGCCCCGGCGCTGATGCCGACGCCGACGTTGACGGCCGTGTACACCCGCAGCAGGCGGTGTGAGGCGATGTACCGGATACCGGCCCAGACCGCGCCGCGTTCGCGCGGCCGGGGCGATCCGGTCGGCTCGGCCCCGGCAGGCAGCCTGATGAGGGCGATCAGCAGCGCCGACACCAGGTAGCATCCGGCCAGGACCGCGAACGTCGGCCCCAGCTCCAGCAGATCGAGCAGGAAGAACCCGACCGGCGCGGCCACGGCGGTGAGCACCGTCGTGGCCGTCCACAGGTAGCTGTTGGCACGGAAGACGCCGTCGCTTCCGGCCAACGCCGGGACCAGCGCCGCGCTGGCGACGTCGAACCACACGTACGCGGTGGCCGAGGCGAAGCCGATCAGGCACAGCACCGCCGGGCCCACGCCGACCGTGAACGCCAGGAGCGGCACGATCAGCAGGACCGCGGCATTGGCCACTTCCATCCACGCCATGACCCGTACGGGGGAGGAGCGGTCGACGCTCGCGCCCGCGGCCAGTCCGAACAGCAGGAACGGCAGCACGTTCGCCGCCGAGGCGAACGCGGTCAGCAGCGAAGAGCCACTGGCCTGGTAGACGTACAGCGGCAGCAGCACCCATGAGGTCGCATAGGCCACCGTGGAGGCGAACTTGCTGCCGACGAGCAGGCCCAGGCTGGTATCCCCGGTCTGTTCAGCGTGCGTCGAGGTCACCGATCAGTTCGTCCTTCCCACGCGCCGCTCGGCGTCCCTCGGCCTTGGCAGCTCGATTCCGGCCCCGGCCAGGGTCAGGCCCACGTCGATGACGCGGTCGACGGTGCGGTGCAGCGCGTCCAAGCCCTCGACATCGGAGGCGATGCCCTGCTCTCCTCCTGAATAGACGGTCACCGGGAAGCCGCTGCCGACGACGATGAAGCGGTTGAGCAGCAGATTGTGCAGCAGCTGCGCATGCACGTCGAGGTGGCCGTAGCGGCGGCCGATGACGACCGCGGCGCCGATCGTGTTCGTCAGCGGACGTTCGAAGCGCAGGAACCCGACCCCGGCGCGCTCGATGAACGTCTGCATCAGCGAGGAGAGCCCGAAACCGTGCACGGGGGCGGCCAGGAAGACCGCGTCGGCCTCGACCATGGCCGCGACGATCTCGCCGACCTCGTCATCGACCGGGCACGGGTCCGGCCGGGAATTGCATCGGCCGCAGTCGCAGGCCGTCACGCGGTGCTCGGCGAGGTGGATCTCCTCGGCCGCGCAGCCGCGGCTGCGCGCGTGGGAGAGGATCTCCTGGACGGCGAGCCAGGTGGAGCCTCTGGCCCGTTCGGAGCCGTTGATGGCGAGGATCTTCAACGCATCGCCCCCGCCCGTGCCTGCTCGACGGCGGCGGCGAAGTTGCCGAACAGCGCGATCCCGGATTCGGTGAGGATCGACTCGGGATGGAACTGGACGCCTTCGATCAGGTGATGCCGGTGGCGCAGGCCCATGACGTACCCGTCGTCGATCGAGCGGGCGGTCACTTCGAGCGCTTCGGGAAGCGTCGGCTCCTCCACGATCAGCGAGTGGTACCTGGTGGCGTTGAAGTCGGCCGGGGCTCCGGCGAAGACTCCGCGTCCATCGTGGGCGATACGGCTGGTCTTGCCGTGCATCAGGCGCTGCGCCTGTCGCACACGGGCGCCGAAGGCGACCCCGATGGCCTGGTGCCCGAGGCAGACGCCGAGGACCGGTTTGACGCCGGTGAGGCTCCGGACCATTTCGACGTGGCCGGAGTCCTCGGGGGTGCCGGGGCCGGGGCCCAGCAGGACGAAATCGCTCTCGTGCGCGAGGGCCTGGGCCGGTTCGATCTGGCCGGAGCGGATGACGTCGGTGTCGACTTCGAGCACGCGGAGGTACTGGTAGATGATGTGCGTGAAACTGTCGTAGGCGTCGATGAGCAGTGCTTTCACCGGTTCTCGCCCTTCTGTGAGAGTGCTGCCGTCGCGGCGGTGCCGGCGACGGCGTGGACCGAGGAGCCGAGCTTGGCGAGGGTCTCGCGCCATTCGCCCTCCGCGGAGGAGTCGGCGACGACCCCGGCGGAGGCCCGGGCGGTGTAGGTGTCGCCTGAGGCGATCACGGTGCGGATGCTCAAGGCGAGGTTGGCGAACCCGCCGAAACCGATGACACCGAAGGCGCCGGCGTACATGCCGCGGCGGCTGGTCTCGGTGGCTTCGATGATCTCCATGGCGCGCAGTTTCGGCGCGCCGGTCATGGTCCCGGCCGGGAACGTCGCCTTCACCACGTCGTAGGCGTCGAAGCCCTCGGCGAGCTCGGCGGTGACCGTGGAGACCAGGTGCAGGACGTGGGAGTAGGACTCGACGTTCATCAGTTCCCCGACCTCGACCGAGCCGGGGTCGGCGATGCGGCCGAGGTCGTTGCGGCACAGGTCGACGAGCATGACGTGCTCGGCGATCTCCTTCTCGTCGCCGCGCAGGCGCCCGGCGCGTTCGGCGTCCTGCTCGGCATCGGCCCCGCGGGGGATGGTCCCGGCGATGGGCCGCATGGTGAGCCGCCCGCCGTCGATGCGGACGTGGAGTTCGGGGCTGGCGCTCAGCAGCGTGAGGTCCTCGTAGGGCACGAAGCCCATGTACGGTGAGGGGTTGTTGGCGCGCATCCGCAAATAGACCTCGAGGTCGGAGCGTTTACCCTGCATGCGGACCTCGTGGCCGAGCTGGACCTGGTAGATGTCGCCGGCGCTGATGTGCCGCAGGGACGCTTCGACGCGCTCGGCGTATGCGGCCGGTTCGATCGTCGTCTCGGGCTCGGTGCGGGCCAGGGGAGGCGCGGGGGTCGCGGTGGGCGCGAGCGTCGTCGGCTCGGCCAGGGCGGCTTCGAGGCGTTGGCGGATCGTGTCCGGATCGGTCTGGCCGTCGCGGTCCAATTCCGGGCAGTTCGCAACGGTCAGTTCGGCTTCGCCGCTCACCAGGTCGATCTCGACGATGGACCGGTAGATCCGGAAGACCGCGTCGGGGGTCCGATCAGTGGGTTCGATCAGTCGTGGGAGCGCTTCGATGTAGCCGACGGCGTCATAGCTGAGCAGGCTGACGAAGCCGAATCCGAAGCGGCGGTCGTTGAGCCCTTCGATGTCGAATCCCTGTTCGAGGTGTCGCAGGGCCTGCCAGAGGTCGGCACGTTCGCGGAGGTGGAAGCGGTGTCCGGGGTGGTGCTCACGGGCACGTTCGAAGTGGCGCATTCTCGCCCTGGCCCAGTCGCGCCAGCGCCGGTGACCGGCGAGTTCGATGATGCCGTCGTGGACGACGATGTCGAGGACGGGGGTCGCGCCGACCACGGCGCGGGTCTTGTCGGCTGCCGGTCCGGCGAGTGATTCGAGGAGGAATACCTCCTGCTCGCCTTCGGATTCGCGGAGTCGGAGAAAGGTCTCGAACGGGTCGTCGGCTCGGCAGGCGAACCGGTGCAGGTCGACCCGGAGTCCTTGGGCGGCGGCGCTGGTCACGGGGGTTCCTTTCGGTGGCGGCCGGGCTCAGGTTAACACCGGCTGCATCCATGTTGCGGTAACGCTCCCACCGTTGCGCTTGCTGATGTGCCGAATGGTGCACACGTGGCCTGTGTGCCGAATGTGGACGGCTGTGTGGATCCAAAGTGATCAATGTCGGCCCAGGTGGGGGCGTGCCCCTCGGGCATGGCATTGATTCGAGTGATGGTGAACACCATGGGCGCGAGGGGGTTCGCTCCCACTCGGGGCGGGGTCTCGTTCTGCCCGTTTCCGACGGGCCGGGGTACGTCATCAGCGACATGCACGGCATCGCCACCGACGGCTCGGGGGACGACTACGGTCCCTACTGTGACGATCACACCGGTGACATCTTCGCCAATGCGGCGAACCGCGAGCCCTGATGGATAGGGTCGAACCATGTCACGCAGGCGATGGGCGATCGCGGCCCTCGGGGCCGCCGTCGCGATCACCGTCGGTGTCTGGGCGGCCTCGCAGGGATCGACCGAGGCCCCGGACGACCCGGGCGGGTCGGTCGACACCCGAGCGCCCGGAACCGACCCGGAGGAATGGGACGACGACCGGATGCGGAATGCCACACCGGCCCCTATGCCGACAGTGGATTTATCGGGGGTCGCGGACGCGTGCCGCCGCCATGACCGACTCTTGCGCGAACCCGGTCGCATGTGCGGGCGGCGAACAGCCCCACTGTCTGCGGCCAGGCTTCGTCGACCGCGCTACCGGATGCTGCGTGAGCAGCCCACCGGATCGTTCGAGAGGGACCACCACTCCCGCCGCACTGCCGCCGGAAGGGTCGCAGCAGGCCCCACCCAAGGCGTTCCAGACCCCGAGGCGCGCACCCGGCCCGTGCTCAACGCCGGCGGCAGCCGTCGAAACCGCGCGCGTGAATACGACCCCAGCTGACCCGTGCGGATTCCAGGAGCGCATCGAGCGTGTCGACGCCGTGCGTGCGTTGCTGGGCCAGAAGAACCCCGGCGGCGGCGCGGGCGTCGGCCTCGGCCCGGTGGTGGTCGCTGAAGTCGATGCCCGCCGCGCGGGCCACTCGCGGAAGCGTATAGGAACCCAGGTCCCAGGTCCGGCGGGCGAGCACGAGCGTGCAGGCGTACCGCAGCGTCGGATTCCGAACGCCGATGGCGGCGTTGGCCCCTCGGATGACGGAGGTGTCGAAGGCCGCATTATGCGCGATGAGCGGCGAGTCGCCGATGAAGTCGGCCATCTGCGTCCACACGCGTCGCCATGTGGGTGCGTGCCGCACGTCGGATTCGCGGATGCCGTGCACAGCGGTGTTGCGGGCCTCGAAGCGGTCATGGCCTTCGGGCGGCCGGATGAGCGTCGCGAAGGTCTCCTTCTCCTCACCGCCGCTGACGCGGACGAGCGCCACCGAGCAGGCGCTGGCACGGCTCCCGTTCGCGGTCTCGAAGTCGATCGCGACCCATGACTCCATCGTGGTCTCCACATCACTTGGCCGGCAGCGGTCCGGAACGATCGGGCCGCATCGGATTCGATCATCGGCCGGTCCCGGGGACCGACCCGTGCACGGTACCGCCGCAGCCCTACGGGAATGCTCCGAAATCCGACATGGCGTAGACCGGCCGTGACTCCGGTTATAGCATTCAGCCATGTTTTCGCCGGGACGGCAACCGGCGTCTCCACGCGCTCGGCGCCATACCGGGAATCTCCACGGAGCTCCACTTGAGTGGACCGCGGGCCGACCTCGATCCTGCCGGACCGGACGAATGCGCGCAGGCGCGAGCGAACGTCAGATGCCTGGACCGCCGCCGGACCGGCCACATCGACGGCGGTCGGCGCCGCCCGGCTCATGAGCAGGCCGGGCGGCGCCGACCGCACTGGAACGGGAGGTCGGTCGTCCTCGGCGGCCGCCGACTCGATCCACTGCTGTCACAGCCGCCGCACGCACCGGCGGTCAGGCGGCGCCTTCGCCCGGTGCGGCCGTGATGCGGTCGACGACCTCGTCCACGACGCGCTGCTCATCGAGCCCGCTCACGATCCGCACCGTTCCTTCAGCGTCCGGCGTATCGATGGCCAGCCCGGGATGCTCACCGGAGTCGAGGATCGTGACGCCGCTCGACCGTGTCGCGAACAGGTCGGGACGGAGCCCGGCGAGGACGGCCACCGGATCGTGCGGGTTGTTCCAGGGTTTGCCGTGGAAGCGCCAGAACTGCTCGATCTCGGCTCGCAGCGCCGTGCCGAACGCCCCGGCCCGCTCGATCCGCTCGATCTCCTCACCGGCCAGGGCCACCCGGGTGGTGACGTCCAGACCGGTCACGAGGATGTCGAGCTCGGATTCGAACACCTCTCGGGCCGCCGTGGCGTCGCACCGGAAATTGTGCTCGGCTATCCGGCCCTCGGCGGCGAAGTCGCCGCCCATGACCACCAGTCTCCGTGTGTTGCGCGCGAAAGCCGGGTCGCGGCGCAGCGCCAACGCGATGTTCGTGAGCGGCCCGATCGCAAGGACGTCGACTCGTCCGGGGGCGGCGGCCGTCGATGCCACGAGGAAATCGACTGCATCACGATCGGATGCGACCGGTTCCTCGTCGAGATCGTCGAACAGCTTCCCCTCGTGGCCCGGCCACCACACTTCCCGGCCGCTCAGCGTCGCCTCGGCGCCGGGGATGAACGGGACGGTGATCTGCGGCCGGGCGAACCGGGCCAGGCGGCGGGCGAGCCGCGCGCGCAGCAGCGTGTCGCCGTAGACGGTGGTGACGCCGAGGAGTGTGGCCTCGGGGGAGCCGAGCACCAGTCCGAGCGCGAGCGCGTCGTCCACGTCGGTGCCGATGTCGGTGTCCAAGATGAGTTCGGTCATGTCGGCTTTCTGTGGTTCGTACGGGTAAGAGGCGGTCACCCCTTGCTCCCGGTGGCCGAGAGCGAGGCGGTGAAGTACCGCTGGAAGAACAGCAGGAGCACCATGGGGACGGCGGTGAGCAGGACCGATCCGGCGAAGATGGCGCCGAAGTCTACTTCGAACTGGCCGCTGAGGTTGGCCAGCGCGATGGGTCCGAGCACCTTGGACGGGTCGGTGCCGACCAGCAGCGGCCACAGGTACGCGCTCCACTGGAACAGGAAGAGTGTGAAACCGGCGCCGATCAGGGCGGGCTTGGACAGCGGCAGGTAGATCCTCCAGAACACGCCCCACCAGGTGACGCCGTCGATGCGGGCGGCCTCGGCCAGTTCGAAGGGGACGGCCATGAAGAACTGGCGCA
>JAJYSW010000088.1 GCA_021793335.1 Actinomycetes bacterium
CGCCGGACGCGGCGGCTCCAGCGGCAAGGCCCCAAGACCCGGGGGTTTCACTTCCCGTATGGAAGAACGATGGCGCCGCCGTCGTGACAGCGGCGACCTGTTCTGACACGGGAACCGTCGCCCACGACTCGGTCGGGTGCGGACAACGGACAAACAGGATACCGACGGAAGACACAGACTAAAAGAAGGGCCGCGCTTCGAAGCGCGGCCCTTCTTTCGTGTCGTGTCACTCGGCCGCCCACCTGAGCGGCACCGGGTCAGCGTCCCCGCAGCATCGCGCGCCGCGCGCCCTTGCCCGCGTTCGCGCTCGTCGGGATCGGCCCCTTCGGGATCGCCATGCCCATGCCCAGCGCATCGAGCCGCTTGGCGACATGGTTCGCGTTCTTGGAGTCGATGTTGCGCGGCAGCTTCTGGAGCCGCTTGCGCACCTCGGTCACCGAGAAGTCGTCACTGCCGGTCTCGCCGACCATGAACGTGTAGATCGGCGTCGAACCGACCACCCGCGAAATCCGCTTCTTCTCCTGCCCCAGCAGCCTGCGCACTTTGCCGCCGCCCTCGGCCAGCAGCACCACGCCCGGCTTACCGACCGCGCGGTGCACCATCTGGGTCTCCGAGACCGCCGCCACTCCGGCCGTCACATGCCAGCCGCGCATGCCGTCGATGAGCGCGTAGGCCGCGCCCGGCCTGCCGACCGCCTCACGGTTCACCACCTTGCTGGTCCGCACGTTCAGCACGATCATGCCGGCCAGCAGCGCGATGAACAGCGCGCTGATGTACCAGAACAGCGAGAACCCGGCGAAGATCACCAAAGCGGTCACCGCGATGAACGGCAGCAGGATGGCGACGGCCTCCAACGGCAGGAACCATTTATCCCTTTGCGCCGTGAATTTAATGGCCAGGCCGATGGTCTTCAGTCTCGACCCGAACGTCTCTTTTTCCTGCTGCTTTGCCATGTCCTCAAGTCTACGATGCGATTCGGCGGACTACTGGAGGGGCTGATCCAGCGCTTGCGGGCCGCGAGGCGAGGCGGCCGCGGAGCGCGCCTCGATCGCCTGCTGGTACAGACGCCCCGCCCGATACGAGGAACGCACGAGCGGTCCGCTCATGACCCCCACGAAACCGATCTGTTCGGCCTCGGCCGACAGCTCCACGAACTCCTCGGGCTTGACCCACCGGTCCACCGGGTGGTGGCGTTTGGTCGGGCGCAGATACTGGGTGATGGTGAGCAGTTCGCAGCCGGCCTCGTGCAGGTCGCGCAGCGCCTGGGAGATCTCCTCACGGGTCTCGCCCATGCCGAGGATGAGGTTCGACTTGGTGATCAGGCCGTCCTCGCGGGCGGCGGTGATGACCCCGAGCGAGCGCTCGTAGGTGAACGCGGGACGGATCCGTTTGAAGATCCGCGGGACGGTCTCGACGTTGTGCGCGAGGACCTCCGGCCGCGAGGAGAACACCTCGGCCAGTTGAGCGGGCTCGGCGTTGAAGTCGGGGATCAGCAGTTCGACGCCGCAACCGGGGATCGCCCCATGGATCTGCCGGACGGTCTCGGCGTAGAGCCAGGCGCCGCCGTCGTCGAGGTCGTCGCGGGCGACGCCGGTGATGGTGGCGTACTTCAGGCCCATCGTCTTGACCGATTCGGCGACCTTCATCGGCTCGGTCCTGTCGAGCGGGGCGGGCTTGCCGGTGTCGATCTGGCAGAAGTCGCAGCGCCTGGTGCACTGCGAGCCGCCGATGAGGAAGGTCGCCTCGCGGTCCTCCCAACACTCGTAGATGTTGGGACACCCCGCCTCTTGGCAGACGGTATGCAGTCCTTCGCTTTTGACGAGGTTGCGCAGTTCGGTGTACTCCGGGCCGGTCTTGGCCTTGACCTTGATCCAGGAGGGTTTCTTCTCGATCGGGGTCTCGGCGTTGCGCACCTCGAGGCGCAGCATCCGCCGTCCCTTGGGCTGTTCGGAAGTCACGGGCCCCAGCCTACGCCGCAGTCCCGCCGGACGGCAGGTGTCACTGGGCACAGCCGCGTCGCGAGGCCGCCGTGAACGCCCGCATCCGCTGCTCTAATAGGGTGGGAGTCCGAACAGACAGGGGAACAGCAGTGGAACTCATGCACCGGGGCAAGGTCCGCGACGTCTACGCCGATGGAGACGATCTCGTCCTCGTCGCCTCCGACCGCATCAGCGTCTACGATGTCGTCCTGCCCACCGAGATCCCCGATAAGGGCGCACTGCTGACCGCGTTGAGCCTGTGGTGGTTCGAGGCGCTCGGCGATCTGGTGCCGAACCACGTCGTCTCCGCCGATGACGTGCCCCCCGAGTTCGCCGGGCGCGCCCTGCGGGTCATGCGCCTCGACATGGTGCCCGTCGAGGCCATCGCCCGCGGCTACCTCACCGGATCGGGCCTGGCCGACTACAACGCCACCGGGGCCGTCTGCGGCATCGCGCTGCCCGAGGGCCTGACCGACGGCTCGAAGCTGCCCGAGGCGATCTTCACTCCCACCACCAAAGCGGCCGTAGGCGACCACGATGAGCCCATCACCTTCGAGACGATGGCCGCCGAACTGGGAAACGAACGGGCCGAACAGGTCCGCGACCTGACGATGTCGATCTACACGTCGGCTGCTCAGATCGCCGCCGAGCGCGGCATCCTCATCGCCGATACCAAGTTCGAATTCGGTCTCGACTCCGATGGCACACTGCGCCTGGCCGACGAGGCCCTGACTTCCGACTCCTCCCGTTTCTGGGACGCCTCGGGCTGGGAGCCGGGCCGCCCGCAGCCCTCGTTCGACAAACAGTACGTCCGCGACTGGGCCAGGTCGACCGGCTGGAAGCCCGACGCGGGCGAAGCCCCCGAGATCCCCGCCGACGTCGTCGAGGCCACCAGAGCCCGCTACATCGATGCCTACGAGCGGATCACGGGACGGCGGTGGTGACGGTCCAGCGGCACCCGCCGGCCTTCACCGAGCGGACCGTATTCGAGGCCGCCGCCCAGGAGTTCGGCCCGCTACCGTAGCCCCATCAGCCCATACCGCGAGCTGGGAAGCTCGACCACCGGCCGTTGCGGGGCCGTGTTGACCCCCTCGACGTCGACGCCCTCCCCGTCGGTGCCGAGGCGCACCGAGGCCCTCGCGCCCGGCACGGTCTACCCGCTTCGGTGCGCCCAGCTCGGCGAACGGGCCGCGTGAAGCGGCCCGGCGCTCACGTGGGCGGGGCCTTCACCAACCCCGATGCCGCCCGGCGCGCATCCCCTTCGGACGGCTCGGCCTGCTGCGGTCCGGGACGGCGTCTCCGCCGCAGCCCGATCAGGACGTCGAGGATCAGGAACCCCACCAGTGAGGCGCCCAGCAGCGGGACGAACCAGCCGACCGCGGCGACCACCGGGGCCGCGAACGCCACCGGCGGCCACGGCAGGCGGCGCAGCCCGCCGCGCGGATAGGGCCGCCCGACCACGGCATGGCGGGGACGCCGCTGCCACCACATCCGGTAGCCCCACCCGATCAGCGCGATCAGCGCGATCATCGCGGCGGCCAGCACCAGTTGGTTGGGCAGCCCGAACAGCAGACCCATGTGCGCGGCGATGAGCACGTTGGTCGCCCGCGCCATGAACGGCCAGTCCTCGAAGCGCAGCTCCTCGGTGACCGATGCGCCGCCCGCGTCGACCCGCACGAGGACCCGGTCCTGCCCCACCGGGTGGGAGCGGCTGGTCTCGGCGACCGTGAACGCGCCCCCGACCGGCAGTGTCAGTTCCAGCGGGTCTTCGAGCCCCGCGCCGCGGGCGGCGTCGGCCACCTCGTCCAGCACGGCGATGTCCCCGCTCATGTCACGGTGGCGGATCGCGCCCGCGGCGTGGTCGGTGTCCTCCTCGACCGAGCTGAGCGTCGGTGTCTGCCAGTCCAACTGGGCCCGCAACTCGGCGATGTGATCCCCGGCGAACCGCGACCACGTCAACCCGGTGGCCGACAGGAACAGCAGCACCGCGGCCAACCACAGGCCGACCGGACCGTGCCAGGCCAGCGTCCCGGATCTCCCTCCGGCGCGTCGGGGCCACAGCAGCCGAGCCGGACGTCGGCGCCGGCCGGCCCACAGCACGATCCCGCCGAGCACGACGACCCACAGCCAACTGGCCGCCAGCTCGCTGTAGACCCGGCCCGGCTCGCCGAGGTGTAAGTGCCGGTGCAGGCCAGAGGCCCATGCACGCACCGGTAGCGCCTGTGAGCTGCCATAAGTGGTCAGATCGCCCGTGACGGCGCCGGTATGGGGATCGACGAACACGATCGGTTCGGTGCCGGCCTCCCGTTCGACGCCGTCGTCCATGACCACACCGGTGGCGGCGTCGGGCTCGGCGGCCGGGCGGACGGCGGTGACGGTCCGATCGGGATGGGCCTCGGCGGCGGCGCGGACCTGTTCGGAAAGACGGAGGCGCTCACCGTCCTCCTCGACGGTGCGGTAGTCCTCGTAGAGAAAATCCTCGATTTGGAAGGAGGCCGCGTACAGCAGCCCGGTGACCGCGGTCAGCAGTAGGAACGGGGCGATGAGGACGCCGGCGTAGAAGTGCAGCCGGAGCAGCAGCCCTCGTATGGCGGCGGCGTGGGACGTGGATTCGGTGGACATGACTCGCTCTCGATACGGCCCGAGGCGACGGCCGTCGGGCAGCGGGAACCGGCGGCGCGCCGCCGGAGGACACGGATGGTCAAGCGAGTGCAGGCGGACCGCGGAGCGAGATCGCCGAGACGAGGAGCGCACGTGAGCGCAGCGAACGGGGCCGCGCGAGCGGCCGACGGGGCCGCGCAGCGCCGAATGCGCGCGCCAGGACGATCAGCAGGACGCGCGCGACGAACAGCGTGAGCAGATCCAGCAGGGCTGCCAGCGCCGCCTCACCACGGGCCAGCCAGGATGCCTGCGCGAGCGCGGCCGCGAAGTGGACCAGCCACATGCTCAGTTCTGCGCCGTGATCGTGTCCGACCGGGGCCGCGCCGACCAGGAAGCATTCGTGGAGTCCCCATTGGGCCGCCAGGCACAGCGGCGTCAGCACCGCGAATCCGCGTTCGCGGCCCCCGGCTGCGAACGCCCCTGCGAAGACGACCGCGAGCACGCCTGCGACGACCGACGGGCGAGGAACGGGGCCGCCGGCCCAGACGTGCAGCAGCGCCGAGGCCGACACCGTGACCGCCGCGAACACGGCGGCGCGCAGCAGTCGGAACGGCATTTGCCTCACGTGCACCGATGCATGTTCTCATACCGTCATATATGGGTAAATGTCGCATACCGGTGTAGTGGGGGCGTGTCGCCGCATCAAGCGCCGCGCACGCGCCCATAGGTCAGACGACGCAGGACCACTTCGAACGGACCGCGTCTGCCCGCGCGTGCCAGCAGCACCGCGATACCGACCGTCGCCAGCCATGTGGCGGCCGCGACCCCGTAGGCCCCCAAGTAGCCCAGATCGTCGCCGAGCCCGAAACCCCACGGGGCCAGCAGCGGCGCGAGGACGAACGACTGCGCGAGATAACACGTCAAAGAACGCTCGCCGACGGCGGCCAGAGCGCCGGGCACACCGCGATGGCCGTACGACCGCCAGCGGTGGGCCAGCAGCGCGAACCCGCAGATGTAGCCCAGACCGGCGTACATGCCTCCAAGGAGCGTCAGACCGAGCGCCACGATGTGCCCTGTGCTCGACGGCTGCCAGACGCCCAGGCCGACCAGGGCGACCGGCAGAGCGCTGAAGATGTTGACCGCCATGCCGGAGACGAAGACGCGGCGCAGCGCCGGCAGGTGGTCTTCGGGACGGTCGATCCAACCGGCGCGCTGGAGCATGACGCCGACGAGGACCAACGGGACCAGAGCCAACAGGAGCGTCATGACCAGTGTGCCGCTGACCGAGGCGATCGTGCCGGTGATCAGCTGCTCGGCATAGGGTGGCAGCGCGGGCGCCTGCGAGGGCGGCGCGGCGGTGCTGACGCTGTAGACCAGCGCGAGCACGGGGACGCCCACGAACACCACGTAGAGCGCGATGCCGAGGAACCAGCGCCGCAGCGCCCGATCGGACAAGTGGACGAATGCGAGGACGATCAGCCCGGCCGCCCCGTACGGTGCGAGGATATCGCCGTAGAACAGCAGCGCGGCATGGAGCAGACCGAGGACGACGAGCCACCATGAGCGGCGGCGCAGCACCCTGCGCACCTCCTTGGGCCCCAACCCCCGCTCGAACATGCGCGAGGCCATGACGGCGATGCCGAAACCGTAGAGGATCGCGAACATCGGCCGCGCCCGCTCCGCGATGAACAGCTGCTCCACCGCCAGCGCGAAGCGGTCGGCGAACCCGGCATCGGCGAGATTGGTGTACTCGTCGAAAGGTCTTCCGTACAAGTGGACGGCGGCGTTCGCGATGGCGATGAACAGCAGCATCGCGCCTCTGGCGATGTCGGGAGCCGGGGACCGCTCGGAACGCGGAATGGGGCCGACGCCCCGCCGGGATTCGGTGGTCACGAAGGCTCCCTCACGCTCGGGGGACATGGTCGCCGCTGGCGCACGCCAGTGTAGGGAAACGAGTCCGGGCACCCGACGACGCGGCCGGTCGATGAGCCGGCGAGCCCGACTCGGCCCGGCGTCACCTCGCCGTGCCCCCGACACGGCGAGGGCCCCATCGCGAAACGATGGGGCCCGAAAGTCCGCGCCGGGCATGCCTCCACACCGCCGCGTTCACTCCGCCTACGGCTTCGTGCTGAGCCCCAGGTTCACTCCGCCTACGGCTTCGTGCTGGGCCTCAGGTTCACTTCGCCTACGGCTTCGTGCTGGGCCTCAGGTTTACTTCGCCTGCGGCTTCGTGCTGGGCCTCAGGTTTACTTCGCCTGCGGCTTCGTGCTGGGCCTCAGGTTCACTTCGCCTACGGCTTCGTGCTGAGCCCCAGGTTCACTCCGCCTGCGGCTTCGTGCTGGGCCTCAGGTTCACTTCGCCTACGGCTTCGTGCTGAGCCCCAGGTTCACTCCGCCTACGGCTTCGTGAACAACACCGCGGCATTGTGGCCGCCGAAACCGAATCCGGTGTTCATCGCGGCGTCGAGGTCCATCTTGCGTGCCTCGTTCGCCGCCACGTCCAAGACGAGCTCCGGGTCCGGGTCGTCGAGGTTGATCGTCGGGGGGATGACCCCGTCGTGGATCGCCAGAATCGTCGCGATCGATTCGACCGCGCCGGCCCCGCCGAGCAGGTGCCCGGTCATCGACTTGGTCCCGGTCAGGACCACGTGCTCGCCGATCTCCCTCTTGACGCCCTTGACTTCGGCCATGTCGCCGACCGGCGTCGACGTCGCGTGGGCGTTGACATGCCCGACGCTCTTCGGGTCGATACCGGCCTGCTCGATGGCGGCGCGCATGGCACGGCCGCCACCGTTGCACTCCGGATCGGGCTGCACGATGTCGAAACCGTCCGAGGTCAGGCCCGAACCGGCCACGACCGCGTAAATCGTCGCCCCGCGGGCTTCGGCGTGCTCACGGCGCTCCAGCACCAGAGCGCCCGCGCCCTCGCCCATGACGAAGCCGTCACGGCCACGGTCCCAGGGCCGCGAGGCCCGCTCGGGATCGTCGTTGCGAGTCGACATCGCTTTCATGGACGCGAACCCGGCCATCGGCAGACCGCCGATGACCGCCTCGGCACCGCCGGCGATGGCCACGTCGGCCCGGCCGATACGGATCATGTCGGCCGCCCAGGAGATCGCCTCGGCCGATGTGGCGCACGCACTGGTCGGGGCGTGGACCCCGGCCTGCGCGCGATACTCCAGACCGACCACGGCCGCGGGTCCGTTGGGCATCAGCATGGGGACGGTGAACGGAGAGACCCGACGCGGCCCCTTCTCCTCCAGGATGTCGTCCTGTTCGAGCAGCGTCAGCGCCCCGCCGATGCCGGAGCCGAACACCACCCCGAGACGTTCCCTGTCGAGGTCGTCGCTCAAACCCGCGTCATCCCAAGCCTGCTGGGCGGCGATGAGTGCGATCTGCTCGGAGCGGTCGAGGCGACGCAGCCTGACCCGAGGCAGCACCTCGGAGGGCTCCACGGCCAACTGGGCCGCGATGCGCACCGGGAGTTCCTGCGCCCACTCCGCTTCGAGAGCGCCGACGCCCGATTTCCCTGCGACGAGCGCTTCCCAGGTCGACGCCACGTCCCCGCCGAGCGGGGTAGTCGCGCCGAGTCCGGTGACGACTACCTCAGTCACATTAACCCTTTTCGATGTAGGAGACGGCGTCGCCGACGGTCTTCAAGTTGGCGACCTCGTCGTCGGGGATCTTGACGCCGAACTTCTCCTCGGCGGCCACCACGACCTCGACCATCGCCAGCGAGTCGACGTCCAGGTCGTCGGTGAAGGACTTGTCCTCGGCGACGTCGTCGGGGTTCACACCCGCGACCTCTTCGAGAATGTCGGACAGCCCTTCGCGGATCTCGTCACGAGACATGTGTTTGTTCCTCTCGATAATTACGGGCAGCGGATGACTTGCCCTGCGTAGGTGAGTCCGCCGCCGAACCCGAACAGGAGAATCGGGGCGCCGGAGGCGACCTTGCCACTTTGTACCAATTTCGACAACGCCAGCGGCACGGATGCCGCAGAGGTGTTGCCTGAATAGACGATGTCCTCGGCGATGACGCAGTCTTCGCTGAAGTCGAGCCGTTTGGCGATGCCCTGGATGATCCGCAGGTTCGCCTGGTGCGGCACGAACGCCGCCAGCTCGGAGACCTTGACGTCCGCGCGCTCGGCGACCTGCTCGACCAGCGGCGCCAACTGCGTGGTGGCCCAGCGGAACACGGTCTGGCCGGCCTGCTTGATGAACGGAACGTCCTCCTCGATCCGGATGACGTCGCTCATGGACGGCTCCGAGCCCCACACGACCGGACTGACGGCCAGCGCCGGGTCGTCGGTGCCCTCGACGACGAGCGCACCGGCCGCGTCGCCGAAAAGGACGCACGAGGAGCGGTCCTCCCAGTCGGTGACGGCGGTGAGCTTCTCGGCGCCGATGACGAGGGCCCGGGTGGCGCTGCCGACCCGGATGGCCATATCGGCCTGAGCCAGGGCGTATTCGAAGCCCGAGCAGGCGGTGTTGACGTCGATGGCCGCCGGGGAGGCGATGCCGAGGGCGTCGGCGACGCGGCAGGCGGTGTTGGGGCACACGTCCTTGGCCGAGACCGTGGCGACGATGACCATGTCGATATCGGCGGGGCCGTAGCCGGAGTTCGCGAGCGCCTGCTCGGCGGCCTTGATCGCCATGTCGGCGACTTTCTCGTTCTCGGCGGCGATCCGGCGTTCCTTGATGCCGACCCGACTGACGATCCACTCGTCGTTGGTGTCGACCATCTCGGCGAGATCCTCGTTGGTGAGGACCTTCTCGGGCTGGTAGTGGCCTACGCTGATGACACGCGATCCGTTGGCGCTCACTGGACTCCTTCACTGGCGGCGAGGTCGGCGGCGGCCGCGAGGTCCTCGGGGGTGTTGACGTTGAGCCGTTCCACGCCCTTCAGTGCCCGTTTGGCCAGGCCCGTGAGCGTCCCGGCCGGAGGCAGTTCGATGACGGCGGTGACGCCCAGTTCTCCAAGCGTACTCATGCAGGCGTCCCAACGGACCGGAGAGGTGACCTGGTCCACGAGCTGGCGCAGGGCCTGTGCCCCGGTCGGGACGGGCGCGCCGTCGCGGTTCGACAGGAAGGTGCGCTGCGGATCGGCGGTGGCCATCTTGTCGGCGACGGCTTCGAGGGCCGCTTGGGCGGGGGCCATGTGCGGGGTGTGGAAGGCACCGGCGACCTTGAGCGGAATGATGCGGGTGCGTTCGGGGGCGTTCCGAACGAGCTCGTCGACGGCGGCGACGGGGCCGGCGGCCACGATCTGGCCGGCGCCGTTGCGGTTGGCGGGCCAGGCCCCGGCAGCCTCGATCGCCGCGAGCACGTCGTCCTCGACGCCGCCGAGGACGGCGGCCATGGTGGTGGGTTCGATGCCGCAGGCGGCGGCCATCTCGCGGCCGCGCGCCGCCGCGAGCTCGATCGCGGCCTCGGGGGTGAGGATTCCGGCCAGAGCGGCGGCGGTCAGCTCGCCGACGGAGTGCCCGGCGACGACGCCGACCCGGTCGAGGGGCAGCTTTTCGGCGGCGAGGAGCCCGGCGGCGACCAGCAGCGGTTGCGTGTTGGCGGTGTCGGTGATTTCGGTCTGGTCGGCCTCGGTACCGAGGTGCACGAGGTCGAGGCCGATGCGATCCGACCACTCACGGAGCCTCGCCGCCGCGGTGGGGTCGGCTTCGATCCATGGCGTGAGGAATCCGGGCTTCTGCGAACCCTGCCCGGGGGCGAGAATGGCAAGCACATCTAGACTTTCGCTCAGTGAACACCCGGAACGGGAGCAGTGGGAAGACTGAAAGCCCGTCCGGTTCTTGTAGAGAATCTACAACACTCGTTGTTAACTGCGGGAACGCCTCGGTGAAGGCGAGCTCTCCAGGCGTCCTATGGTCAACCCCACACGCAGCACAAATGCCTCATGAGGGTCGGTGGGGGAGAAACCGGTCACCTCTTGAATGCGTCGCAGGCGGTACCGCACCGTGTTGGGGTGGACGTACAGCTCGCGAGCGGTGCCCTCCAGCACGCCGCCCGAGGCGATGAACGCGTCCATGGTCTCCAGCAACTCGCCCCCGGCGCGGCGCAGCGTCACGTAGACGCCCTCGCGCAATTGCAGACGGGCGGCCTCGTCGCCGGCGATGGCGCGCTCGGGCAGCAGCTGCGTGGCCGTCACCGGCCGCGGCGCATCGGTCCACGCGGGCGCGGCGCGGTGCCCGGCCACGGCCGCCAGCGCGGAGGTCGAAGCCTCGGCCAGACCGGTGACGGTGGGCCCCACCACGATCGGGCCCTCACCGAACTGACCGGTGAGGTTCTCGACGATCTCCATGGGGGCGTCGACCCCGCCCAAGAGGATGACGAGGCGGGCGCCGTGGACACCGGCGAGGACGTCCAGGCCGAGGCGGCGCGCAGCCCGCTGGACGCTGTGGAGTACCAGTGTGGCCTCGCCGCCGGGCGTATTGCCGCAGACGACGGTGATCGACTGCGTCTCGGACCAGCCCAGGGCCGCGGCGCGGCCGATCAGCTCGTCGGAGGAATCGCCGCGCAGCAGCGAATCGACCAGCATGGCCTGGAGCCGCGCGTCCCATGCGCCGCGCGTCTCGGCGGCACGGGCGTAGACGCGCGCGGCCGCGAAGGCGATCTCTCGGGAGAACCGCAGGACCGACTCGCGAAGCTGCTCCTCCTCGCCCTCGGCGGCGAGCGCCGGGACCTGCTCCTCGACCACGTCGATGACGACCTGGATGAGCGCCACGGTGTGCTGGAGGCTGATCGCGCGGGCCAGTTCGACCGGGGCGGCTTCGAAGACCATGTCGGAGCTGCCGAGGTCCTCCCCGCTGGCGCGCAGCCACTCCAGGAACTGCCGCACGCCCGCCTGGGCCACCAGCGTCACCATCGAGCGCTGCTCGGCGGGCAGATCGCGGAACCAGGGGAGCCGCTCGTCCATCCGGGAGAGCGATTGAGTCGTCAACGCCGAAGATGAGCGTTCGATGTTCTGAATGGTGGTGGCCAGATCCATGCCCTATAGCGTGCCAGACGTGGCCCGCGCCTCGCGTCGACCTCGGGCGGAATACCGGACTTGCCACTATCGTTGCCCGAATAGCACCAAAACGAGTCACGACAGAGAGGCGGCCGAATCTATGGCCACGGTTGCACTGAACAAGGACACCTTCGAGGACACCGTCACCGAAAACGACATCGTGCTGGTCGACTGGTGGGCTGAGTGGTGCGGTCCTTGCAAGCAGTTCGCCCCGACGTACGACGCCTCAAGCGAGCAGCACAGCGACATCGTCTTCGGCAAGATCGACACCGAGGACCAGCAGGAGCTGGCCGCCGCGGCCGGCATCCAGTCGATTCCGACGCTGATGGCCTTCCGGGACGGCATCCTCCTGTTCAACCAGCCCGGAGCGCTGCCCGGGGAGGCGCTGGAAGAGGTCATCCGCCAGGTGAGGGAGCTCGACATGGACGAGGTCCGCGAGCAGATCGCCAAGGAGGAGGGCGCCGAGGGCGCTCAGTCCTGAGCCGGCCTTTCGGGATCGGGCCGCACGAGACGTGCAGGACGGGGCGGGTGCACCGCAGTGCACCCGCCCCGTGCCCGTCCGCGGGCCGCCGAAGACGCGCGACAGGGGCCGGGAGGAACGCCTCCGGGCCCCTGTGCTGTTCAGCGCGGTCTAGGAGTCGCCGCCGGCCTCGCCCGCCTCGGC
>JAJYSW010000089.1 GCA_021793335.1 Actinomycetes bacterium
CGGGTATCGCCGTACCCCGCCGGGGCCGACGCGCTGCTCGTGCGCGCCCCTCGACCATGGCCTGGGTGCCGGACCGCAATGTGATCTCCAGCAGTCCGTGGCCCGCGCCGATCCGGTCGGGCTCCGAACCGGTGACCACGTCGAAAGGCGATCCGGGTGTGCGGAGATCCCGGACTCCGGTGCCGTCGTCTGCAACGCCGCTCACCTGTTTCCACGCGGGGATTCCGATGGTAAAACGGGTGCGTCGGAGTCGGCGACCGTGCCTCGGATGCGCTCCCCGCACTGGTAGGTTCGATCGCATGGCGCATCACTCGTCCCATGGGCACCGAGCGGCCGTCGACTTCGGCGAGGAGATCGAGCACCTCCGTGAGAGCGCCGAGGCCGAATCCGAGCGATACCGGCGTCTCGCCGAGCAGCTCTCCGAACCCGGCGACCGCGTCTACGTCGACGTGGGTTGCGGCGGGGCCGGTATGGCGTTGGCGCTCGCCGCGGCGCGCCCCGAGGCTCGGGTGATCGCCGTCGACACCGCACCGGCCGTGGTCGATCTCGCGAGTGAACGAGCCGAGCAGGCCGGTCTTGCGATCGAGACCGCGGTGGCCGACGTCGGCCGTCCCGAATCCCTCGCCACAGCCGTCGACGCGCCCGCCGACCTCGTCTGGGCCAGAGGCGTCGTCCACCACATCGCCGACCAGCAGGCCGCCTTGGGCGCCTTGGCGGCGCTGCTCGCAGACGGCGGGAGACTGGCCGTGGACGAAGGCGGGCCGCGACCGCAGTTCCTGCCCTGGGATCTGGGTGTGGGCCGTCCGGGCCTGGAAGTCCGTCTGACCGAGGCGGGATCGCGCTTCAAAGAGGCCGTGCGCGGGGAGCACCACGGCGTATCGCTGCCGTACGGATGGAACGTGGCCTTGGAGCAGGCCGGCCTGTCCGAGGTGCGGACGCTGAACGAGACCGTGGTGAAGCCCGCGCCGCTCCAAGGCGCGGACCTGGAGGCGGCCCTGCGCTCGCTCACCGCACAGGTCGACCGGTGCGAGGAATTCCTCGACGTCGAGGACCGGGCCGCCTGGAAATCACTGCTCGACGCCGAGAGCCCGCACTGGCTCGGCGCGCGCCGCGATCTCCACCACCTGGAGATCCAATTGGTCTATGTGGGCCTCAAGGGCTGAGCGCTCCACTGGCGACCAGTGTCTAGTCGTCGGATTCCAGGGTGCCGGTCTCCGCTTCGAGCTGGAAGAGCCGGTCGAGCGCCGCGAGCCCGTAGACGTCGTCGAGGTCTTCGTCGCGGGCGAAGTCGCTGAGCAGGTCGAAACCGTTTCGGACGCCGAGTTTCCCGAGCCGGTAGGCGGCTTCGATGCGGCCGTACCACGGGAAACGCGGCTCGGTCGCGAGCGTCGCGTACGCCTCGACGCCGCTGTCGGGACAGATCCCGTACAGGGCTTCGGCCACGTCGATCCCCAAGTGGTAGTCCATGCTGGATTCGACGCCGTTGATCATGCGCCACAGTGCCTGTTCGGCCTCCGCCGGGTCGTCGGCGGCGAGCTGCTCGGCGCAGACGATCCGCAGCCTGGAGGTGATGAGCGGCGCGGTGGCCAGGTGCCGGAACGCCATGGCGGCCGTGCCGTGGCTGACGCGGCGCAGCATGTTGGCCGCGCTGTGCCGGACGTACTCTGAGACGGCGCTGTCGGTGACCAGCTGCATGAGTGCGGCCCCCGCGGCGCGCGTGGCGCAGTCGACGAGCGCGCTGGCCGCGTCCAGCCGGTGCCGGTCGTCCACGGTGCCGTCGTTCGCGATCGCTTCGAGCGCGCGGAAGCCCTCTTCGGAGCTGAATCGTCCCATGTGCTCGGCCGCTTCGAGACGCACCTCTATGTCTACTGCAGATTCTGCGGCCACTGGTGTCAGTCGCATCGCCATGTCGCGTCCGCCGAGTTCGACGAGGTCCTGGATCAGCTGGACGCGCAGATCGGTCTCTATGCCCTCGTTCTTGATGCTGCGGACGAGGTTCCGCATCGCACGCTCGCGCCGTTCGGGGGGCTCGGCGGCGACGTCGACGGTCCCGGCGACCGCGCTCACCGTCTCGCCGGCCCTGAACGACCGATGTGCTTCGAGCACCTTGGGGTGTTTCGCGGGTGGGGTCCCACGCATACGCGCGAACTGCCTGCGGCGCTGCAGTCGCCCGGTGATCAGGAGCGCGGCCAGCACAGGATAGAGGAGGCCGTAGCCCCAGACTCGGCCCGTGCCGAGCAGTTCGACGAGGGGGACGGGAGCGAGCGCAACGGAGAGCCGGAGCGCCCACGAACCCATGGAATGGACAGTCGCCATACGTTGAACCTCGGGTAGAAGCTTGTCTTGTCGCTGCCAGAACTGCTCGATACGGCGCCTTCTGTCACCTCTGGCGCGGCTGTATCGCAGTCGCATCGCATTCGGCCTGGAGAGTCGATGGTCGAGTGCCGGGGCCATAGATCTTAGACCCTGCACGGGCACGGTCGGCGCACAGGGTACGCGACTGACGGTAACCTGTCCGCCCGCGCCACGGCGCGGGTTGGCCGAGATTTCCGGTCGGAACAGCGGTGGAACGCGGTGCGGCGGCCGCGCGTTCCCAGCATTCGGTATACCGCCCGGGTGATCTTTTCGTGCCGCCGCGCTGCCGGAACCGTGACGGAGGCCCTGGGCGGCAGCGATGCCGCACCCGGTCGAACGATGCTCATAAGCACTGGGGCACAAGCAGGTCAGAGTGACGCCCGGGGGAATGGAGTCGGTACCGGTGCGGCGGGGCCGCAGGGAAGCGGGGCCGGGTCCGTGCCTCGTCATCCCGGCAGAATTCGCTGAGCGGCGCTCGCGTGGTACGAAGGAAGGAGACGCACCGCTGTACGATCGGTGCACCCCGGTGAAGACAGTTCACCGCCACTGAGCCCACCAGAGCAGACGAGGCCATAGAGAGCGATGACTTACCCGCCCCCCGGCGGCCACGACCCGCAGCAGTACCACGTGTCGAGCCAGCAGCCGCCCCAGCAGCCCAACGACCCGTACACGCAGGGTTACAGCGCTCCTCCGCCTGCGGGCTACGGTCATGACCCCAACCAGTACCCGCCGCAACCGCCCAATATGACGCCGCCGCTCGGCGTACACCCCGGCTACCCGCAGGACCCGCACGGCTCCCCGTTGCCGCCGCCGATTCCGCCGGCGAAGCAGGGCTCGAACCTGGGGATCATCCTGGGCGTCGTCGTCGTCCTGGTCGTGCTCCTCGGCGTGGCCGCGGTCCTGATCGTGCCCGGGATGCTCGAAGACGACGATAAGGCGGCACAGAGCGGCGACGACACCACGAGCGAGCCCGCCGAGGAGTCCTCCTCCCCCGAGGAGGAGTCGCCGACGCCCGAGGAGACTCAGGAGACCGAGGACCCGATCGACGACACCGGCGGCTCGTTCGACGACTGGGGCACGCCGGTCAACTCCGAGAACTTCGACCCGAACACGCCCGAGGGCGCCGGGATCTCGTGGGACATCGCCGTCGACATCGGCGATATGGACGCCCTGAGCGAACTGATGTGCTCGAACCCCACCGATGACATGTTGTGGGAGTACGAGTACGAGCTCGAGTACAACAGTGCTTCGAAATACGAGTTCCTCATCTGGGGCATAGCCGAGCCCGAGCAGAACGGCGAAGTGAAGGTCTGGGCCGGCTGGACGATGGACGACACCCCGCCCACCAGCGAGGAAGACATATCCATCGGCGGCCAATACTACACCGCTGTTGAAGAGGACGGCGTCTGGAAGCTGTGCGATACCTATTACTGGTAGCGAATCGCTCATGACCGAGCGGCCCGGGCCCGCGTCTTCTCAGGGAGACGCGGGCCCGGGCCTTTCCCCGCTCGGAGCGATGCACGCAGGGATACAGCATGATTCCGCGCCGCATCGCCGGAAATTGTCCATGGGCCGGAGACCGTTCCTTGACGGTGTGCGGCCATCTCATGGCATTCGGTGCGTGTTGCGTGCTGCCCGTCTCCCGTGCCGCCACGGCGGTCGGAGAGCCGGAGCGGGGCTGCGCCGATGCTTCGCGGCCGCCTTCGCAACCGATCACGGCCTCGTCGCCGCCGGCGGCACCGCCGTCTGGGGCCACGGCTTCGAGGTCCTGCCCCCGGGTGTCCAGGACGGGCATGGCCGCTCGAATACGCTGCCGACCTGCCCGAATCCGAGATCACCGTCGTCGGTGGGCCGCCGGTCACCGGCCGTTCGCGCCCTCGTCGGCTGCGCGGCCGCTCTGCCGCGGATCGCCGGTCTGCTCCTGCGCCTCGGAGCCGTTTCGCGCAGCCTCACAGGCCATGCTCGAACGGTGCCGCGGCGACCGGCTGCGTCATGCGAACGCGGCCCTGCCGGCCGCCGGCCCGCGGGCCGAATTCCCCGTGGCGTCCTGGGCACGGCGCCTTCGTCTCCGATACGGGACTGCCCGTGCCGCAGCTGCGGGCCAGGGCGCCCGAGGGGTGTTCGCTCTTCCTCACTCTGAGCCGGGGCAACGGCGGATCGGCGTGGAGCGCGGCGGCATGGGCGCCTATGGGCCCGGCAACCGAGACCGAGGAGCGGCGACGCCGGGTATTGCGGGACCTGTGCCGGGAGGTGGTGACGTTGACGGCACTCGAAGTCATGCGGTGCCCGCGCGCGGCCGGCCTGTGCGAGGCGCTGCGGGAGCGGGCCCCGGGCCCATCGGCGGTGCGGCGACAATGCCCGCATCGGCGCCGTCGAATCGGCTATGGGCGGCGTGTGATCGGGGCGGCCGTGGCCCACGCCATCGAATATGAGTGCAGAGGTCGCCGCCGGATCACGATACGATCGGGACGAGCATTGTTCGAGTCCCCCCGACGCGGCGCCGCCGAGGCCGGATCGCCTCCGCACCGCCGCGGGTCGGGGCAGTCTGTCGGGAGTACACGTGTCGGAAGCGTCCTTCCCCGGGTTCGCGCACCCGGCGCTCCCCACCGTAGAGGAGATCCGGGCCTGGGCGCTCGATCCGTCCTCGGTCGCGCCCGAGGGCCGTCACTGGGACCTGACGCTGGCCACCGACGATCTCATCGACGTATGGCTGGAGCTCGCCGGCGACGCCACCTGCCCGAAGCGCTCCTTCGCCCTGCACATCCTCTATATCTACGCGGGCGACGCGGTGCGCACGAAATTCCGTGTCCACTCCCGCAAGCGGGTCGACAAGCTCCTCGCCAAAGCGCGGGAGACCCGAGACCAATATGTCGGACTGTGGGCCGCCAACACCAAGGCGCTCATCCGCCAGCCCGACCTGTTCGACTACGACGAATGGTGCAACGGCGGCATGGTGCGCAGACCACGGCGGCTCGGCTCCGGCCCGACGAGAAGGTGACGCACATGCCCCCCACTCCCGACCCGAACCTGCGCGTTTCGAACGCCGAACGCGAGAGCATCATCGCCAGGCTGCACGCCGCCACCGAAGAGGGCCGCCTCGAACTCGACGAGTTCGCCGACCGCTCTCGTGAGGCGTACGCCGCCAAGACCTATGGCGAGCTCGAACACCTCCTCGCGGATCTGCCGAATACCACCGGCCAGGCGGCCGCGCCCGACACGGTCACCCGGGCCGACCGCCGCGCCGTGGACGCTCCCGCCGAGATCCATCTGACGCCCACGGCCTCCTCGGTGCACCGTAAGGGCGAATGGCTGGTGCCCCGCCGCATCAACGTCAGGTCCAAGGCCAGTTCGGTCAAGCTCGACTTCAGGCACGCGATCATCGGCACACGCGAGGTCGACATCGCGCTCAACGACATGGCGTCCTCGGTCGAGATCATCCTGCCGGACGGCGCCTACGCGGATGACAACGTCGACATGCTGGCCAGCAGCCTCTCCAACCTCTGCGAGTACAAGGGAATGAACGGGCTGCGGTTCAACGTGACCGGTAAGACCAAGGCCAGTTCGGTCAAGATCCGCTTCGAGCGCCGCTTCCTGTGGTGGCGCTGGTAGTCGCCGCCCGCGCCCGCTTCACCCATCGCAGATAACAGACATGTAACAGTATCGATCTAGCCCGAATTTCTCCTTATATGAGGGTTTACAGCGAGTCATGCTCACAATAGGCTCGCTTTCGTGCACCGCTTTCCACCCTGTGCGGTGTTCACCCCCTTTGAGAGGAGCTCATCGAATGGGATCTTCGTCCCCCCATGTCTCCATGAGGCGCGCACCCAGGCGCGTCAGAGCCCGCACCCGCATCGCCCTGGCCGCCGCGACCGTCCCCGCGGTGGTCGCCGGGCTCGTCACCGCCGCAGCACCGGCCTCGGCCCAGCCCTCCCCGCTCCCCGAAGTCACTCCCGATTACCACAAGGAAGCCCCGAGCCAGGACCTCGAATACGCCGACGGCTACTACATGGTCCAACTCGCCGAAGCCCCCGTCGCCACCTATGACGGCGACGAGCCGGGCCTCGAAGCGACCGCGCCCACCACGACCGGCGAGGAGACCATCGACTTCGAATCCTCGGCGGTCACCGAGTACCGCGATTACATGGACGGCGAGCGCAGCGAAGTCCTCGACGAGTTCGGCATCGAACCCGTCGCCGAGTACGACACGGTGTTCTCAGGATTCGCCGCCGAGCTGACGGCCGAAGAGGCCGCCGCGCTCGCGGACAGCGACAAGGTCCTCTCCGTCACCCCGGACCGGATCTACCAGCTCACCACCGCCACCACCCCGGACTTCCTGGGCCTGGACGGCAGGTGGGGCGCCTGGAACACCCGGTTCGGCGATCCCGAGAGCGCCGGCGAGGGCGTCATCGTCGGTGTGCTGGACACGGGCGTCTGGCCCGAGAACCCGTCCCTCCAGGCGCTTCCCGAACCGCGCCCGGACCAGGACGTCATCGACGCCAAGTGGAACGGCGAGTGCGAAGAGGGCGAGGACGAGGACGCCGCGAACAACGTCACCTGCAATAACAAGCTGATCGGCGCCCGCTGGTTCGACGTGCGGGGCGAATCGGTCCACGAGTACGCCTCGCCGCGAGACCACAACGGCCACGGCACCCACACCATCACCACCGCCGCGGGCAATCACGAGTCCGAAGTGATCATGGACGGCGAGGCGTTCGGCACGGTGTCGGGCATGGCCCCGGCCGCGCGAGTCGCCGCCTATAAGGTCTGCTGGGGAGGCTGCGCCGGAGCCGACCTCGTCAGCGGCATCGAAGCGGCCGTGGCCGACGGCGTGGACGTCATCAACTTCTCGATCGGCAGCATCGGAACGGCGGAATTCGTCGACGCGGTCTCGATCGCGTTCTTCAACGCCGCCGCCTCGGGCGTCTTCGTGGCGGCCTCGGCCGGCAACGACGGCCCTGGGTCCACCGTGGACCACCAGGAGCCGTGGGTCACGACCGTCGCCGCCTCGACGCACGACGCGACCTACCGCTCGGACCTCACCTTCGGCGATACGACCGTCCCGGTCGGAGCCATCAACGGCGCCTCCGAGTTCCCGGTCAAGGAGGCCGCCGACGCGGCACTCGACGACGCCGACCCGGCCGCGGCCGCGGGCTGCGACCCCGGCACGCTGGACCCGGCGAGGACCGAGGGCTTCGCCGTCCTCTGCGAGCGCGGGAACCCGTTCACCGACATGGCGAACGAGGTCGCTGCCGCCGGCGGCACGGCGCTGATCGTCCGCGACGTCGAAGATCTCGGCGACGGCTCGGTGGTCACCTCGCAGGCCCTTCCCACCATCCACATCGGCTATGACGCCGGGTCGGCGCTGGTCGACTGGATCGCCGCGACCGACGATCCGACCGTCTCGGTGACCACATCGGAGCGCCAGTGGCAGAACGCGCCCGAGATGGCCGCGTTCTCCTCGGCCGGTCCGGCCCTCGCGGCCGGGCAGAACATGCTCAAGCCCGATATCACCGCGCCCGGCGTGGAGATCCTCGCGGGAGTGACGCCCGAACTCAACCACGGCAACCACTACGGCGCCTCGCAGGGCACGTCGATGTCGAGTCCGCACATCGCGGGCATGGCGGCCCTGCTGCTGTCGGATCACCCCGAGTGGTCTCCCATGGCCGTCAAGTCGGCCATGATGACCACGGCCTATCAGCGTGACGGCCGCTGGAGCCCGATTCAGCGCGGCGGCGAGGACGCCACCCCGTTCGACTACGGGGCCGGCCACGTCGACGGCGCCGCGATGTTCGAGCCGGGCCTGGTCTACGATTCCGGCCCCGAAGAGTGGATTCAGTACATCTGCGGGACCGCCGAGGCCGCCAAGATCGGCGATCTGTGCGATGCCCACGGTTCGATCGCGCCCTCGCAGCTGAACTACCCGTCGATCACGGTCGCCGAGCTGACCGGCGTCGGCACCGTCGCTCGCACCGTCACGAACGTGTCGGGCCGGTACAGCCTCTATCGTGCCGACATCGACGCGCCGGAGGGCACGAAGGTCAAGGTCGACAAGAAGCTCCTGCTGCTCAAGCCGGGCGAGTCGGTCACTTATACGCTCACGATCGAGCGCACCGACGGGGTCTACGACGAGTGGGCGTGGGGGGACATCACCTGGCGTGAGATCGGCGCCTGGCACTGGGGCCGCGGCGACGTCCGCTCCCCGATCGTGGTCAAGCCGACCCGGGTGGGCGTCGCCGACGAAGTGTCCTTCTCCGGTGACGCGGGCGAGGAGACGTTGAGCGGCACGTCCGGCTTCGACGGCACGCTCGGCGCCTCGGTGTCCGGCCTGGTGGCCTCCGAGGTCGCCGAGACGACGCTGACCGATCCGGACAGCTCCTCGTTCCCGGCGGCCGACCCGGTCGAGAGCTCGCACACCGTCTCGTACGAGTTCACCGTGCCCGAGGACGCCGCCGTGGTCCGCTACGCGACCTTCGATGCCGAGCACCCCGCCGGCTCCGACCTTGACATGTTCGTCTATGTCAAGGACGCGGACGGCGCTTTGACCTTGGTCGATTACTCCGCTTCGGGCGGTTCGAACGAGGTCGTGACGCTGCCCGGCGGCTATACCTTCGTGGTGTTCGTCGACCTGTGGGGCGGCCCGGACAGTGTGGACACGCGGTTGCACGCGTGGACGGTGCCGGCCTCGGACGAGGGCAACGTGGCCTTGGACCCGGTCGAGCAGACGGTCGCTCTGGGCGGGGAGTTCGAGCTGGGCCTGTCCTGGACGGGCTTGGACGCCGACGCCCGGTACATGGGCACCGTGGACTTCAGCGCCGACGGCGAGTACGTCGGCTCGACGGTCCTGAACATCGCCACCTGAATCGAGTGATCGAACGGAGCGCTCGCCGCGAGGACGCGGCGGGCGCTCCGTCGTTCCGGCGGGGCCGGTGGCGCGGCGCGAGCGGTTCGCTTCCGGGGTCCGCCGGAATTGTCACCCGAGGATGCTTATATTCACGACATGTTTACGTTAACATAGAGGTTCCTCTATTTCCCATCGTGAAGATTCAGGTGGTCGCATATGAGACGAAGACGAATAAGCCTGCTCGCCGGACTCACCGCCGCGGTCCTGGCCGCCGTCGGACCGGCATTCCTCAACCCCGCCTCCAGCAACGCCGCCGTCGTACCCGGCACCTGGTACGTCATCACCAGCGCGCATTCGGGCCTCGCCCTCGGCATCCAGGACGCCTCCACCGAACCCGGCACCGTCCTCACCCAGTGGGATCGCACCGCCGAAGCGCACCAGCAGTTCCGCTTCGTCGACGCGGGCGAAGGCCACCACAAGATCCAGGCCCGGCACTCCGGCCAGGTCCTGGACGTCTGGGAATGGAACGCCGAGGACGGCGCGACCATCGCCCAGTACACCGATCTGGGCGGCACGAACCAGCAATGGTCGATCACCCGACACCCCGACGGCACCCACAGCTTCATCAACCGCTTCTCCGGCAAAGCCCTCGACCTATGGGAATGGTCCACCACACCGGGAAGCACCATCTCCCAATACACCTACGACGCCGATTCGGCCGCGCAGCGATGGCATCTCGACCCCGTCGACAACGGCGCACCGGACCCGGGACCCGAGCCGCAGCCGAGCGACTGCCAGCATCCGCCCGGCCCGCCCGGGACCCTGCGCGGCGACATCGCCGCCCACGACCCGGCACTGTGGGCCGGCTGCGCCGGCGAACCGTGGTACGTCTTCGCCACCGGCGACGGCCGCTTCGGGGACGGCAACATCCCGATCCGCCGCTCCACCGACGACGGCCAGAGCTGGCAGAGCCTCGGCACCGTCTGGGACACCAAGCCCGCGTGGCTCACGCAGCAGATTCCCGGCGTCGACAACCTGTGGGCGCCAGAGCTCCACCACGACGCCGCACAGGGCAAGTTCTACTTGTACTACACGGCCTCGACGTTCGGCTCGCAGCGCTCGCTCATCGCCTTGGCCACCAACACCACGCTCGATCCCTCCGACCCCGACTACCGATGGGTCGACGAGGGCGCGGTGCTCCAGTCCTATGAGGGCGACGCCTATAACGCGATCGACGCGAACATCGTCGTCGACGGCGGCGGCGTCCACTGGATGGTCTACGGCTCCTGGTGGGAGGGCATCCACATCGTCGAACTCGACTGGCCCTCGGGGAAGGTCGCGGCCGGAGCCCAGCCGATCCGCCTGGCCACCAAGGACGGCGGCATCGAGGGGCCTTCGATGATGCAGCACGGCGATTACTACTACCTGTTCACCTCGATCGGCCGGTGCTGCGCGGACGCCGACTCGACATACCGGATCACCGTCGGCCGCTCCACCTCGCCTACGGGGCCGTTCCTGGACGCGAACGGCGTCGACATGCGCGAGGGCGGCGGCACCGTCGTCCTCGGCGCGCACGGCGGGTTCGTGGCCTCCGGCGGCCAGTCGCTCCACCGAGGCCTCATCGCGTACCACTCGTACGGCTCGAACGGCGGATTCGCGCTCGGGATCGAGCAGATCGAGTGGAACGCCTCGGGATGGCCCGTGCTCGACGGGCACTGAGCGTCCCGCCGCCGCACCGCCGCACCGCACTGCCCCACTCGGGGCGCTCCAGAACCGGCCGGAGCGCCCCGCCCTCACCAATCGGCAATCATTTCCATTTGGAGCCCAATATGGTCCAGTCCGTACCCGGACGTGCCCTGCTCGCGATCGTCCTCACCACCGCCATGGCGGCCTTCGGCCTCGTCGCCTCCTCCCGAGCCCCCGCGCAGGCCGCGATCGCGCCGGGCCAGTGGTACACCGTCACCAGCGCCCATTCCGGTCTCGCCCTCGATATCCTCGACCTGTCGACCGACCCGGGAGCCGAGCTGATCCAGTGGCACCCGACCGGCGCTGCGAACCAGCAGTTCCGCTTCGTCGACGCGGGCGAAGGCCACTACAAGATCCAGGCCCGGCACTCGAATCTGGTGCTGGAGGCATTCGAGTGGGACGGCGGTGACGGGGCCGTCATCGCCCAGTACACCGATCTGGGCGGCACGAACCAGCAATGGTCGATCACCCGACACCCCGACGGCACCCACAGCTTCATCAACCGCTTCTCCGGCAAAGCCCTCGACCTATGGGAATGGTCCACCACACCGGGAAGCACCATCTCCCAATACACCTACAGCGGCGCCGCCGTCCAGCGTTGGCGGCTCACCGAGGCCGATGCCGCTCAGACGCTGACGAACCCGATCCGTGAGAACGGCGCCGACCCGTGGATCGAATACTGGGACGGTCATTACTACATGTCCACGACGACCTGGGATTCCACGGTGATCATGCGGCGTTCGACCACGCTGGAGGGACTCAAGACCGCGAGCGACACCGTCGTGTGGGACGACGCGGGCGTCCCCGACCGGTGCTGCAGCCACTGGGCGCCGGAGTTCCACCGCATCGACGGCACCTGGTACCTGATGTACACCTCCGGTTTCTCGCAGACCGATCTGGACGGGCAGCGACTGCGCGTGCTGCGCTCGACCGGCGACACGCCGATGGGCCCTTACGAGTTCATGGGCACGCCGATGCCGGACCGGTGGAACATCGACGGCAGCTACCTGGAGTTGAACGGGCAGCTGTATCTGCTGTGGAGTGAGTGGGTCGGCCAGGACCAGTCGGTCTGGATCGCCGAGATGTCGGACCCGTGGACGGTGATCGGCACGGGATCGGTGATCGCCCGGCCCTCGTACGCATGGGAGACCGTCGGGGCCCGCGTGAACGAGGCCCCGGCCGTGCTCCAGCACGGCGGGGACACGTTCATCACCTTCTCCGCGTCCTCCTGCAACACCCCGGACTATAAACTCGGTCTGTTGACCTACACCGGCGGCGACCCCGTCGCACCAGAT
>JAJYSW010000090.1 GCA_021793335.1 Actinomycetes bacterium
AGAGCGGAATGCACCGCTGGCTAAGTCTACTCGCGTCCGTGAGGCGACTACCAGCGGGGAGACCGTGACGGACGGCACTGCCGCGAGCACGAGGCGGCCGCCGCCGGGGCGGGGCCGCCTCCTCGCGCTCCCTTTTCGAGCAGGGCTCGGCCGGGCGGTTACTTCGAGTAGAACTCGACCACGAGCTGCTCGTCGCAGATCACCGGGATCTGCTTGCGCTCGGGCACCTGGATGAAGCGGGCCACGAGGCCGTCGAGGTGGGACTCGATGTAGGCCGGAGTCTGCTCGCCGGCCCACGCGCCGGCGGCGGCCAGCTGGAACGGCGTCATCGTGCGGGACTTCTTGCGGACCTGCACGAAGTCGTTCGGCTTGAGCCGGTACGAGGGGATGTCGACCTTGCGGCCGTTCACGGTGAAGTGACCGTGGTTGACGAACTGGCGCGCCTGGTAGATGGTGCGCGCGAAGCCGGCCCGGAGCACGAAGGCGTCGAGGCGGGATTCCAGCAGCCCGATCAGCACTTCACCGGTCTTGCCGGGCTTGCGCACGGCCTCGGCGTAGGCGTTGCGCAGCTGGCGCTCGCTGACGTTGTACTGCGCGCGGAGGCGCTGCTTCTCGACGAGCTGGTTCTTATAGTCCGATTCCTTCTTGCGGCCGCGGCCGTGCTGCCCCGGAGGGTAGGGACGGCGTTCCATGTACTTGGCGGCCTTCGGCGTCAGCGCGATGCCGAGGGAACGGGAAAGTTTGACTTTCGCCTTTGCTTCCAATGCAATCTCCGGTAATTCATGATCGAGCCCCCGATTCGGGGCACAGGTCGTCTCCGACGTGCGGAAACGCAGGAGTGTCGCGCGCTCGTGCGGCGCGCACACGGGTATGCGGATCGGGCCGCGCACCGGTTCGGAGCGCGGACCACCGGGCAATGGTACGCGCCGAGGTCAGGAACGGCGAGCGCGGGCCGCCGCGAGGGTGACCAGGCGCTCCACCAGGTCCTCGTACTCCATGCCGGCGGCGGCGAACGCCTGCGGGACGCCGCTCATCGGCGTCATGCCCGGCATGGTGTTGACCTCGTTGAGGTAGACGGTGCCCTCGGCGGTCAAGAAGCAGTCCACGCGGGCCAGATCGCGGCAGTCGAGCAGCCGGAACACCGTCCTGGCCAATTCCTGGGCCTGCTCGACCACGCCCGCGGGGTAGTCGGGTTTGAGGTCGAACGGCTCGGGGTCGTCGAGGTACTTCGCCTCGAAGTCGAACCAGCCGTCGGCGCCGGTGGCGAGCACTTCGAGAGGGTAGGTGATCTCCAGATCGCCGTCGGTCGCGGCGAGGACGCCCATCTCGATCTCGCGGACGTCCATGAAGGCGGTCTCGAAGATGACCTTGTCGTCGACCTCGCGGGCTTTGGCGACGGCGGCGGCGAGCTCGTCGACGGCCTTCACCTTGCTGATGCCCAGGCTCGATCCGGCCCGGGCGGGCTTGACGAAGAGCGGCAGGCCGAGTTCGCCGACGACGGCGGGCGCGTCGAACTCCTCGCCGGGTTTGAGGACGGCCCACTTGCCCTGCGGCACGCCTTCGGCGTCGAGCAGCCGCTTGGTGAACTCCTTGTCCATGCAGATCGAGCTGGAGAGCACGCCCGAGCCGACGTACGGCAGGCCCGCCATCTCGAACAGGCCCTGGATGGTGCCGTCCTCGCCGTAGGGCCCGTGTATCACCGGGAAGGCGATCTCGGCCGGAGGCTCGGCCCCGGGGCCGAGTTCGAGGGCGACGGGCTTACCGGAGTCGGCGGTGATCTCCGGGAGCGCGGCGGCGTCCCCGATGGCGAACGAACTGTCCTCGGGCAGCTGGACCCAGTCCCCGGAGCGGGTGATGCCGACGGCGGTGACGTCGTAGCCGCGTTTGCGCAGGGCTTCGGCGACTCCGGAACCCGAGGCGCAGGAGACGGGTTGTTCGACGCTGCGCCCGCCGAAGAACACGGCGACGGTTGGCTTAGACATGGTTGGACCTCAAAGTGTCGGTTTCCGGTTTGGTCTCGCGGCCCATCAGCTCGGCGACGGCGGCCCGGGTGTCGAGTCCTTCATGGCAGACGCGCACGACCGCTTCGCAGATCGGCATCTCGACGCCGACCTTGCGGGCCAGGTCGGTGATCGAGCGACAGCTCTTGACCCCTTCGGCGGTCTGCCTGGTGACGCGGGCGGCCTCGTCGAGGGTCGCGCCGAGACCGAGCTGCTCGCCGAAGGTGTGGTTGCGGGACAGCGGGGAGGAGCAGGTCGCGACCAGGTCGCCGAGGCCGGCGAGGCCGGCGAAGGTGGCGGGGTCGGCGCCGAGGCGGAGGCCCAGCCGCGTGGTCTCGGCCAGGCCTCGGGTGATGATCGTGGCCTTGGTGTTGTCGCCCATGCCCATGCCGGCGGCCATGCCGTAGGCGAGGGCGATGACGTTCTTGGTCGCCCCGCCGAGTTCGCAGCCGATGACGTCGGTGTTGGTGTAGGGGCGGAAGTAGGCGGTGGTGACCGCGCGCTGGACGGCGACGGCGCGGTCGTGGTCGACGCAGGCGACGACGGAGGCGGTCGGCTGCTCCTCGGCGATCTCGCGGGCGAGATTGGGCCCGGACAGGACCGCGACGTGCTTCTCATCGGCGCCGGTGGCCTCGACGATGACTTCGGTCATGCGCGCTGTGGTACCCAGTTCAATGCCTTTCATGAGGCTGAGCAGGGTCGCGTCGGGGTGGAGGTGGTCGGACCAGGAGGCGAGGTTCTCGCGGAGAGTCTGGCTGGGGACGGCGAGGACGACGATGCCGGCCTCGCGCAGGGCCTCGGCGGGGTCGCCGGTGGCCCGGACGCCTTCGGGCAGGGCGATGTCCGGGAAGTAGTCGGGGTTGCGGCGGTGCTCATTGACGGCGGCGGCGACGGCCGGGCGCCTTGCCCAGAGTGTGACAGGCGTGCCCGCGTCGGCGAGGATCTTGGCGAACACGGTTCCCCACGATCCGGCTCCCATGACGGCTGCTCTCACTCGGTCGGCTCGCTTTCTTCGCGCTGGTGCTTCTTATGTTCGCGGAGGTCGAACAGCGGCGGGGGCTGTTCGCCGCGAAGTTCTGCGACGCCGGCGCGCAGGGCCTCCATGACCGCGTCGGTGGCGGCGGTGAGGCTCTCGCGGTTGATCTCGGCGCCCTGCCATCGGGAGAGGTCGACGGGGGGCCCGGCGACGACGGTGACGGGTTTGCGGAGGCCGAGTCGGAACTTGGGTCTGCGGTTGCGGTCGTGGATCGCCAGGGACCCCCATTGGGCGATCGGGATGACGGGCGCGCCGGTGGTCAGGGCGAGGCGGGCGACGCCGGTCTTGCCGCGCATGGGCCAGCGCTCGGGTTCCTTGGTGACGCTGCCTTCGGGGGCGATGAGGACGGTGCCGCCGGCGGTGAGGGTCTCGATGGCGGTGCGCAGCGAGTCGGCGGCGTCGCTGCTGCCCCGGTAGACGGGGATCTGGCCGGTGGCCTTGATGATCGGTCCGACGACGGGGATCTTGAGCAGGGAGTGCTTGAGCAGGAAGCGGGGGTGGCGGCCGGAGTTGTAGACGTAGTGGGCGACCGGGAGCGGGTCGAAGTCGGAGTAGTGGTTCCACACGAGGATGGCCGGGCCGTCCAAGGGGACGTGGCGCATGCCGGCCCATTTGCGGCGGGTGAGGAGCACCAGGCCGCCTTTGACGATGCCGCCGACGATGCGGACGCTCGCGCCGAGCCGTTCGCCGCCGGGCCGACGGAAGGCATAGTGCGCCTCGGCCGTCTCTTTGGTCACCTGGTCGCTCCTTCTCGGTGATGCCGCTGCACGGCTCGCGGGCGTCGGCGGGGCCGGTCCGCGGCTCGCAGGGTGCGTCGTGAGAGAGCGGTCTGCGGGCCTTCGTCGGCTCGGTCTGTGGGATCGTCCGTGTGGAAGCACTCTATAGCCCTTCGCGGCCGAGGAGGGAGACGGGAACCTGGCCGTGGGGTCTGCCTCAAGGTCTGCGACCTGCCGACACGTGTGGTGATGCCGTCGGTACGGGCCGCTGCGGGATGGGGCCGCTCCGTCCGGCGGCGACGGGCGCCCGGGCGCTCGGACGGCTTCAGCGCCGGATTCCGCGGGGCCGTGGGCGCGGCTTGCACCGAACACCGAATGATGTCATTATAGAGTCATAATGACATCGATCGCGCCGATGCACTGCGGCGGCGATGACCTCGACCTCGACCGGAGTGAATGAACATGAACTGGCGTCTCCTCGGATGGCTCGCGGCCCTGTTCGGCGGTGCGTTCGTCGCGATCTGGCTCGTCACCACCGTGATCGGATGGTTCTTCGGAGCCCTCGCGACACTCATCAAGATCGCCCTCGTCGTCGGCGTCGTCGGCGGCCTGATGTTCCTCGGCTGGAAGGCCAAGAACGCCATCGCAAGCCCGGACCGCAAGCAGATCCGCCGATAGCCCGCTTGACGGGCGCCGCCCTCAGGACACCGGCCCGCCAGGGTGCCGCCACGGGATGCAATGGGGACGGCGGCGAGCCCATCGCCCCTTGACGGCGCCGACGAAGACCGCCGTGCCCGAGGCGACGCGGCGGCCTTCGCCGTCTCGGCCCCGCGGCTCCCGCGCCCCGGGCGGCACGCCCGGTTCGGCGCGGACGGAGCGAACGCCGCGGGCCGCATGCTTTAGGAGTGTCGGGGGTTCCCTTCCGAGGCCTGTTCCCAGTACGGTATGAGCGTGAGCGGGACACGGAAACGGGTGGCCGCGGCCGGTGGTGTGCTGTGGCGTGCGAGTGGCGGACGCATGGAAGTGGCGGCGGTGTGGCGGCCCCGAGTCGGCAACTGGTCGCTGCCCAAGGGCAAGCTCGACGACGGCGAGCACCTGTTGACGGCCGCGTGCCGCGAGGTCGAAGAGGAGACCGGTGTGCCGGTCATCCCGCAGATGTGGCTGTGCCGCGCCGCCTACGTGCTGCCCAATCCGACCGGGGACGTGTACAAGACCGTCGACTTCTGGTCGATGCGCACCGAGCGGCCCGACGCGGGTTTCGTGGCCGACGAGGAGATCGGCGAGCGGCGCTGGATGCCCCTGCCCGAGGCCTTCGAGACGCTCACCAGACCACGCGACCAGCAGGCGCTCAAAGCGTTCACGGCGCTGCCGGCGGTCACCGCCACCGTGCTCCTGGTGGCCCCGGCCGAGATCGAGCCCGAGTTCGACGGGCCGGACGTCGCACGGCCGCTGAGCCGGAGGGGGCGCGAGCAGGCGGTGCGTCTGGCGGCCTTGACGGCGCTGTACCGTCCCGAACGGGCGCTGAGCGCAACCGGCAGGGCGAGCGTGCAGACCGTCGAGCCGGTGGCGCGGGCCGTGCGCTGCGAACTGGCGGGCGATTCGGTGTTCGACGCCGAGGCGCACGGGCGCAGCCCGGCTCGCGCCGGCACGCGACTGCGGGAAGTGGCCTCGGCCGGTGGTTGCGCGATCGTGTGCGCCGATCCGGAGGTCGTCAGCGACACGGTGGCGATCCTGGCCGATGAGGACGATCTGGCGATCGCCGACGTCTCCACTCGCACGGGTCAGGGCTGGGTGCTCTCTTTGGCCGGGCAGCGCCTCATCGGCGTCGAACGGCTCTAGCCCGCCGCTGCCCCGCCGCTCGACGGCGCCGGCGGTCGCGTCGCGCGGGTACCGTTGCCTCCGCAGCCGCTCGCTAGGAGGAATATCGTGTCGACGCCCGGCTCGCCGGTACCGCCGGGAGCAGTCCCGGCCGCCCAGCCCCCGGCGGATTCGCCGCTCGCCAATTGGGCGGGCAACATCGCTTTCGCGCCCCGGCGGTTCGAGCCCGTCGCGAGCCTCGACGCCGCTCGCGAGGCCGTGGCCTCGGCACGGCGGCTGCGGGTGCTCGGATCGGGCCACTCGTTCAACGCCATCGCGGACTCCTCCGCCGTCCTGCTCTCACTCAGCGGGATCGAACCGGAGGTGTCGATCGACGCCGAGCGTCGCCGAGTGCGCGCCTCGGGATGGATCACCTACGCGGCTCTGGGCCTGGCCGTCCACGAGGCCGGGTTCGCGCTGCACAACTTCGCCTCGCTCCCTCACATCTCGGTGGCCGGCTCGATCGCGACCGGCACGCACGGCTCGGGCGACGGCAGCGGGAGCCTCGCGACCGCCGTGGCGGCCTTGGAATTCATCGACGCCGACGGCGAGATCCGCACGGTCAACCGCGGGGAGCCCGATTTCGCGGGTTCAGTGGTCCATCTGGGGGCCTTGGGGGTCGTCACGGCCGTGACGCTGGACCTGCTCCCGGCCTTCGACATGCGCCAATACGTCTACGACGGCCTGGAGTTCGACGCGGCGGTGACGCATTTCGACGAGCTGACCTCGGCGGCGTACAGCACGAGCATGTTCACCCCGTGGGGGGCCGAGCCCTCGTTCCAGTTGTGGACCAAGCAGCGTGTGGCCGATCAGACGCAGCCGTTCCCGCCCACGCAGCGGTTCGGCGCGACGCTGGCCGATGGGCCGCGACACCCGGTCCCCGGCGTCGACCCGGCCGCGTGCACCGAGCAGCAGGGCCGGACCGGTCCGGCGCACGAGCGGCTGCCGCATTTCCGGCCCGAGTTCACGCCCAGTGCGGGTGAAGAACTCCAATCGGAATACCTCGTGGACCGGGCCGATGCGCCGGCCGCATTGGAGGCGCTGCGGGCGGTCTCGGAGCGTCTCGCACCGGTGGTGCAGATCAGTGAAGTGCGCACGATGGCGGCCGATGATCTGTGGCTTTCCCCGGCCTATGGACGGGACACTGTGGGCTTCCACTTCACATGGGTGCGCGACTATGAATCGGTCCGGCCGATCATGGGAGTGGTGGAGGAAGTGCTCGCTTCGTTCGCCCCTCGGCCTCATTGGGGGAAATTGTTCACGGTTCCCATTACCGAAGTCCGTTCGCAATATCCTCGAATGGGGGACTTCGAAGAACTGCGCGGGCGAGTAGATCCAGAGGGGAAGTTCATGAACGATTTCTGCGCCGAACTGCTCGGAGGAGGCGGCTGATCACGCGTAGTATCGATCTATCCGGTGGGTCAAGTGGGGTGCGGACATAGCCGAGGGCATTCAGGTGGTTCCTGAATGCCCTCTGTCCCCGTGCGAGTGCAATACGCCGCGGAGACCCGGAATGACACCGGGTCGTAGATGTTCAGCGGCGCCCGCTGCGCTTGGCGGTGGTCTTGCGCGCGGGAGTCTTCTTGGCGGTGGTCTTCTTCGCGGCGGCCTTGGTGGCCGTCTTGCGCGTGGCCTTCTTGGCCGTGGTCTTCTTGGCGGCGGTCTTCTTCGCGCCGCTCGAAACCCTGCCGGTGGTGACGGACCTGGTGCCGGCGCCGGCGGCCCGCGTGGTCTTCTTCGCCGCCTTCTTCGCGGCGGCCTTCTTGGCGGCGGCCTTCTTCACACCCGGCACTCGGGGCATCTTGCGCTTTCCCGTCACCAGCTCTTTGAAACCGGTACCGGGTCGGAAGGCCGGAATCACGGTCTTCTTGACCTTCACGGCTTCACCAGTGCGAGGGTTGCGAGCCATGCGCGCGGCCCGTTGGCGCTTCTCGAAGACACCGAATCCGGCGAAAGAGACCTTCTCGCCTTTCACCACCGCTCGCTGAATCTCGTCGATCGCAACATCCACGACTTCCTTCGCGGCCTGTCGGTCGCCCGTGCGTGCGGCTATCCGATCTACGAACTCTGCCTTGTTCACGAGTCCTTCCCTCCCGATAAGGTTGTCTAGCTGAACCAGTCGTTAAGCGCACGGTATGACGTTTCGAAAGCGAACGCAACTGTTTCGAGGAAAAAACCCCTTGTGTCGCAGGGCTTTTTTATTTGGACGCCCGAAATCGACGCTCACAACCCCGTTGGGAGGGGCCGAAACACGTCTGGAGCCGGTGGACATGCCACCGGCTCCAGACATGAGCAATGCGATTATCGGCCTCTCGCGCGCTAGGCAGCGCTCGGCAGAGTCCTAGGCCGCCAAGCCTCTCGGTTCGATTCGAAGGCCGCTATCCGGTCCTCGTCGCGAAGGGTCAGAGCGACGTCGTCGAGTCCCTCCATCAGGCGCCAGCGGGCGAAGTCGTCGAACTCGAATGCCCAGGTCCGCTCGCCTGCACGGACTTCCCGGTCGACCAGGTCGACGGTGACCTCAAGGCTCGGATCGGCCTCGACGGCGTCCCAGAGCGCTTCGACCGCCTCGGCAGGCAACTCCACAGTCAACAGACCGTTCTTGAGCGAGTTGCCGCGGAAGATGTCCCCGAATCGGGGGGCGATGACGGCTTTGAATCCGAAGTCCTTCAGCGCCCACACGGCGTGTTCCCGCGAGGAGCCGGTGCCGAATTCAGTTCCGGTCACCAGGATCGACACGCCCCGGTAGGCGTCCTGGTTGAGGACGAAGGTCGGGTCGTCGCGCCATGCGGCGAACAGCCCGTCCTCGAAGCCGGTCTTGGTGACCCGCTTGAGGTAGACGGCGGGGATGATCTGGTCGGTATCGACGTTCGATCGCCGCAGCGGGGCCGCGGTGCCGGTGTGCGTCGTGACTTTCTCCATGTCGCTGTCCTCTCTTACAGGTCGGCCGGGCCGGCGAGGCTGCCGGCGACGGCGGTGGCGGCGGCGACGGCCGGGCTCACCAGGTGAGTGCGCCCGCCCTTGCCCTGGCGGCCCTCGAAGTTGCGGTTCGAGGTCGAGGCGGCCCGCTGGCCCGGTGTCAGCTGGTCGGGGTTCATGCCCAGACACATCGAGCACCCGGCGAAGCGCCAATCCGCACCGGCCTCGGTGAAGATCTTGTCGAGCCCTTCCTCCATGGCCTGCTCGCGCACGCGGGCCGAACCGGGGACGACCATCATGTTGACGCCATCGGCGACCTTGCGGCCCTTGATGACCTCGGCGGCGGCCCGGAGGTCCTCGATGCGGCCGTTGGTGCAAGAGCCGAGGAAGACCACGTCGACGTCGACCTCACGCATCGGCGTGCCGGCCTCCAGCCCCATATAGGCCAGGGCGTTCTCGGCGGCGGTGCGCTCGATCGGGTCGTCGAAGGAGGCCGGGTCCGGGACGGCTCCGGCGAGCTCGATTCCCTGCCCGGGGTTGGTGCCCCAGGTGACGAACGGGCTCAGCTCCGCGGCGTCGATGACGATCTCGCGGTCGAACTCGGCGTCCTCGTCGGTCCGCAGGCTCCGCCAATACTCGACGGCGGCGTCCCAGTCCTCGCCCGTGGGCGCGTGGGCGCGGCCTTCGACATAGGCGAAGGTCTTCTCGTCGGGGGCGATCAGGCCGGCCTTGGCGCCCCATTCGATCGACATGTTGCAGACGGTCATGCGACCTTCCATCGAGAGTTCCTCGATGGCCTGGCCGCGGTATTCGACGATGTGGCCCTTGCCGCCGCCGGTGCCGGTGATCGAGATGATCTTGAGGATGAGGTCCTTGGCGCTGACGCCTTCGGGCAGGGAGCCGTTCACGGTGACGGCCATGGTCTTCGGCTTCGCCTGCGGCAGCGTCTGAGTGGCGAGGACATGCTCGACCTCGCTGGTGCCGATGCCGAAGGCGATCGATCCGAACGCCCCATGCGTGGAGGTGTGCGAATCGCCGCAGACGACGGTCATGCCCGGCTGGGTGAGTCCCAGTTGGGGGCCCACCACGTGGACGACACCCTGCTCGGCGTCGCCGAGGGAGTGGATCCGCACCCCGAACTCCTCACAGTTCGCGCGCAGCGTCTCGATCTGCTTGCGAGAGGTGGGGTCGGCGATGGTGAACAGGTTGTCGGTGGGCGTGTTGTGGTCTTCGGTCGCGATGGTCAGATCGGTGCGGCGGACCTTGCGCCCGGCCTGGCGCAGGCCGTCGAACGCTTGCGGGCTGGTGACTTCGTGCAGCAGGTGCAGGTCGATGTAGAGCAGATCAGGCTGTTCGCCGTCGGATCGCACTACGTGATCGTCCCAGACCTTTTCGGCGAGGGTCCGCGGTCGCGACGCCTCGAATCCTTGTGGTGTACGTGACATCTTCTATCCCAGTCGTTGGACTTCTCGAATAATGGGAGGTAATGTTCAGCTCGTGAGAACGAATACTATCAGCGGAGTGGGCGTCCTCGACAAGGCGGTGCTCATCCTCACGGCTTGCACCAACGGCGCCAGCCTGGCTGAACTCGTACACGAGACGGGGCTGCCGAGGGCCACGGCGCACCGTCTCGCACAAGCCCTCGAATCCCACGAAATGCTCCAGCGCGACCACGAAGGCCGCTGGCGCCCCGGCCCCAAACTCGGCGAACTCGCCGGCTCCACCGCCGATGTCCTTCTCAGCGCGGCCGAACCGGTCCTGAGCCTCCTGCGAGACCAGACCGGCGAATCGACGCAGCTGTACCGCCGCCGCGCCGATGAGCGCATCTGCGTGGCGGCCGCCGAGCGCGCCTCCGGCCTGCGCGACACCGTCCCGGTGGGCGCGACCCTGCCGATGACGGCCGGCTCGGGCGCTCAGGTGCTCCTCGCCTGGGAACCGCCCGAAGGGATTCTGCCGCTACTGCCCAAGTGCCGCTTCTCGTCCAAGACCCTCGCCGAGGTACGCCGCCGCGGATTCGCCCAGTCCGTGGCCGAGCGCGAGGCGGGCGTCGTGAGCGTCTCGGCCCCCGTGAGGGACAAGACCGGCCGCGTCGTGGCCGCGATCTCGGTCTCAGGCCCCCTCGAACGCCTCGGCCGCCGCCCCGGCGACCGACTCGGCATGGCCGTCATCCGCGCCGGCCAGAAACTCTCGGGGCTCTAGCCCCTCGGCCCGTACCCTCACCGCGTGTCCCCCCGTCTGCGCGCCCGGGTCCGTCGGCGGCTGCGCTCGCTCATGCTGCTCGAACTGGTCAACATCCCGCTCCAGGCCGCGGTCTGGTTCGGTTCGATCGGTTTTCCGGTGTCCGCGGCGAACGCCGTGGGCTTCGGCATGTTCGCGTTCCTCCTGGCCCAGGGCGCCTCGTACTGGGCGGTCAAGCTCCGGCGGTCGACCACCGCGAGCGGGCCGCTGCCCGGGCGGGCCGCCTTCGCGTTCGCCCGCGTGGCGAACGTGCCGATCCTGGCCGCCGGTGTGGTGTTCACCGCCTGGTCGACCGGCACAGCTCCGGGATCGGCGACGATCCCGGGCCTCGCCTTCGCGCTGTTCGCAGTCTTGGAGCACGTGAACTACTTCCATGTGCAACTGTCCTACGACACTCGTGAGGATCTGCGCCGCCTGTTCACCCGCGGCCCGCGCCGCTCGCACCTCTCCCGCGACCTGGCCTCCGCTCGGCCGGCGCGTCCCTCACCCGCACCGGCCGGAAGCGCTCGGAGCCCGGAGCGGCATCGGGCGTGAGCCGAACGGCACCGGCACATCCGCTCCTCGACTCACCGCCGCATCGCCCCCTCAACGCAGCGGACCGGCGGCCGCTTCGATGCCGCTTCGCAGCTGCGGGCCGGTGACCAAAGCCTTCACCTGCTCCATGATCGGGGCCATGAACTGGTCGGGGCCGGGCTTATCGGCGATGCGCTCGACGGCGGCGATCGCGGCCCGGGCGGCCGGGGACGGCCGCATCGGCTCGCGCAGTTGCAGCGCCCGCACCGCGCTCAACAGCTCCACCGCCAAGAGACTCCCGAGATTGTCGAGCACCTCGCGCAGCTTGCAACCCGCCGCCCAGCCCATCGAGACATGGTCCTCCTGCATGCCGGAGGTCGGCACCGAGTCGACCGAGGCCGGCTGCGCCAGCCGCCGGTTCTCGGCGACGATCCCCGCGGCCGTGTACTGGGCGATCATGAGCCCCGAGTTCACGCCCGGGTCGGGACTGAGGAACGCGGGCAGGCCCCTGGAACGGGTGACGTCGAGCAGCCGGTCCACGCGCCGCTCGGCGATCGAGCCGACATCGGCGGCGGCGATCGCCAGGAAATCCGCCGCGTACCCCAGCGGCGCGCCGTGGAAGTTCCCGGTGGACTCGACGCGTCCGTCGAGCAGCACCACCGGGTTGTCCACCACCGAGGCCATCTCGCGATCGGCCACGGCCCCCACGTAGGCGAGCACGTCGCGCGCGGCCCCGGCGACCTGCGGAGCGCAGCGCATCGAATACGCGTCCTGCACCGCGTGCACAACATCGTCGCGGTGCGAGTCCA
>JAJYSW010000091.1 GCA_021793335.1 Actinomycetes bacterium
GATTCGACCGCGCACCGCGCTACGAGGTCCTCGACCAGCTCGGGGTCGGGATGGGTGCCCGCCGCGAGAGCGGCCTGGAGCCGCGTCGACGAATCGTCGGCGGCCAGAGCGCCGATCAGGCGCGGGTCTTGCGGGCCCGTGTGTGCCGTGTCCATGGGGACCACCTCCGAGACTCAGTCAAGCCCTTGTCACAGTGTCAATGTCAAGTCTCGGAGGGCCGCGTGCGCCTCATCGCCGCCGCGGCCCCGCGGCGGGCGGCCCGTTCAACGCCAGTCGTCGGGTTCGGGTTCGACGTCCCGATCCTCGTCGAGGCCCTCGGCGTCCTCCAGATCGGGCGGCGGGCCCGCCTCCCAGGATTCGCGCAGGGCCCCGGCCCGTTCGTCGTCGTCCTCGGTCACGTGGATCTCGCCCAGGCCCGCGTCGCCTTCCGGGGACTCTTCGGCGTACAGCTCGTCCTCGTTGTAGAGCGTCCCCGCCTTCGGGTCGGGGCCTTCCTTCCAGTCGTCCGAGACCGATTCGCTCGGAACGTCGGGCTCTTCGTCGGCCAGTTCCTCATCCAGCGGGACGCCCTGCCGTTCCTCGGCGGGCGTCGTGCCGTAGCGGTCCGCGCCGAAATAGTCATCGGCATCGAGGATCGCCTCTTCAACGGGCCGTTCGCTCTGCTCCACGTCGTCGATCCACTCGAAAGGATCCTCCTCGTCGGCCGCGTAGGGCTTCCGGTCATCGGACATGGGCTCCTCCTTCGCTGCCGCAGGGGACTACCCCCGGCCGCGGTGGCGTAATCCGGTCGCGGCCGCGCAGGTACGCCGATAGCCTCACGGCATGAACTGGACCGCACCCGACACCTCTCGCAAGGAACCGCGGTACGCGGCGCCGGAGCGGGAACTGCTCGAAGGCTTCCTCGACTTCCACCGCGACACCCTCCTTGTGAAATGCGCCGGACTCGACGAGGAGCAGCTCAAACGCGCCTCGGTCGAGCCTTCGGAGCTCTCGCTCCTCGCCCTCGTCCGCCACCTCACCGAGGTCGAGTACTCCTGGTTCTGCGAGGGGATGGATGCACGGCCAGAGGACGATCTGCCCTACTACGGGCACGACGACGACCCGAACGCCGACTTCAGTGAGACCGCGCAGGCCGATCCGGCCGAGGCGTTCGAGCGCTTCCGGGCCGCCGTCGAGGACGCGAAGGAGGCCGCCGCGCGCCACGACCTCGACGACGTCTTCGAGCATCCGCGCCACGGCGCCACCAGCCTGCGCTGGGTCTATATCCACATGATCGAGGAGTACGCCCGCCACAACGGCCACGCCGACCTCATCCGCGAACGCATCGACGGCCGCACCGGGGAATAGTCGGCATCGTCTCCGTGCCCCGGGCCCGGACCGTGCGAGAGCACCGACCGGGCACGCACGGGCACGCGAAGTGACCGGGACCGTATGGTGGAGACCGGCGGCCCTTGCGCGGGAACGCCGTCCGCAGGAACCGCACTCGCAGGAGGGTTGTTGCTCCATCCCGACATCCTCGCCGCCGGCGCCGTGCTGTGGCGCCACGGCGAGCACGAGCCCGAACTCGCGCTCGTCCACCGCCCCCGATACGACGACTGGTCATTTCCCAAAGGCAAGCGCAAACGCCGAGAGCACCTGCTCGCGACGGTGCAACGCGAAGTGTTCGAGGAGACCGGTCTTCGGCCCGTGCTCGGCCGTCCTCTCGCGCCGTCGTTCTACGACAAGGACGGACGCCGTAAACGCGTCGACTACTGGTGTGCCACCGTGGCGGGCGGCGCGGCCGGCCCGGCGACCTCGCGGGAAGTCGACGCCGTGGCATGGGCGCCGCTGAGCGAGGCCGCCGAACGGCTCACGCACGAACGGGACCGGCTGGTGCTCGCTGACTTCACCCGGCACGCCGACCGCGTCACCGTCCCGTTCATCCTCGTTCGCCACGCCGCCGCCCTCTCCGAAGCGGACTGGTTCGACCATGGTGAACTGCGCACCCTCAACCGGCGCGGCCGCGAACGCGCCGCCCAGTTGGCGGGCCTGCTCGCGGGCTACCCGATCGAACGCGCGTACAGCGCCACCAGCGCCCGGTGCCTGGAGACGCTGCTGCCGTACTGCGCCGCCGCGGCCGTCCCGCTCACGGGCCTGCCGGAGCTGACTCCCGGCGTCGGTGCGGCGGCACAGGCCGGGAGCGGGTTCGATCGGATCGTCGCCGAGGGGCGGGGAGCCGTCGTATGCGGCGGCAAGGAGAGCGTCGAAGCGATGATCGAGCACTGCCTGGGCGCACCGGTCCCGGGCGAGGAGCCGCTGGAGCAGGGCTCGTTCCGGGTGCTCCACACCGTCGGTGGCAGGATCGTCGCCACCGAGCGCCATGACTGAGCGCCCCGACCGGCGGGTGAGCGCCGATGCCCGCCGAGCGAGAAAAGGTTAGGGTCCCGTATGACCATGAATGATGACGACCAGATCGTGCGTTCGGCCGTCGCCGCGCCCGCGCAGCTGCCCGAAGCGGTCATGGACCGTCTCGGCGACGAGCGTGTGACCGTCCTCCTCAGCGCCACGACCGCGGTGGCGCTGCAGCGCCGGTTCCGTTCCAGTCCCGGCCGGGAGCAGGTGGCGGCGTTCATCGACGAGGTCCGCGCGCGTTTCCCTCAAGGAGCTTCCCTCATCAAACCGGCCGTGGTCGAGGCGCTGGTCGGATTCGCGTTCGGCCGGGGCGATCTCGCCGACGGCGTCTCACCCGAAGATCTGCGCACCGCCCTGCTCGTGCTGCCGTACGCGATCCTCGCGGAGGAGGACCTCGAAGGCGACAGGCTCAACGGGTTCGTGACCGAAGTGCTCCAGAGCGTCTACGCCTCAGAGGAGTAGACGGCGCGGCGGGTCTCGGGCCGCATGTCCCCGAGGGCGCGATGCGGCCTCCGTCGCGCCATGCCCTCGACCGGATCGTCGCGACGCCGTCCCTCCACGGCGTCGCGCCCCTATGACACCGTGATCCTCGGTTTGCGCCCCACCGACAGGACCGGTTTGCGAGTGTCCGCGAAGAAATCATTCCCCTTGTCGTCCACCACGATGAACGCCGGGAAGTCTTCGACCTCGATCTTCCAGACCGCTTCCATGCCCAGCTCCGGATACTCAAGGATCTCCATGGCCTTGATGTTGTCCTGCGCCAGTTTCGCGGCCGGGCCTCCGATCGAACCGAGATAGAACCCGCCGTGCTCCTTGCACGCATCGGTCACCGCTTGCGAACGGTTCCCCTTGGCCAACATGACCATGGAACCGCCCGCGGCCTGGAACTGATCGACATAGGAGTCCATTCGCCCGGCGGTGGTCGGTCCGAACGAACCCGCGGCATAGCCTTCCGGGGTCTTCGCCGGCCCGGCGTAGTACACGGCGTGGTCGCGCAGGTAGTCCGGCATCGGCTCGCCCGCGTCCAGGCGCTCCTTGATCTTCGCGTGCGCGAGGTCCCGCGCCACCACCAGCGGGCCCGTCAACGACAGGCGCGTCTTCACCGGGTGCTTCGACAGCTCGGCGCGGATCTCGGACATGGGACGATTGAGGTCGATGCGGACCACGTCCCCGTCGAGCTGTCCCTCATCGGTATCGGGCATGTACGAGGACGGATCGGTCTCCAGTCGCTCCAGGAACACGCCTTCGGCGGTGATCTTCGCCAGCGCCTGGCGGTCGGCCGAGCACGAGACGGCCAAGGCCACCGGCAGCGACGCGCCGTGGCGAGGCAGGCGGATGACCCGCACGTCATGGCAGAAGTACTTGCCGCCGAACTGCGCTCCGATCCCGAACTCGCGTGTCAGCTCCAGCACGCGCTGCTCCAGCTCGATGTCGCGGAAGCCGTGCCCCGCCGTCGAGCCCTCGGTCGGCATCGCGTCGAGGTACTTCGCCGAAGCGTATTTCGCGGTTTTGAGCGCGTATTCCGCGCTCGTGCCGCCGACGACGATCGCCAAGTGGTAGGGCGGGCACGCGGCGGTGCCGATCTCGCGGAGCTTCGCGTCGAGGAAGGCCATCATCGCCTCGGGGTTCAAGATCGCCTTGGTCTCCTGGAACAGGAACGACTTGTTCGCGCTACCGCCGCCCTTGGCCATGAACAGCAGTTCGTAGGCGTCGTCGCCGTCGGCGTAGAGCTCGATCTGGGCGGGCAGGTTCGATCCGGTGTTCCGCTCCTCCCAAGTCGTCACCGGCGCCATCTGGCTGTACCGCAGGTTGAGGTCGCGGTAGGCCCGCCAGATGCCTCGCGAGAGGTGCTCCTCGTCGCGGCCGTCGGTGAGGACGTGCCGGCCGCGCTTGCCCATGATGATGGCGGTGCCGGTGTCCTGGCACATCGGCAGGACACCGCCCGAAGAGATATTCGCGTTCTTCAGCAGGTCCATCGCCACGAACTTGTCATTGCCGCTGGCCTCGGGGTCGTCGAGGATCGAGCGCAGCTGCGCCAGGTGCGCCGGACGCAGGTAGTGGGAGATGTCGCGGATCGCCTCGGCCGCGAGCTCGGTGAGCACCTGCGGCTCGACGGTGAGGAACCGCCGTCCGGCGGCTTCGGTCACACCGACTCCGTCCTCGGTCAGCAGCCGATACTCCGTCGTGTCGGGTCCGATGGGAAGCAGATCGGTGTATTTGAACTCGCCAGTCACCATTCCAACTTAGCGCGGCGGCCGCACCGGCCCGGCGGGTGCGCCGCTCGCGTCGCAGGCGCGGCATGTCGGCCTCCATCGGTATCGTCACATGGGCGTGGTCCGCAGCGGTCGGACCACGTCAGCGCAGGTACGATGATCAGGTTGCCCGTCCGGCGCCCTCCGTTGAGGCGCGTTTCGGCGGGCGGCGAGCAAGTGACCCTCCTGCCGCGGAGAGACCGCGGCCGATGAGACCAGAGGAGGTGGAGCGATCTTGCGGCATTACGAACTCATGGTGATCTTCGAGCCGAGCATCGAAGAGAGCCAGGTCAGCTCGACGCTGGAGCGTTTCCTGAAGGGCGTCAAGGACGCCGGAGGCTCGATCGACAAGATCGACGTCTGGGGCCGGCGCCGTCTCGCCTATGAGATCGAGAAGAACAGCGAAGGCCTCTACGCCGTCGTCGACCTGCAATCCGAACCCGCTCCCGTAGCGGAGATGGACCGGCAGCTGCGGCTCAACGAGTCGGTGCTGCGGACCAAGGTGCTGCGGCCGGAGCTTCGGTAACCCGACCTTGCAACTGCGAGACCTTAGGGAGAAGAGGTCATGGCAGGAGAGACAGTCATCACGGTTATCGGCAACCTCGTCGACGACCCGGAACTGCGTTACACGCCGTCCGGTGCCGCCGTCGCGAAGTTCCGGATCGCCTCCACCCCGCGCACCTTCGACCGGGAGTCCGGTCAGTGGCGCGACGGTGAAGCGATGTTCCTGACTTGCAGCGTGTGGCGCCAGTACGCCGAGAACGTCGCGGAGTCCCTGTCACGCGGCACCCGCGTGGTGGTGCAGGGCAAGCTCAAGCAGCGCAGCTTCGAGACCCGCGAGGGCGAGAAGCGCACGGTGTTCGAGCTCGACGTCGAGGAAGTCGGCCCCTCGCTGCGATTCGCCACGGCGAAGATCAACAAGTCCGGCGGAGGCGGCGGCCGCTCCCAGTTCGGGGGCGGTGGCGGCGGTGCCGTTCCGGACGACCCTTGGGCCTCGGCCGCCCCGGCCGGCCAGAGCTCCGGCTCGGGCAACCAGGGCTTCGACGAAGACCCGCCGTTCTAACCGGGCCCGACCCGGATCGATTTCAAGTAAGGCAAGACATCAATGGCCAACCAGAAAGCGGCTCCCCTGCGGAAGCCGAAGAAGAAGCCCAACCCTCTTGAGAAAGAGGGCATCAAGTACGTCGACTACAAGGACACGGCCCTGCTGCGGAAGTTCATCTCCGACCGCGGCAAGATCCGTGCTCGCCGTGTCACCGGCGTCACCTCGCAGCAGCAGCGGCAGATCGCCGCGGCCGTCAAGAACGCCCGTGAGATGGCGCTGCTGCCTTACACCAGCCAGACCCGCTAGGAAGGAGCGCACTTATGAAGATCATTCTGACTCATGAGGTCGCCAAACTGGGGTCGGCCGGTGACGTCGTCGAGGTCAAGCCCGGCTACGGACGCAACTACCTGCTGCCTCAGGGCCTGGCGATCGCCTGGACCAAGGGTGGTCAGAAGCAGGTCGACGCGATCCAGCGCGCCCGCGCCGCCCGCCAGATCAACGATCTGGACCAGGCTCGCGAGGTGGCCGATCAGCTGAAGCACACCGACGCCCACATCGTCGCCCGGGTGGGCGACGCGGGCCGGCTCTTCGGCTCCATCACCGCGGCCGATGTCGTCGATGCCGTCGATGCGGCCGGCGGCCCGAAGATCGACCGCCGCCGCGTCGAGCTGCCGGGGACGATCAAGTCCATCGGCACCTATGACATCACGGTGAAACTGCACCCGGAGGTGACCGCGAAGTTCAAGCTTCAGGTGACCCCCGCCAAGCGCCGCAAGAAGTAGCGCCGAACGAACGAGGCCCGCGATCGCACGGCGATCGCGGGCCTTCGCTCATGTTCACACCACCCAGCCCGCGGTCCGCAGCACCACCGTCACCAGGCCCGCGCCCAGGACCGCCGCGGCCGTCCCCGCGACTCCGGCGCGCCATCCCGCGCGCGGCAGACGCAGCAGCACCGCCACCAGCAGACTCGCCGTCAACGACGAACCGAGCCACGCCCAACCGCCCGCGATCGTCGTGGAGATCCGGGCCATCGCCGAGCAGCCGGTGTCGATGCAGTTCTCCTCCACCGCCGGGTGCGTGAACACCCACACCAGGTACACGAACCCCGGCACGAGGTACCACGCGAGCGTCACCAGCAGCGTCGGGGTGAACGCCCGTTCCCCGGGCCGGTCGTCGCCCTCGGGGTCCAGGCGCGGGCGCTGCTCGGAGCGCTGGTTCTCGGTCATCTCGGACCTTTCGTCACTGCGGGGGCCGGCGCGGAGCGCGGTGGGCTCGGTCTCCACCATCATGCCAAGTTGGCACGAAGAAAATTTCATCCACAGGACGTGGATAAAGAAATGGCAGGTCAAGGGCGTTACGTGAATGAAAATCCTGTTCTTGTCCACAGGTTGTCCACAGGTTCGAGGGCAGTTATCCACAGGTTGTCCACAGGGGCGTTTGCATAGGTGCCGCAGACGACATAGCGTCATTGAGGCCGCTCGGCGTCATACTCGGGCGGTAGATTCGCCATGAACGTACGGTGAGCAGAGGGGGTGGCGAAATGACCGACGTGTCCACCGAGGGCGGCTACCCTCGCGGCCCCAACGGCACTCGGACCGCCGGAGGGCCCTACTTCGGCGAGCCCCCGCCGGAGGACCACTTCGGTGGCGCCCGCACCTATGAGCGCACCCCGCCCCAAGACCTGGCCGCCGAACAGTCCGTCCTCGGCGGCATGCTCATGAGCAAGGACGCCATCGCCGATGTCGTCGAGACCCTCAAAGCCGCCGACTTCTACAAACCGAGCCACGGCATCATCTTCGACGTCATCACCGATAAGTTCGCGGGCGGCGAGCCCGCCGACGCCGTCACCGTCGCCGCTGCGCTCGCCGACTCCGGCGATCTGGGGAAGATCGGCGGCGGACCCTACCTGCACGACCTGCTCGACGCCGTGCCCACCGCCGCGAACGCCGGCTACTACGCCCGCATCGTCAAGGACAAGGCGATCCTGCGCCGCCTCATCGAGGCCGGCACCAAGGTCGTCCAATACGGCTACGGTGGCGGCCAAGGCGGGCGCGACATCGACGATCTCGTCGACCTCGCCCAACAGGCCGTCTACGACGTCACCGATAAACGCCAGAGCGAGGACTTCTCGATCCTGTCCGATCTCCTCCAGCCCGCCATGGACGAGATCGAGGCGATCGGCGCCAACCAAGGCGTCCTCACCGGCGTGCCCACCGGTTTCGCCGACCTCGACCGGCTCCTCTCAGGTCTCCAGCCCGGCCAGCTCATCATCGTCGCCGGACGGCCCGGCCTCGGCAAGTCCACCGCCGCGATGGACTTCATGCGGCACGCCTCGCTCCACCACCGGCACGCCGCCGCGCTGTTCAGCCTGGAGATGAGCAAACTCGAAATCGTCATGCGCCTGCTGAGCGCCGAGACCCGCGTCCCGATGCACGTCCTGCGATCAGGAGAACTGTCCGACGATGACTGGACGCGCCTGGCCAAGCGGATGGGCGACATCTCCGAGGCGCCGCTGTTCGTCGATGACACCGCCTCGATGACGATGATGGAGATCCGCGCCAAGGCCCGGCGGCTCAAGCAGCGCCACGACCTCAAGCTCATGGTGGTCGATTACCTCCAGCTCATGACCTCGCCGAAGAAGACCGAATCGAGGCAGCAGGAGGTCTCCGAGATCAGCCGTGGCCTCAAACTCCTGGCCAAGGAGATCGAGTGCCCGGTGATCGCGGTCGCACAGCTCAACCGCGGCCCCGAACAGCGCACCGATAAGCGCCCCCAGCTCAGCGACCTTCGCGAGTCCGGCTCGCTTGAGCAGGACGCTGACGTCGTGCTCCTGCTGCATCGCGACGACTACTACGACAAGGAATCGCCGCGCGCCGGAGAGGCCGATTTCATCGTCGCCAAGCACCGCAACGGGGCCACCGACACGATCACGGTGGCCGCCCAATTGCACCTGTCCCGCTTCGTCGACATGGCGGTCTGAGTGCGGAAAACGCTTCGCGCTCACGGCGTTCGGCCGCGGTGCGGCCCCGGGGACCGGGCGAATCGCCCGGCCGTCCGACATCACCGGGCTCAGCTCTTCCGTGCCTCGAACACCGTGCGGCCCGGGGGCCGTGCGGATCAGTCGTCGAAGAGCTCGGCGAAGAACGAGCGCTTCTTCTTTTTCTTGTAGTAATAGTCGTCATGGCGACGCCGGTCGTCGTAGCGCCGGTCGTCATAGCGGGGCTCTTCGCGGTACTGGGGCGTGGGCGCACTCTGCCTGCCGTTGAACGCGGCTTCGGCGTCGAGGAGGTGTTCCAGCTCGCCGCGGTCGAGGAAGATCCCGCGGCATTCGGTGCACTGGTCGACGGTGACGCGGTTGCGCTCGTACTGGCGCATCGGTGCACTGCATTTGGGACAGGTGATCTGCATGGCGTCACGGTACATGGAAAAAAGCAAGGGATCACTCGTCGGAGTGCCGCATCCGCCCCTGCCGCACACCGCTGCCCTGTGCGCCACCGACAGTGGCGCCATGAGCGTCGACACGTGGCGACGCCGCCCCTCGGCGTCGTCCTCCGTCAACGCCACCATTCGACGAGCAGCGACGGCCCCGGGCTCAGAGCGACGGTCTCGGTATTCGGCTGCTGCGGAGCGGTGGCGGCGGCGTCCCGCAGCGGCAGCCACCATCCTATGAGGATCACGGGGTACAGGAGATAGCCGAACCGCGTCGAGGGCATGAGCAGGAACGCCGTCGACAGGCCCACGGCGCTCCACAGCGCCGCCGCCGCGGCCGTCTCAGGCGGGCGACGCCACAGCAGTACCGCGATGAGCAGCGCCGCCGCCCCCAGCAGCGCGGGTGCCATGAACTCCCCGGCGGGGACGTACCGGGCCACGAGGAACCCGGGCAGCGGCGATTGGGCGGGCGATTCGACCACGCCGTGTCCGAGGCCGAAGGCCAGCACGTTGTCGACGAAGCCGCGCGGATCGGTCAGCAGGATCGGGAGCATCGTCACCGCGACGGGAACGGCGAAACCGAGCAGGTAGCGGCGCAGGGCCGTCCGCGGACCCGAGCGTTTCCAGATCAGGAACGCCAGGACCACCGCGACCGGCCAGGCGAACAGCTTCAGGGCCGCGGCCCCGCCGATCGCGAACCCGGCCGCGAGCGAGCGCCCGCGAGCCTGGCACGCCAGCGCGAGCACCATCAGGCCGGCCACGGGCATGTCGTCGCCGCCGGTGGTGAACGTCAAGGCGCACACGGGGAAGATGACACTCGCCTGGAAGGCGCGCAGCAGTGGGCCCTTGCCGGCGCGCCCGCGCAGGAGCATGGTGGCCGCGAACAGGCATGCGGCCGTGGCGAGCGCGAAGTACAGGCGTGCGTCGGTCCACCAATGTTCGCCGGACAGCGCCGCGGGGAGTCCGAACAGGGCCATGCCCGGCTGGTAGGGGTGGTACCCCAGGAGTGGTTCGGGCAGGGCTGCGATCGCTCCGGCGTGGAGGTAGGGACTGCCGGTCTCCAGGAGCCGGTGCCCGGCCGCTTCGATGACCTGGACCTCTTCTTGGGCTCGGCCGGTGCCGCCGCCCGCCCGCTCGACGGCCTGCGCGATCAGGGGGACGGCGACGACGGCGGCGGCGGTCGCCGCGGCGACGAGCATGCGCTTGAACCAGGCGACGCCCGGCTGTGTCAGCAGCATCGCGGCGACGAGCGCGGCGGGCGCGTAGCCGCCGACGGCGATGGCGCCCCAGTGTTCGTGCGGTGTCAGGGTCGTCCACAGCGCGGTGGCGCCGGCGAAGAGTGCGGAGGCGCCGTAGAAGACGAGATCGATGGTCAGGGGACGCTTGGACACGCGTTTAAGCGTACGGGGATGCGCGCCCACACTTCCTGCGTGCCGTCGCTGCGTGAGCGGGCGCCCCAGTCGCTGGATAGTTTGGACACGATGAACATGCCTCGGCCGTGGGCGGAGTCGAGATCGACGGTGCAGACGTGCGGGCGGGTGGGAGCGCCGCCGTCGACGACGCGGACCTCGACGTCGTGCGAGTCGATGCTGCATGAGACGCACAGGTCCCCGGCGGGGAGCGGCCTGGCGTGGCGGACCGCGTTGGAGACCAGTTCAGTGGCGCATACGAGGAGGTCGTCACGGCAGTCTTCGGGGAGGTCGGGGAGGGATTCGCGGAGCCAGCGCCGGACGATGGTGGGGGCGCCGGACTGGTGGGGTACGCGAAGGCGCTCAGGCGTCGGTTTCGCCGTTGGCATCATGAACCCCTCCCACCTGGTTCGCGCCATCGAAAGTTATACAGCAACCTACCTGTTGCAAAGCCTCGACGCCAGCATTACAGACGGACGCAGAGTGCGTCATCGGCGCTCGGCCGCCGCCTGGTCCGGGCGGCCGAGCACCGGTGCGAAGTGGTGTGCGAGCCGTCAGTCGGCGGCTCCCATGAGCGCTTCGCGCACGGCGGCGGGCCGGTCGGTGAAGATGAGGTCGACTCCGGCCTCGGCCATGCGGCGGGCGGTGTCGGGATCGTTGACGGTCCAGACCCAGGCTTCGTAGCCCTGTTCGCGGGTGCGTTCGACGAAGGAGGAGGATTCGGCGTAGTCGACACGTGAGCTGAGGATCTGGATGTCTTCAGGCGGGCGGCGGAACGGGTATTCGAAGATCCATGCCAAGGGGGTCTTGCAGTCCAGTTCGCGCCAGGTCTTCAGGGCCGCCCGCGAGAAGGACATGACGGTGACGTCCAGGCCGGGCCAGCGGCGCAGGGTCTCCCAGAGCCGCATTTCCAGGCGAGGCCCGAACTTGGAGGGGTGTTTGGCCTCGATGAGGAGTTTGATCGCTTTGCCGGAGTCGATGACGAGACCGAAGAGGTCTTCGAGGGTGGCGATGTGGGCGGCTTCGGGATCGTCGCCGCAGTCGGGGTGGCGGGCCGCGAAGTTGTATTCGCGGAGCTGATCGAGGGTGAGGTCGGACACGGCGCCTTTGCCGTCGGAGGTCCGTCTGATGGTGCGGTCGTGGTGGAGCACCAGGTGGCCGTCCGCGGTCAATCTGATGTCGCATTCGAAGCCGTCGGCGCCTTCGACGATCGCCTGGCGGTACGCGGCCAGGGAGTGTTCGGGGAGGAACTCGTTGGCGCCTCGGTGGGCGGCGATCAGCGGTATTGCCACACCACGACGATAACCGGTGCGCGGAGATCGGGCGGCGGGCCGAGCGGCACCGGTTCGGGTGGCGGTGGGCGGCGGGTTGGTGTGGTGGTCTTCAGTCCGGTTCGGGTGGCGGTGGGAGACGGGTTGGTGTGGTGGTCT
>JAJYSW010000092.1 GCA_021793335.1 Actinomycetes bacterium
CCGCACCGTTGGGGCCGAGGAGACCGTGCACTTCACCGGGGTCGATGGTGAGGTCGAAGGAGTCGAGCGCGGTGTGAGCGGGCCTGCCCCTGCCGCCGCCGAAGACGCGGGTGAGGCCGCGGACCTCCACGGCGGGCGGGGCGATGCCGGTGACTGTCATGGCGCAAGCGTGCGGGGCGGCGAGGGGTCGCCGCCATACGTGGTTTCACGTACGCGGGCCGCGCGCCTCCGGTCGGCCGGGGGCGGGTCGGCTTGGAACGGCGCTCGCATGCGGTGCCGTTCGATGCCACGCGTGGGGTGTTCGCACGGTGAGACGGATAGCCTGGGGGCCATGCCCGAGACGCCCTTGATCGGCCGTGAGGACACGCTGCCGCGGATCATCGCGGCGTGGGAGCGGCTCGTGTCGGGCCGTGCGGGTCCGGTGGCCGTCACGGTCACCGGGGAGGCGGGGATCGGGAAGACGCGGTTGTTGCGCGAGGCGGTCGCCGCGATCGGCCCGGCGAGACTGTTGGCGGGGACGGCCCGGGCCGACGGCGCGGCGCCGCACGACTGGTTCGCCGCCGCCACCGCCGACGCGGCCCGGCCCGAGGGCGCGGACGAGCGGTTGTGGCGGGTGCTGCGGCAGGAGCCGATGGAGGAGCGGCTCAGTCTGCCGGACGGGGCGATGCTGCGGGCCGCGGTGGCGGCGGTGCGGCGTCTCGTCGACGAGGGGCCGGCGCTGCTGGTGGTCGACGATCTGCACTGGCTCGATCCCGAGAGTCTGGCGCTGTGGTCGGAGCTCGCCGCCGCATGGGATCTGCCGGCGATGCTGCTGGCGTGCAGTCGCGATCCCGAAGAGGCGCGGCACCCGGCGGCGGTGTCGCGGGCGCTCGCGCGGCTGGGCGCTTCGGGCGGCGGGGAACGGATCGTACTGCGGCCCTTGTCGGTGGAAGAGACCGGTGCGCTGGTGGGCGCGCATACGGGCGAGCTCGTGACGCGCTCCGCCGCGCGCTCCATCCACCGCCGCACCGGCGGCGTCCCGTTCTGGATCGGCGAGCTCGCGGTCGCGGGTTTGACGGACAGGGCGCCGCTGCCGGGCCATCTGGCGGCGCTGGCGCGCTCGCGCCTGGCGGGCGCGGACCGGGAGGCGTGGCGGCTCGCTCGGGCGGCGGCGCTGCTGGGCGAACGGATGGACTTGGCGGTCTTGGAGAAGATCGCGGGCGCGGCATCGGTCGCTTCGGCGCTGCCGCAGTTGACGGCGGCCGGAGTGCTGGTCCGCATCGATGAGTCGCGGGTGGTGTTCCCGCACGCCCTGATGCGGGAGGCGTTCGCGGCGACGGTCCTGCCCGAGGAGGCCCGTGCCGTGCACGGTGCGGCACTGCGGGAGGCCCGGGAGCGCGGCGACGACGCGGCGATCGCGGTCCATGCCGAGGCGCTCGGCGATACGGCGCAGGCGGTGGCGGCGACGGCCCGGATCGCGCGGCGGCAATTGGAGTCGCGGCTGCCCGATTCGGCGCGGCAGACGGCCGAGACCGGGTTGCGCTGGGAAACGGACCATGCGGCGCTGCTGGAGATCGCGGGACGGGCGGCGATGCTCTCGGGGGATTTCGCGGGGGCGCGGGGCCACTTCGAGCGTCTGGCGGCCGGCGGAGAGCGGGCGTGTGCGGCGCACTTGCGCCTGTGCGAGATCGCCTGGCATCAGGGCCGGATCGGTGACCAGTGGGCGCATTTGGAGGCGGCCGAAGCGCTCGCGGCCCCCGGCGGCGTCGAGCACTCCCGGTGTCTGGCGGTGCGCGCGATGTGCTCGATCAGAAGCGAGGACTACGCGGCGGCGCTGCAGGCGGCGGATGCGGCGCTGCCGCTGGCCGAGCGGCACGGCCGGGATGCGACGCGGCGGTCGGTCGAGATCAGCCGTGCGACGGCCCTGCACTATTCGGGCGATGCGCCCGGCGCTGTCGAGGCGCTGCGGCGGGTCTGGCGCGACGCCGAGGCCGCCGGGGACCTGCACCGGCTCGTCAGGGCCGTCAACAATCTGCTCGCCGTCCAGCTCGACCGGCTTCCCGAGCCGCAGGCGTGGCGGCTGTTCCGCTCCGGCGTCGACGCCGTCGGCGAGATGGGGATGGCGCTCTGGGGCGGGAAGATCCACCGCGTCGGCGCGGACGCGGCCATGCGGTTCGGGGATCTGGGCCGGGCCTGGGAGCTGCTGTCCTCGCGGGTCGGCGAGGAGCCCGATCCGCACGAGCGGGCGGTCCTGGCGGCCAAGGCCGGTCTGCTGGCGGTGGAGCGCGACGACCTCGACGCCGCCGAGCGCCTGCATCGTGAAGGATCTGCTCTGGCCACCGGCATGGACCAGGGCTGGGTCGTCACCTATCAGCACTGGCTGGCGGTGGCGATCGCCGCTCGCCGGGGTGAGAAGACGGCCGTCGAGGCGGCCGTGCACGCCTACCGGGACGCCGTGCCTCCCGAGTTGCATCGCAAGCGTGCGCACCGGGTGCTCGAAGTCGCCTGCCTGGCGATCGAGCAGCGCATCGAGCCCGCGGCCGTGCGGCGGTTCGTAGTCGACTGTCTCGGCGAGGTCCCCGCACCGGGCGGCGGCCCCGCGGCCGATCTGCTGTGGATGGCGATGCGGTCCGTGCAGGGGGACTGGAGGGGCGCGGTGAGCCGCCTCGAAGGCGTCCTCGATGATGATGCGGCCATTGTGGCCTTGCCTGCGCGGCGGGCCACGGCGTTCATGCTCGCGGCGGAGGCGCGGCGGCGTCTCGGCGATCCGCGCGCCGTCGATCATGCCGAGACCGCGGTCGCGCTGCTGCGGCGCTGGCCGGGCTGGCGTCGGCGTGAAGCCGAGGCGTTCCGGGCCGGGTTCGATCCGGTGGGGGCGTCGCCGCTCACCGGGCGCGAGACCGAGGTGCTGGAAGCGGCCGCGCGGGGCCGATCGAACCGTCAGATCGCCTCGGAGCTCGGCATCTCGCAGCGGACGGTGGAGGTTCACATGTCCCGCGTCCTGGCCAAGACCGGCGCGGCCAGTCGCACTGCGGCCGTGGCGGGTTTCCTTCGCCGGGAATGAGGCGGGACCGCTGCACCGCCACCGAAACCGCAGCGCATCGACACATTGCAATATTGGAGTGTGTTTGCTAAATTATCGATACATCTTGCAAAACACGCAAGAACAATCTGGATCGTGGCAAGGAACGTCAATACCCATCTCTCCAGACCGAGGAGCCGACGATGGCGCGCAGAGCGTTCCACAGGCCCGTGCGCAGCGTGAGGACGGCCGTCATGGCCCTCACCGCAGCGCTCGCGGCCGCACTCATAGCAGTACCCGGCTTGGCCGCCGAACCCGGCCAAGCGGTGATCTATTACCAGGCTCCGCCCGCCTGGCAGCAGGTCAACATCCACTACGCCGTCGGCGACGGCGCCTGGACCGCCCTCCCGGGCGCGGCCATGGACGACGCCGACTGCGCAGGCTGGCAGCAGTACACCATCGAACTGGACGACGCCGATACGGCGCAGTTCGTCTTCAACAACGGCTCGCTTGACAACGGCTCAGCCCAATGGGACAACAACGCCGGAGCCGACTATCGAGCGGGAGCCGGCGACTGGACCGTCGCCGAGGGGCTGATGAGCGGCGGCGCCCCCTGCACGACCGCCTCCGGCGGCGAAGCCGAGGTCTACTTCGATCTCGATTCGCGCGGCTGGGACCGGGCCAACATGCACTACTCGGTCGCCGGCGGCGCATGGACGCCGGTGCCCGGCATCGCCATGGACGAGCAGGCATGCGACGGCTGGGCGAAGCTCACCGCCGACCTCGGTGCCGCGCAGACCCTCGAAGCCGCGTTCAACGACGGCGCCGGAACATGGGACAACAACGGCGGCGGCGACTACACCCTGAGGGCCGGACGCACCACCGTCCAGGCGGGCCTGGTCACCGCCGACGCCGCCGACCCGTGCGCAGCGGTCGACCCGCCCGAACCCGACACGACCGCCCCGTCCGTGCCCGAGCAGGTGAGCGGCACCGCCGAACACACCTCGATCTCCCTGCGCTGGCAGCCTGCGACCGACGACGTCGGCGTCACCGGCTACACGCTGACGCGCACCGGCGCGGGCGAGACGATCGCACGCGAGACCGCGGCCACCTCGTTCACCGATGTCGGGCTCGCACCGAACACCGAGTACACCTACACCGTGGCCGCCTACGACGCCGCAGGGAACGTCTCGGCCCCGAGCGAACCGGTCGCCGTGACCACCGGCGAGGCGCCGCCCGCGCCGGCCGGCGGCCAGATGCTCGGCGGCGACCCGCGCCGCGACCCGATCTACTTCGTCATGACCGCCCGTTTCTACGACGGCGACGAATCGAACAACCGGGGCGGCAACCAGCACGAGAACGCCGGCAACGACGCCTACGACGACCCGATGTTCCGCGGCGACTTCTCCGGCCTGATCGAGAAACTCGACTACATCAAGGCCCTCGGGTTCTCGGCCGTCTGGATCACGCCCGTCGTGCTGAACCGCTCCGATTACGACTTCCACGGCTACCACGGCTGGGACTTCTACCGTGTCGACGCCCGCCTCGAATCCGAAGGCGCCTCCTACCAGGACCTGATCGACACCGCCCACGCCAAGGGCATGAAGATCTACCAGGACGTGGTGTTCAACCACTCCTCCCGTTGGGGCGCCGTCGGACTGGAGACCCCGCGACACTTCGGCGTCCAGGACGAGGACTGGGACGAGCACTACCACACCGAGAACCCCGACTTCGTCTACGACGGCCTGAGCGTCGAACCGGATTCCGGCGTCAGCCACTACAACGGCGACCTGTGGTCCACCGAGGAGCCCGAAGGCAACACGTGCGAACACTGGGGCCTCCACAACGGCTACTACAGCCCCGAAGGACGCAAGATCTACCACTGCCAGTGGCCGAACCCGACCAGCGGCATCTTCTCGGCGGAGAACTACCACCAGTGCTGGATCGGCAACTGGGAGGGCGAGGACGCCCGATCCTGTTGGATCCACGACGACCTCGCCGACTTCAACACCGAGAGCGAATCGGTCCAGCAGTACCTCCTGGGCGCCTATAAACGGTTCATCGACATGGGCGTGGACGGCTTCCGCATCGACACCGCCGTCCACATCCCCCGCATCACCTGGAACCGGGTCTTCCTGCCCGAGCTCGAATCCCACCTGATCGCCAAGTACGGCGAGGAGAAGGCACAGGACTTCTACATCTTCGGGGAGGTCGCGGCCTTCGTCCACGACCGCTGGAACCGCGGCTCGGTCAACCACTCGCCGCAGTTCTTCACCTGGACCGAACGCCGCGAGTACTCCGCCGACGGCGACCTCGCGGCGCTCGAACAGTACGAGTGGGAGAACAGCCAGGGCACCGAGAACCAGCCGACCAGCGACAACGCATTCCTCGACGGCAACGAGTACCGCGAACCGGACCACAGCCGGTTCTCGGGCATGAACATCATCGACATGCGCATGCACATGAACTTCTCGGAGGCGTCGAACGCGTTCCACAGCGGCATGGACTCCGACCCGTGGACCAACGACGCGACGTTCAACACCGTCTACGTCGACAGCCACGACTACGGACCGAACAAGTCCGAGGAGCGCTACAGCGGCGGGACCGACGCCTGGGCCGAGAACATGAGCCTGATGTGGACGTTCAGGGGCGTGCCGACGCTGTACTACGGCTCGGAGATCGAGTTCCAAGCCGGAGTCCAGATCGACTGCGGGCCCACCTGCCCACTCGCCGAGACCGGCAGGGCCTACTACGGCGAGCACCTCGAAGGCGAAGTGATCGCCGGCGGCTTCGGCGAAGTGGCCTCGGCCTCCGGCGCCGTCGCCGAGACGTTGAACAGCCCGCTCGTCGAGCATCTCCAGCGATTGAACCGGATCCGCTCGGCCGTCCCTGCGCTCCAGACGGGCCAGTACTCCACTGAGGGCGTCGAAGGGGACATGGCGTTCAAACGCCGTTACACCGACGACACGACCGACTCGTTCGCCCTGGTGGCGGTCTCATCGTCGGCGACGTTCACCGGCATCCCGAACGGCACGTACGTCGACGCGGTCACCGGCACCGTCCAGGAGGTCGCGAACGGGACGCTCACCGCCGAGGTCGCCGGCAAGGGCAACCTCGCGGTCTACGTGCTCGACCTGCCCGACGGCCCGGCTCCCGGGCAGGTCGGCGACGACGGGCCCTACCTGCACTAGACCTTGCCCCATCCAGAGCCCGGTGGCCGGGACCGCCGTACCCGGCGGTCCCGGCCACCGGGCGCAGCGTCTCCGTGCGGCGGTCACACGCTTCGGGCGTGCCCCCGGCTGCGGTCTCGCCCGCGGGACCACAGCCGCCAGGCACGGGCGTAGCGACCGTCCGCCGCCACCAGCTCCTCGTGCGTCCCCTCTTCGACGATGCGGCCGTGTTCCATCACGACGATCCGGTCGGCGCTCGCGGCCTGGTCGAGCCGATGCGCGACCAACAGGCCCGCGCGCCCCTCCAGCACCGCCGCCGAGGCCCGGTCCAGGGCCGCCGAGTCGGCGCTCCCGGCCTCCGCGGTGGCCTCGTCGAGCACCGCGAGCCGCGGATCGAGCAGCATCAACCGCGCCAGCGCCAGCATCTGCGCCTGTGCCGGGCTCGGCTCGACGCCGCGGCCGCCGAGCACGGTGTCCAGCGCGCCACCGGATTCATCCAAGAGGGACTTCGCCCCGACCCGGTCGAGCGCCGCGAGGAGTTCGTCGTCGGGGGCGCCGGGCCGGACCAGGTCGAGGTTCTCGCGGAGCGTCCCGTCGAAGACGTGGACCTCCTGCGTCACCAGCGCCACCGGCGGGCCCGGTGCGCTCGCGGCCACGGCGACGACGCCCTTGTCGGGATCGAGGACGCCGGCGACCAGGGCCGCGAGCGTGCTCTTCCCCGCGCCGGAGGATCCGACCAGGGCGACCGTCTCGCCCGGTTCGATCCGCATGCTCACACCGTCGAGCACCGGGTGGCCCGGCGTATAGGCGAAGGTCACGTCACGGACTTCGACCACCGCGCCCGAGGCGGGCTCGGGCCTGGGCGAGGCCGTGAAGTCCCCGGCGTGGATCACGCCGACGATCCGGCCCATCGACGCGAGCGCCGACTGGAGATCGTCGACGACGATCATCAACCGGTTGATCGGATCGAACAGGCGCAGGAAGAACAGCATCGCCGTCGTCGCGGCCCCGACGCTGCCCTCACCGCTGCGGACGAGCCAGAACCCGACGACGAGAATGGACCCCATGCCGAGGAACTCGGCGACGTTGAGCCTGGCGAAGAACCCGTTCTGGACGGTGCGGGCCCGGACCGACCAGCGCGCCACCGCCCACGAGGCGCGGGCGATGCGCTCACCGTGCGAACGAGAGAGCCCGAAGGCGTGGACGGTCTCGATGCCGCGCAGCGACGCCAACAGGTGATGCGCGCGTTCGCCCATGGCGGCGCGCTCGGCGGCGTAGATCTCCGGGGCCGATCGGCGGTGCCAGCGGAGCGTGACCACGTGGACGGGCGCGACCACGAGGACCGCGGCGACGGCGAACCGCCAGTCCAGCACCGCCATGCCGACGACCGTCACCGCGATCGCGAACGCCGAGCCGGTGACGGCGGGCACCACCAGCGGGGCCGCGTCGGAGACGACGGCGACGTCATCGCCGGCGCGGCTGACGAGGTCTCCGGCCCCGGCCCGTTCGAGAGCGGGGCGCGGCAGTGCGAGCCCCTTGGCGACCATGCGTTCACGGGTCGAGGCCAGTACCCGCTCGACGAGGCGGGTCGCGCCGACCTGGCCGAGACCGTTCGCGATCGCCGCCACCAGGGCCCCGGCGGCGATCGTCGCGGCCAGCCACCAGACACGGTGGACGCCTTCGCCGTCGGCGACGACGTCGACCAGCGCGCCGAGCGCGGCCGGGGTCGCCAGCCCCGCGGCGGCGCCCACGGTGAGCAGTGCGACGACGCACGCGACCTTCCATCCGCCGCCGCGCAGCGCGAGGCGGACCTCGGCGCGCACCTGCGCCGCATCGGCCACCGGCAGGGCCTGCCGGGTCCCGGGCTCACGCATCGTCCCTCCTGTCATCTCGCAGGTCGACGACCCTGTCGCATACCGCCAGCAGGGCGGGTGCTTCGGTGATGAGCAGCGTCGCGTGCGGCCGCCGGACTCCGCGCAGCCGTTCGGCGATGCGGGCCTCGGTGACCGAGTCGACGGCGGTGGTCGGCTCGTGGAGCACCAGCAGCGGCGGGCGCTGCGCGAGGGCCCTGGCCAGGGCGATGCGCTGGCGCTGGCCGCCCGAGAGTCGCAGGCCGTCGTCGCCGACCTGGGCGTCGATGCCGTCGGGGGCGGATTCGAGGATCTCGGCGCAGTCGGCGGCCGCGAGCGCGGCGGCGGTCGCCTCCTGTGCTGCGGCGCCGAGGGCGATGTTCTCGCGGATGGTGCCGTCGAAGAGCGCGGCGTGATGGGGCACGACGAGGATCGCGGCGCGCAGGGCCTCCAGGTCGTATTCGCCGAGGGGGCGGCCCTGCCAGGTGGCCTCGCCGGATTCGGGGGCGGTGCGGCCGGCCAGGAGGTCGGCGAGCGCGGCGGCGGTGGCGGGGTCGGCGCGGACACCGATGCATTCGCCGGGGTCGACGGTGAGGTCGAGCGCGTCGAGCCGGCCGGAGCGGATCGCGTCCAGGCGCAGCCGTCCTTCGCCGGGTTCGGGTTCGGCCTCGCCCGCGGCCTCGGTGCGGGGCGGGAGGGTGAGGACGCCGAGGACGCGTTCGGCGGAGGCCAGAGCGGTGGCCCAGACGGTGCCGAAGTTGGTGGCGAAGGCACTGAGGGGCCCGAGGACGATCTGGGCGAGGCCGACGACGGTGATGAGCTGGCCGACGGTGAGGTCGCCGGACCAGGCGCGGAGCCCGGCGGCGAGGGCGATGCCGGCGACGAACAGTCCGGAGACGAGGCTCATCGATCCGACGTAGCGTCCTTGGGCTCCGGCGGCGTGGAGGCTGCCGTCGAGGGCGTCGCGGCTGGCGGCGCGGTAGCGGTCCGCCGCGGTTCCCTGAGCGCCGAGGCCCGAGAGCACCCGGTATCCGGCGAGGAGGTCGGCGGCTTTGCCGGAGGCTTCGGCGGCCAGGGCCGCCTGTCGTCTGCTGCGGCGTCGCAGCGGTCCGCCGGCGCGGTCCATGAGCACCAGGAGCAGGGGGACGCCGAGGAGCACGATCAGGCCCAGCTGCCAGGAGAGGGCCATGAGGAAGACGGCGCACAGGATGACCGCGGCGAGCTCGCCTGCGGGGTACACGCTGATCATGACCGCGCGGGCGAGGGTGCTGACGTCGGAGGCCGCGATCGACAGGGAGACGCCGGGCAGGCCGGCTCGTCCGGCGACGCCCGCGGGCGCGAGGAGCCGGTCGGCGACGAGGGTCCGCAGGTGATGTTGGACGGCTTCCATGCCGAGCAGCCCGAGTCTGGAGCCGAAGCGGTAGCAGAAGGACAGCATCGCGAAGTCGAGCGCCAGCAGCACGAGGCACCAGGCGAGCCGGACGGGGTCGCCGGTGGCGACGGCCTGGTCGATCGCGAAGCCCATGATGACCGGGACGAGCACTTCGCCGACCTGGTGGCCGACGCTCAGCAGTGCGGCGGGCACGGTCTGCCGGGGAGCGCCGAAGATGGTGCGGAGGGCCAGCCGGCGGGGCGTGGTGTCGGCGTCGACGTGGAAGGGCCGGATCGCGATGGGTTCGGCGGGGGCCTGGAGCAGGAGGGGTGTTCTCACGTCCTGCCGTCCTGGCTCCGGGGCGCGGCCGGGCGAGGCGTGCGGATTGCTGCGGGCAGTGGCATGGGTTCCCGTCTGACGGACTGGATGGAACGACGACGTACGGAATCTTAGGCAAGCCTAAACTCATAAGTGACAGGGGCCGGGTGTGACGGTGGCCGTGTCCCGCGCCCGCTCCCCCGCCCGGGCTGCGGCTTCCGGGCCCGGAGCCCTCGGCACTACGGCTCTGGACCGGGCCGTGCGGGGCGCATGCCGCATGCGCGCCCGAGCCGAAGCGCTCGGGCGCCTCCGGGCGTCTCGCCCGGTCCCGCGGCCCCGGGCTCTTCCTCGGAGACAAGACGAACCAGGGCGCTTCGAGCCTCACCGGGTAGTGTGTCGCCATGCGTTTGGTTGTCGCTCAATGCTCGGTCGACTACACGGGGCGGCTCTCCGCCCACCTGCCCATGGCCCCGCGCCTGATCATGATGAAGGCGGACGGGAGCGTGCTGATCCACGCCGACGGCGGGTCCTATAAGCCGTTGAACTGGATGACGCCGCCGTGCACCGTGGCCGAGACCGATTCGGTGTGGACGGTGACGTCGAAGAAGTCCGGCGACCAGTTGAAGATCACCATCGCCGAGATCCTGCACGACTCCTCGCACGAGCTCGGCGTCGATCCGGGCCTGCAGAAGGACGGCGTCGAAGCCCACTTGCAGGAGCTGCTGGCGGCCGACACGAGTCCGCTCGGCGAGGGCTGGTCGCTGGTGCGGCGGGAGTTCCCGACCGCGATCGGGCCGGTCGACCTCATGTGCAGGGATGCGGACGGCGGGCACATCGCCGTCGAGATCAAGCGGCGCGGCGAGATCGACGGTGTCGAGCAGTTGACGCGGTACCTCGAACTGCTCAACCGGGACCCGCTGCTGGCGCCGGTGGAGGGGGGCTTCGCCGCGCAGGCCATCAAACCGCAGGCGCGGGTCCTCGCCGAGGACCGGGGCATCCGCTGCGTCGTCCTGGACTACGACGACATGCGCGGGGCCGTGGACGAGTCGCAGCCGCGGCTGTTCTGAACGACGAAGGGCCGCAGCGGCGCTGCGGCCCGGTCATCGCTCGCCGTGGATCAGAGGTCTTCGGCGTCCTCGATGAAGCGGTCGCACTCCTCGTCGGTGAAGCCGAGCGCGGAGCACTCGTCCTTGTACTCCTCGTAGTACTGGTCGATGGCGTTGCCGACGGCGTTGAAGACCAGCGCGTTGATGAGGAACGTCCCGGCGACGGCGATGATGCCCAAGACGAGGCCGGAGCCGCCGGTGCCCTTCCCCTTGCCTCCGCGCTTGCCGCTCACGCCGAGGGCGACGCAGCCGAAGATGATGGCGAGGATGCCGAGGGGAATGGCGGTGAAGACGTTGATGATCGGAATGACGGCGAAGACGGCACCGACGATGCCGAGCACCAGGGCGGTGACGCCGAAGCCGTTGCCTTGACGTACGGGCTGGGCAACGGGGGCAGGGGGGTAGGCCACGGGGGGACTCCTCAATTGTCGTTGGTCGCATTGGGCGGAACCAAGGTGAGTTTAGATCAGTCCTGCAAGTTCTGAGCTGCACGGACACCCGTGTGATGAGCGATGCTCATTACACACGCGGGGCAGCCGGACGGCCTCGGCCACGCCCGATCCCGCCGAATCGGTCCGAACGTCGCCGAAAGCGGTCGCCTCGCTCGTCCGTCCCACCGGGTGGGCCGACATGCGAAGGCGGCATGCGAGACTGGTCGCATGCTTCACGCGGTGGTTCCCGCAGGTGGTTCCGGCACTAGGCTCTGGCCCCTGTCTCGTGCTCAACGGCCCAAGTTCCTGCTCCCATTGACCGGCTCGGGCTCTTCCCTGCTCCAGTCCACGGTCGAACGGGTCCGCCTGCTGTCCTCGCCCGAGCGCGTCTACGTCGTCACCGGCGCCGCTCACGCGGTCGACGTCGCCAGGCAGCTGCCCGAGGTCCCCGGGGACAACATCCTCGTCGAGCCCTCCCCTCGGGACTCGGCCGCCGCCATCAGCCTCGCCGCCGCCGTCATCGCCGAGCGCGAACCCGGCGCGATCATGGGCGCCTTCGCCGCCGACCATCTCGTCCCCGACGGCAAGGCGTTCGCCGAGACCGTCGAGCACGCCATGGAGCTGGCCGACACCGGTCTGCTCATGACCATCGGCATCACCCCTACCGGCCCCGAGACCG
>JAJYSW010000093.1 GCA_021793335.1 Actinomycetes bacterium
CGGACGCTTCGAGTGCCGAACGGCCCGGTCTCGGTGGAGCGGTCGACCGCTCCACCGAGACCGGCGCACCGGATGAGCGGGACGGCCGAGCCGGACGGCGCCGACACCGAGTGGACCGGACACGAGCACGGGCCCCGCGGAGCACCGCGGGGCCCGTACTCATACCCTCGTGGTCAGGAGACCTGAGCGGTCTCGCTCTGGTCGCTGGACTGCCCGTCCTGGCCGGCGCTCTTGCCGCGGCCGGACCGCTTCGCACCGTTCTGCGAAGCGCCCTCTTCCTTGGCGGCGTCGTGCTTCGCGGCCTCGCCCTTGGCGCCGTCCTTCGCGGCCCCGTTCTGCGAAGTGCCGCTCCGGGCCTCCTCCAAGAGCTTCTTGGCCTGAGCGCGGGCCGTCGCCAGGATCGCCTCGGAATCGCGCCGCGCCGTCTGCTTCGCGGTCTTGGACAGCTCCTCGGCCCGCCGCTTCGCCGTCTCGGCGCGTTTCTCGGCCTGAGCGACGAGCTCCTCGTGCTCGACCCGGACCTGCTCAGCGCGCAGATCGGCCTCTTCGAGCCTCCTGGCGGCCTCGGCCTTCGCATCGGCGAGCAGACGCTCCCGCTCGTGCTCGATCCGCTCCAGCTCGCTCCGGGCCCGCTCGGCGGACTCCTGCGCCTGTAGACGGTCGGCCTCGGCGTCGGCCTGCAGCCGCTTCGCCTCGGCGTCGGCCTGTTCGGTCATCTGCTTCGCGTGCTCGGCGGCCTCGGCCTTGATCCGGTCGGCCTCCTCGATCGCCCGTTCGCGCATCTGTGCGATTTCAGCCTCGGTCTCCTCGGTGAGCCGGCGCGCCGCCGCGACGGCCTGTTCATGCTCGGCATGGCTGGAAGCCGCCGTCTCCTCACGGAGTTTCCGGGCCTCCTGCTCGGTCTCCTCGCGAAGCCGCTGCGCGGACGTCTCAGCCTCCTCGGTGACCTGGCGGGCACGTTCCTCGGCCTCGGCGGTGAGCTGCCGGGCCTGTTCGGCGGCGCTCTCGGTGAGCGCCTCGGCCTCGGCGGTGGCCTCTTCGACGCGCCGCTGCGCCTCCTGACGCACCCGCTTGGCCTCGTCGGCGGCCTCGGTGCGCGTCAGCGTCGCCTGATCGGCGGCCTCGGCCCTGACCCGCGTGGCCTCGTTCTCGGCCTCGGTCCGGACGGTCTGCGCGAACGTCTCGGTCTCCTGCTTGAAGCGTTCGAGGTTCTCAACGGTCTCGGTGCGCAGCACACGCATCTCTTCTTCGTGCTCGGCCCGCTTGCGCTGGGCCTCGGCCGCCGCCTCGGCCACGAGCCGGTCGGCCTTCTCGCGTGCTTCGGCGACCGTCTGCTCGGCGGCGAGGCCCGCCTCGTCCTTGATCTGCTGCGCCTCGGCTCGCAGCCGCTCCACATGTGCGACCAGTTGCCGGGTCTGCTCGTCGGCGGCGGCGCGTTTGTTCTCCGCGTCCTGCTCCGCCTCGGCGACCAACGTCGCGGCCTGTTCCTTGGCCTGGTCGACCATCGCCTGCGCCTCGCGGGCGCGCTTATTGATCTCGGCGTCGACGATCGCCCGCCGGTCGGCCTCGGCCTTCTCGGCCGCGGCCCGCCGGGCCTTGAGCGTCGTCTCGAAGTCCTTGCGGGCCTCTTCGATCTGTGCGTCGGCCTCTTGCAGCTTATTGCGGGCGTGCCGGTGCAACTCCTCGGTCTCGGCATGGGCTCCGGCCTTGATCTCCGCAGCCTGCTCCTCGGCCAAGGTCAGCATGTGCTCGATCCGGACGCCCAAATGGCGATACGAGGCCTTATCCCCGGCGGCGCTGCGTCGCCGCAGCTCCTGGATCTGCGTCTGCAACTGTTGGACCTGGACCACGAGTCGGTCGATCTGCGCCAGCGCCTCGGCACGCTCACCGGCGAGCGTGTCGATCTGCAACTGCATGCTGGTGAGGGTCCGGTTCACCTGTCGCCTGTCATATCCGCGCAGTGCAGTCTCGAACCCGTAATCGATGGACTGGCCCTCGTCGAAACCGGTCAACAGTTCCGAGTCATCGCTGAGTTTGTTGTCACGCGCCATACGCTCATCCTCACATAAGCCGCGTCCCGCCAACTCCGGCTAAGGGACCGGAGTTGGCGGGACGCGGCCGAAGCTGTGGTTCCTCCACCGCCGACCGACGTCCAGATCTCCATCTGCCGTTGGTTTACGACGGTAACGCGGATTCGCCGGGTTTACTTGTCGTCGGCCTTATCTCCGAGGTCCGCGCCCGGGAAATTGCCCATCATTCCGGACAAAGTCTGCGTCATGTTGCGCAATGTCGCCTGCACCTCGTCGCGCTTCGCAGTGAGATCGCTGACCTCGTCCTCGGCCTCCTTGGTGATGCGCTCCGCATCCGACTTCGCGTCGGACAGGAGGCGCTCGGCCTCGGCCTTGGCATCGGCGAGGGCCTTCTGGGCCTCCCGCTTGGCCTTGCTCGTGGTCTCCTCGGCGTAGGAGTCGGCCTCGGTGCGCTTCTCCTCGGCACGGGTCTCGGCGGCCTTGGCGCTCTCTTCGGCGTCGCGAGCGCGATTCTCGGCATCGGAGACGAGCTTCTGCGTCTCGGCGACGGCGCGAGCGTGACGCTCGGACTCCTCGCGCTCGGACTTCTCCTTGCGTTCGGCCAGTTCGAGGTCGAGGGCCTGAAGGTCCTTGTCGCGCTTCTCCTTGGCTTCGGCGAACAGCTTCGCCGCATCGGCGCGCTTCTCCTCGGCCTCGCGCGCGGCCTTGGCGCGCAGCTGAGTGATCTCGCGATCGGCGGTGGCGCGCATGGTCGCGACCTCGCGTTCGACGGAGGCCTTGAGCTCGGCGACCTCGTGGCCGGTGGCGGTGCGCAGCTGCTTCGTCTCGCGCTCGGCATCGCTCCGGAGCGTCTCGCATTCCCGGCGGGCGTTGGTGCGAAGCTCGGCGACTTCACGCTCTACATTGGTGCGCAGAGTGGTGGCCTCGCGCTCCGCGTTCTGCTTGTGGCTCTGCGCCTCGGCACGGGCGGCGTCGGTGATCTCGCGGGATTCGAGGCGGGCCGCCGACAGAATGCCCTCGGTCTCGCGCTTGGCCTCGGCGCGGTGCTCGTTGGCCTGCTCTTCTGCGAGGCGGAGTATCTGCTCGACACGGGTGCCCAGACCTGAGAGCGTGGGGCGGGAGTTCTCCTCAAGCTGCTTGGTCTGCTCCTGGAGACGCTGCTCAAGACCCTGGATACGCTGCTCTGCCTGGCGGAGTCGACGCTGCGCGTCGGTCATCCGCTGCTCGGCTTCGGTGCGCTGCTGCTCGGTCTGCGTCAGCTTCGCCATGTTCTTCTGGATGTAATCATCCACTTGGTGCCTGTCGTAACCCCGCAACTGCACGGGGAATTCCGGCACCGATTGGTCGTTGTCGAAAAAAGTACTGCTGGAGGGCTGCTGCGACATGGCCTAATAGTTGCAGATGCACCGCGGTATGTCGACAGCAAGGTCAAGGGTTTGTGGAGGCCGCACCAAAGGGCCATATCGGCATGAAGCAGGCAAATGCGTTGAAGTGGAAGCCGATCCGATCGGCGTGTCGAGCCCGTCCCGGCGCGGCACTCCACCGTCATCGTCGGAAACCCGACAGCACCCTGCTTGCGGTGCTTCGAAGCCCGCCCCCGCGGTCTCCCCGGAACCGGCGGATTCGCCCGAAGGCCCGCCTACGCCCCCTCCGCGGGTTCGACGAGTTCGACGAGGACCCCTCCGGCGTCCTTCGGGTGGACGAAGTTGATCCGGCTGCCGGCCGTGCCCGCCCGCGCCGACTCGTACAGCAGCGTCGCGCCCCGCTCCCGCAGCGCGGCGGCGGCGGCCTCCACGTCCTCCACGGTGAACGCCAACTGCTGGAGGCCCGGGCCGCGCCCGTCGAGGAACTTCGCGATCGGCGAATCCTTCCCGATCGGGGCGAGCAGCTGCACCTGCGCGCCGCCGTCCGGCCAGGCCACCATCACCTCGACCACGCCCTGCGCCTCGTTGACCTCCCGGTGGACGGCCTCGCCGCCCAGCGTCCCCACGTACAGGTCGACCGCCCCGTCGAGATCCGGCACCGCCACGCCCACGTGGTCGATGCGCCGCAAACCGATTCCGTCCGCAAACGTCATACCATCGAGGGTATTCGACCAACGGAGGTCCGTATGAACGACAGCACCGTCATCCTCGCCGCCGCCCGCACACCCATCGGGCGGCTGGGCGGAGCCCTGGCCGAGGTACCCGCCACCGATCTGGCCGGGGCCGCGATCAGCGCCGCGATCGAACGCGCCGGACTGAGCGCCGACCTGGTCGACCAGGTCGTCCTCGGTCAGGTCCTGCCCGCCGGATGCGGCCAGAACCCGGCCCGCCAGGCCGCCGTCGCCGCGGGACTGCCCATGCGCGTGCCGTCCCTGTCGATCAACAAGGTCTGCCTGTCAGGCATGAGCGCCATCGGCCTGTCCGACCAGCTCTTGCGCGGCGGCGCCGCCGATGTCATCGTCGCCGGGGGCATGGAGTCCATGAGCCGCGCCCCGCACCTGCTGCCCGGTTCCCGCCGCGGCTTCAAATACGGTGACGCCGCCCTCGTCGACCACCTCGCCCACGACGGACTCACCGACGCCTACGACGGCATCTCCATGGGCGAGTCCACCGAACGCCACCTGGTCGGCAAAGACCTCACCCGGGCCGCTCAAGACGCCTTCGCCGCCGACAGCCACCGGCGGGCGGCCAAGGCGCTCGACCGCCTCGCCGAAGAGATCACGCCCGTCGAGACCCGACGCGGCCCGGTCGACGCCGACGAGGGCATCCGGCCCGATTCCACGCCCGAGACGCTCGCACGGCTCCGCCCGGCGTTCACCGAGAACGGCACCATCACCGCCGCCACCGCCTCGCAGATCTCCGACGGCGCCTCGGCGCTCGTACTCGCCCGCAAGTCCGTCGCCGAAGCCAACGGCTGGGCCTACACCGCAGAGATCCTCGGCTACGGCACCGTCGCCGGCCCCGACAACTCCCTGCTCGACCAACCCGCGAACGCCATCGACGCGGCACTGGCGCCACTGGGCCGCACCGTCGCCGAACTCGACATCATCGAGATCAACGAGGCGTTCGCCGCCGTCGTCCTCTCCTCGGCGGCCTCGCTCGGGGTCGATCTCGACCGCGTCAACCCCGACGGCGGCGCGATCGCCCTCGGCCACCCGATCGGAGCCTCCGGCGCCCGACTGGTCCAGACCCTGGCCCGCCAACTGGCCCCCGGCCGCCTCGGCGCCGCCGGTCTGTGCGGCGGCGGCGGCCAAGGCGACGCGATCGTGCTCCAGGGCGCCTGATGCGGATCGACGACACCGTGGCCGCGGCCCGCGCGGGCGACCGCCGGGCCGTGGCCCGCCTCATCACCGCCGTCGAGAACCACACCGAGGACGCGGCCGCTATCGCCGCCGCCCTCACCGGCGGCGCGGCGCCTCGGGGACGACCGCCGACCACGGCCACCGTCGTCGGCGTCACCGGTTCTCCCGGCGTCGGCAAATCCACGCTCGTCTCCGCGCTCATCGGCGCCTGGCGCCAGACCGGACTGCGCGTCGCCGTCCTCGCCATCGACCCGTCCAGCCCCTTCAGCGGCGGCGCGATCCTCGGCGACCGGGTCCGCATGGCCGACCACGCGCTCGACGAGGGCGTCTACATCCGCTCGGTGGCCACCCGCGGCCACCTCGGCGGCCTCACCGCCACCACCGGCGCGGCCGTGCGCCTGCTCGAAGGCCTCGACTTCGACGTGGTCCTCGTCGAGACCGTCGGCGTCGGCCAGGTCGAAGTCGAGATCGCCGGTCTCGCCGACACCACCCTCCTGCTGCTGGCCCCCGGCATGGGCGACGCCATCCAGGCGGTCAAGGCCGGCGTCGTCGAGATCGCCGACGTCTACGTCGTCAATAAGGCCGACCGGCCCGGCGCCGACGCGGCCGTGCGCGATCTGCGCGCCATGATGTCCCTGGCCAAACGCGAACCGGGCGAATGGCGCCAGCCGATCTGCAAGACCGTCGCCCACACCGGCGAGGGCGTCGACGAACTCGTCGCGGCGATCGCCGAGCACCGCGACTGGCTCTCGGACGCCGACCGGCTCGCCGCCAAAAGGCGCGACCGCGCCGCCGCCGAGATCCGCGCGACCGTCGACGCCGAACTCAGGCGTCGCCACACGTTCCCCGAGTCCTTGGCGGCCGAGGTGGCCGAAGGCCGCATCGACGTCGCCGCGGCGGCTCGCCGCGTCCTCCGCGGCGATGCCGACGCCGATGCCGACGACGGTGACCGCGAGACGGGCGGGGACCGAGGGCGCTGATCCGCCGAGGCCGCCGCAGGCCCCGAACGCGGTCTGGCCGACACCGGCCAAACCGCGTCGACTTCCGCGCGGCGGCCTCTTTACACTTGAGGGGTGACCGATACAGCGAAGCAGCCACCGATCCGCGAAACCCACCTGTCGAAGACGTACGCGCCCGCAGAGGTAGAGGCGCGACGCTACGCGGAGTGGGTAGCGGACGGCCGCTTCAAGGCCGCCGACGACTCGGGCCGCGACCCCTACTGCATCGTGATCCCCCCGCCGAACGTGACCGGGCAGCTCCACTTGGGGCACGCGCTCAACCACACGCTCATCGACGCCATGGTGCGCCGCGAACGCATGAGGGGCAAAGAGGCCCTGTTCCTGCCCGGCACCGACCACGCGGGCATCGCCACCCAGAACGTCGTCGAGCGCGAGCTCGCCGACGCCGAGGGCCTGTCCCGCCACGACCTGGGACGCGAAGCGTTCATCGAACGCGTCTGGGAGTGGAAGGACGTCTACCACGAGCGCATCACCGCGCAGATGCAGAAGCTCGGCGACGGCGTCGACTGGGACCGCGAGCGGTTCACGCTCGATGCAGGGCTCTCCGAAGCGGTCCAGAGGATCTTCAAGCAGCTTTACGACGACGAGCTGATCTACCGTGCCGAGCGCATCATCAACTGGTGCCCGCGGTGCATGACCGCCCTCTCCGACATCGAGGTGGAGCACTCCGACGACGCCGGGGAACTCGTGTCCATGCGCTACGGCGAGGGCGATGAGTCCATCGTGGTCGCCACGACCCGTCTGGAGACGATGCTCGGCGACACGGCCGTGGCCGTCCACCCCGACGACGAGCGCTACACCCACCTGATCGGCACGACCGTCGAACTGCCCTTCACCGGGCGGCGCATCCCCATCGTCGCCGACGAGCACGTCGATCCCGAGTTCGGCACCGGCGCGGTCAAGGTGACGCCCGCACACGACCCCAACGACTTCGCGATCGGGCAGCGCCACGGCCTGGAAGCGCCGCTCATCATGGACGAACGCGGCACCATCACCGCCCACGGCCCCTTCGAAGGACTCGACCGCTTCGAGGCGCGCAGCGCCATCGCCGCGGCCCTGCGGGCCGACGGCCGCATCGTGGCCGAAGAGCGTCCCTATATGCACGCCGTCGGCCACTGCGACCGCTGCGACACGGCCGTGGAGCCGCGACTGTCCAAGCAGTGGTTCGTGAAGGTCGCGCCGCTCGCGAAGGCGTCCGGTGACGCCGTCCGCTCCGGCGAGACGAAGATCTACCCGCCCGAGATGGAGAAACGCTACTTCTCGTGGGTGGACAACCTGCTCGACTGGTGCATCTCACGCCAGCTGTGGTGGGGCCACCGCATCCCCATCTGGTACGGCCCGAACGGCGAACAGGTCTGCGTCGGCCCCGGCGAGACCGCTCCCGAAGGCTACGTCCAGGACCCCGACGTGCTCGACACGTGGTTCTCCTCGGCCCTGTGGCCGTTCTCGACGCTCGGCTGGCCCGAGGACACGCCCGCGCTCGAGAAGTTCTATCCGACCGCCTCGCTTATCACCGGCCAGGACATCATCTTCTTCTGGGTCGTGCGCATGATGATGTTCGGGACCTACGCGATGGGCCGAGCGCCGTTCGCCGAGGTCTACCTCCATGGCCTCATCCGGGACAAGGCCGGCAGGAAGATGTCGAAGTCCGCGGGCAACGGCATCGACCCGCTCGAAGTGGTCGACACCTACGGGGCCGATGCCCTGCGGTTCATGCTCGCCCGCGACGCCCAGCCCGGCAGCGACAACGTCGCCTCGATCGAGCTGGCCGAGATCAGCCGGAACTTCTGCAATAAGCTGTGGAACGGCACCCGGTTCGCGGCGCTCAGCGGCGCCACCGTCGGCGGCGACCTGCCCGAAGCGCCCTCGTTGATCGACCGGTGGGTGCTCTCGCGCCTGTCGCGCACCGTCGAGGCCGTCGACGCCCTCCTCGAAGAGTACGAGTTCGCCAAGGCCATGGATGCGCTCTACCACTTCGCGTGGGACGACGTGTTCGACTGGTACCTCGAACTGACCAAGCCGGTCCTGGCAGAAGGCGGCCCCGCCGCCGACGACACCCGCCGTGTCATCGGCCACGTGTTCGATCAGCTGCTGCGCCTGCTGCACCCGGTCATCCCGTTCGTCACCGAGGAACTGTGGCTCTCGCTCACCGGCGGCCAGTCCCGCGGCGAATCGCTCACCGTCGCCGCCTGGCCCACCGCCGCCGGAGCCGACGACGAGGCCGAACGCCTCGTGACGGCCCTCCAGCACCTCGTGGTCGAGGTCCGCCGTTTCCGCGACGGGCAGGGCGTCAAACCCAGCCAGGCCGTGGCCGCGACCCTGACCGGCCTCGACGAGGCCGGACTGGCGGGCCAGGAACCGCTCATCCGCGCCCTGGTCCGTCTCGACGCCCCGGGCGAGGACTTCGCGCCCACCGCCGAACTGGCCGTGTCCGAGCATGTCACGGTCGCGCTCGACACCTCCGGCGCGATCGACGTCGCCGCCGAGCGGGCCCGCCTCGAAAAGGCCCTCAAGGCCGCCGAGAAGGAACTCGACGGCACCACGAAGAAACTCGGCAACGAGGCGTTCCTCGCCAAGGCCCCCGAGGCCGTGGTCGAGAAGATCCGCGTCCGCAAGGCCACCGCCGAGGCCGACATCGCGCGCATCACCGCGCAGCTCGAACGGCTGAGCTAGACGTACACGCCGAAGGCGGCCGCCGAGCCGAGCCGGTCCACGGCTCGGCTCGGCGGCCGCTGGCACGGCCGAGAATGGGGGACCACACGTTGAACGCAGAACTCGCGCAGGTCGAAGCCGCGCTCGAATCCCGCGGCTTCTCCCGCTGGGACTTCACGCTCGACCGCATCAAGGCGCTGCTCGACCTCATGGGCGAACCGCAGCGCGCCTTCCGGGCCGTGCACGTCACCGGCACCAACGGCAAGACCTCGACCACCCGGATGATCGAACGGCTCCTACGCGGGCACAATCTGCGCACCGGGATGTTCACCTCCCCGCACTTGAACGACGTCACCGAACGGATCTGCATCGACGGCGAGCCGATCGCCGCCGACCGGCTCGCCGAGGTGTACCGCGAAGTCGCACCGCTCGCCGAGCTCGTCGACGGCGGCTCCGAGGAGTCCCTGACCTACTTCGAGATGACCGTCGCGCTCGCCATGGGCGCGTTCGCCGACACGCCGATCGACGTCGGCATCGTCGAAGTCGGCCTCGGCGGAGCGACCGACTCGACGAACATCCTCGGCGCCGAAGTCGCCGTCATCAGCCCCATCGCGATCGACCACACCAAGTGGCTCGGCGACACTCTCGCCGAGATCGCGGCCATGAAGGCCGGAATCATCCACGACGGAGCCACACTCGTGACCGCCGAACAGGAGCGTTCGGCGATGGAGCCGCTGCTGCGCCGGGCCAAAGCGGTCGGTGCGAGCCTCGTCGCCGAGGGCCGCGGCTTCGAGGTGACCTCCCGGGACGTCGCCGTCGGCGGCCAACTGGTCACCATCGAGACCAGAGCGGCCCGCTACGAGGACCTGTTCCTGCCGCTCCACGGCGAGTACCAGGCCCACAACGCCGCGCTCGCGCTCGCCGCGGTCGAGGTCCTCCTCGGCGCGGGCGAGCCGAAGACCCTCGACGCCGGAGTCGTCGGCGAGGCGTTCGCGGACTTCGCCTCACCGGGGCGGCTCGAAGTCGTGCGCACCGCGCCGACGGTCATCCTCGATGCCGCCCACAACCCCGCCGGCATGGAGGCCATGACGGCGTCCCTCGGCGAGGAGTTCAACTTCCGCAAACTCGTGGCCGTCGTCGGCATGCTCGCCGACAAGGAGGTCGACCACATGCTCGAACTGCTGGAACCGATCGTCGACGAGATCGTCGTCACGAGGCCGAGTTCCGACCGGGCCATGCCCGCGGCGACGCTCGCGAAGACCGCCGCGGAGATCTTCGGCGACGGACGGGTCGTGGTCGTGCCGCACCTGGCCGACGCGATCACGCGCGGCATCGAATTGGCCGAGGAGGCCGAGGACATTTACGAGAGCGGCGGCGGCGTCCTGATCACCGGCTCGGTCTTCACCGTCGCCGACGCCAGGAGACTCCTGGTGGGCCGCCGTGGCTGACCAGTCTTCCGGTCTGCGCGCCCCTGAGCGGGCCGCGCGGGGCCTGGCCGCGATGGCGATGGGCTTCGAGGCCCTGTCGCTGCTGCTGGCGATCGTCCCGATGCGGATGCTCCTCGACGACGCGACGTTCGCGACCGTGGTGGTCCTCGTGCTGACCGTCGCCTGCATCGCCCTCGCGGGCCTGGCCCGGCGGCCATGGGTATGGCCCGCAGGCGCTGTCGTCCAGCTCGTGCTGATCGCGTGCTGGCCGATCCACTGGGCGCTCGGCGCCGCGGGCCTCGTGTTCGCCCTCGTGTGGGGCTACTGTTGGCATGTCAAGATCCAGTTGGCCAAACCACCGAAACGATGATCCGTCTGCACACCGAACGCCTCGGGCTGCGCCCGCTCTGCGATGAGGACGTCGCGCCCCTCGCCGCGATCAACGCCGACCCCGAGGTCATGCGTTATGTCGGCGACGGTCGCCCGCGCACGCTGGAGCGCACCCGCGCCCGGACCGAAGAGATGATGCGCCACTGGCAGGAGCGGGGCTGGGGCACGTTCGCCGTCGAACTCGCCGACACCGGCGAGTTCATCGGCTGCATCGTGCTCGCCGTGCCGGAGTTCCTGCCCGAGATCCTGCCGGCCGTCGAAGTGGGCTGGCGCATCGGCCGCCGCCACTGGGGACACGGCTACGCGCCCGAAGCGGCCCGCGAGGTGATCCGGTTCGCCTTCGAGGACATCGGCATGGATCGCCTGGTCTCATGCGTCTACCGCGGCAACACCGCCTCGGCCCGTGTCGCCGAGAAGCTCGGCATGGCGGTGGAACGCGAGACCGTTGTGCCGGACCTGGCGGTCCAGTGCCTCGTATACGAACTGTGGGCTCCGGGACGGACCGCGGAATGAGTCGGTCCCGGCACCGGTCTCAACGCTCCCGGTGCTCGGTGATGGCCAGGCCGTGGCCGTCGGGATCGCGGAACGAGGCGGCGCGCAGCTCGTAGTTCTGCCCCAGCAGCGCCGTGCGCGGCATGTGCAGGAACTCCACCCCGGCCTCGTTCATCTGCTCGAACGCGGTGTCGAGGTCCCCCACTTCGAAGGTCAGGTGCATGATGCCGGCCTCGCCGGGCGGTGCATCGGGCCGCTCCCACAGCAGGATCTTCCCGAACCCGGCCTCCAGCACCGCCGCCTCCTCGGTGCGGTCGACGATGCGGAGCCCCAGCGCCTCCGTGTAGAACACGACCGAGCGCTGGAGGTCGGCGACGATCAGCGTCGAGGCGACGTCGGTGACGTCCGACTCGTCCAGG
>JAJYSW010000094.1 GCA_021793335.1 Actinomycetes bacterium
CGCGGCTGCTTCGGATTGGTCGCGATCTCATCGATCTGGATCAACTGGAAGCTCGCTCCGGGAACGGGCACCAAACCGGCGTCCGCCTCCGCAAGGCTCGGCGTTTCACGTGAAACATCAGCGGCCGTCACGGGTGTTGTTTCACGTGAAACATCGCGGTCACCGGGGATCGCCTGCCGGGGCGCACCGTTCGATCTGAGCGGCTCCTCATCGATCTCATCGACTTCAGTCGTCGTGCTCTCGGCCAGTCCGGTCGGGATCAGTGCCCCAAGCCCACGACCGAGCCCTCCCCGTTTCGTCGCTGCCATCGACTAGTTCCCGCCCTTCTCTTTCTGCTGTCCCGCACGCCGGGGACTCAGCTTCGCGCCTCTCCGAGCTATTTCCTCGGCCGCTTCGAAATAACTCGTCGCCCCTCGTGAACCGGGGTCGTACGTCATGATCGACTGGCCGTAGCCGGGGGCCTCCGAGACGCGGACGCTACGCGGTACCACCGCGTCGAGCACGATCTCACTGAAGTGCCCGCGGACCTCCCGCTCCACCTGATCGGCGAGCTTGGTGCGCTTGTCGTACATCGTGAGCAGAATCGTCGACACGCGCAGACGGCCGTTCAAGTGGGCCTTGACGAGCTCGATGTTCCGGAGCAGCTGCCCCAGCCCCTCAAGCGCGTAGTACTCGCACTGAATCGGGATGAGCACCTCTTCAGCGGCGACGAGCGCGTTGACGGTGAGCAGGCCCAGCGAAGGAGGACAGTCGATGAAAATATAATCGAGCTCATCCGCATAGGCCGCGATGCTCTTCTGAAGCCGAGCTTCGCGGGCGACGACGTTCACCAGTTCCACTTCGGCACCGGCGAGATCGATGGTCGCCGGAATGCAGTACAGCGAAGGAATGCCCTCGACGCGCTGCGCGATGTCCTCAAGCGGTGTGCCGTCCACGAGCGCCTCGTACACACTGGGAGTGCCCGCACCGTGTTCGACGCCGAGCCCGGTCGAGGCATTGCCCTGAGGGTCGAGATCGATGACCATGACGCGGTTGCCGTGAAGCGCCAAGGCGACCGCGAGGTTGACGGCACTCGTGGTCTTGCCGACACCGCCTTTCTGGTTCGCCACCGCGAACACGCGCCGCCGTGGCGGCCGCGGCATGGTGACGGCGCCTGCCGGGTTCAGGACCCTGACGGCTCGCTGCGCCTCACGGGCGAGCGGGAGATCGTCCTCAAGCGGATTCGTCTGCTGAGGAATCTCATCGCTGTGCTCCTGCGTGCCGACTTCGGTATCAGAGCCGCCCACCGCCGTGGTCGCCTCCGCATCGAGCGCACGCGAGGCGGCCGACCTCTTGCCCGACCGACGCCCGGTACTGTCGGCTGCGGCCTCCGAAGCTTTGTGACGCCCGGACTTGCCTCGTTGCGTTGTGGATCTGCGCATCCCGTCCCGTTCCCCGCCATCGTTCGACAGATCGTTCTGACTGCGGAAGACCGGGTCAGTGCCTCCAGCCGCATAGCCGTAGCTCGGGCCGGTCTCCCTAGAGACCGATTCTGACCCAGCGGACCCGTAGCGCTGTGCTTCGCCACCCGGCGACTGAGAAGTTTCTCGGTATCGGCGTCGCCGAGGAGTCGGGGCCGGGTTCTCCTCGCTCACCGCAGCGTCGAGAACGTTCCTGATGCGACGTTCGGCCGGGGTATCGCCGCTGAAAGCATTCTGGTGTTCACGATCTTCGGGGGGAAGGGGGTCGCGCACGTTCACCGCCACAGATTACGGGCCAGATGTTTCACGTGAAACATCGGCCCCGTTTTGAGGAACCTTACGAGCCATACATTAGCCCAACAGGGTGAAACCCGTCGGTACCGCTGTTCGAGTCCCCCCGGCTCGTGAATCCTCGGACGACAAGCGCAGGAAGGGTGCAGCGGGTACTCCCGGCTGCCTGCCGCCGCTTTGAAGCACCAATGCCCCGAAGTTCGAGTGCATAAAGCCGTCGAGACCCCTGCACTATCGGTGCAGTGCCGTCATCACGCTGCATCGAGCCGCACTGCACCGAACTGCCGGCGAGAACACTGCACTGCTGGCACACCGGGCTGCTGACACACCGAACCACTCGAATGACGAACGTGGCGCGGTCTTGATCCTCCACCGCAATCCAAGCCCCTCGGCCGGTCCGGACGATGCCGCCCCTCAGGACCGGAACCCCCGCATCCGGCCATGAGCCCGGCCAAGGGTCGACCAGTGAGCCGGCCGGCGTTCCCGATCGCTCACCGCGAACCGACCGGGCCGCACCCGCTCGCTATCGGACCCGCTCGATCCGCACCACTGTTGTCGGGACGGTGAACACCGGCTCGTCGAGTTTCTTCTGACCGCACGTCTCCACGGCGGCCTTAGCGCCACCGGCAGACCGTATCTGCCGCGCGTCCCGCTGGATCTCCTCGGCCGCGCTCCGGCCCTTGATCGCCAGCATCACGCCGCCCACACGGGCCAAGGGCAGGCACCAGCGCGCCAGCTTGCCCAAAGGCGCCACCGCCCGGGACACCACCACGTCCGCCCGGCCCTTCGGGTCCACTTCTTCGGCTCTAGCCCTGAGCACTTCCACATTGGCAATGCCGAGGGCCTCCACGACTTCTTCCAAGAAATCGACACGGCGTTGCATCGGCTCCACCAAAGTCACCCATACATCGGGCCGCGCCAGCGCCAATGGGATACCCGGCAAGCCCGCGCCCGAGCCGACATCGATCACGTCCGCGTCGGGAGGGATCAACTCACCGATCACCGCACTGTTGAGCACGTGACGCCCCCACAGCCGCGGCACCTCTCGCGGGCCGATCAGGCCACGCTCGATGCCGGCGGTGCGCAGCAGTCCAACGTAATCCTCGGCCTGCCGGAGGCACTCTTCATCGCCGAAGACAGAGGCCAATGTTTCACGTGAAACATTGGCCTCGACATCTTCAGAGCTCATGGGCTCTTGTGTCATCAGTTCGCTTCGTCTCTTCTCCGTCATCAGATCCGCTGCCCGTGCGGGTTCCGCGATCGGCGAAACCCGCATCGCACAGCGACTACTCCTCGGGGCTGACCACGATCCGGCGGCGCGGCTCGGCGCCTTCGGATTCGCTCTCCACACCCGCGGTCGCGTTGATGACGTCGTGGACGCACTTCCGTTCGAAGGCGCTCATCGGTTCGAGCTTCACTGCTTCGCCGGTCTCGATGACCTTCCTCGCGGTCCGCTCGGCCAGCTCAGCCAGTTTCTTGCGCCGGCCCGCACGGTAGCCGCCGATGTCCAGCATCAGCCGGGAGTGCTCACCGATCTTGCGGTACACAGCGAGGCGGCACAGCTCCTGCAGCGCCTCCAGGGTCTGCCCCTTCGGCCCGACCAGGTTACCGAGGTCCTCGCCCACGATCTCGACCTGCGGGCGATCGCCGACCACCAGTTCATCGATATCGCCGTCGAGGTCCAGGATGTCCAGCAGGCCTTCCATGTAGTCGGCCGCTACTTCACTTTGTTCGAACAGTTCGTCTTCGGAGGCCACCTCGTCCTCCCGCACCGTTGCTCCCATAATCGTTCACTACGTCCTATCACTAGTTATAAGCCTAGTTTGCCCCATCATGGCTGATGCCAAACGGCTTACGCGGCCCGGGAGCCGCCCCCCTTGCCTTTTTTCTTGCCCCCGGCATGTGGCGCGCCGCTGACCTTCTTGGCCCGCGCGATGCGCTCCGCCCGCGAGAGGTTCTTGCCGGCGCCGGGGCCGCCCTGCCTGGCATTGTTGTTGACCGGCGTCGAGTCGCCGCTCTTGCCCTGCGGGGCCTTGGACTGCTTCGGCTTCTGGCCCGGCTTGGGAGCCAGCGACTTCCGACGCTCCTCGGCCTCCTGCTGCTCCTGCATCATCTGCTCGTGCGCCTTGCTGCCCGGCTTCGGGGGCTTATTGGCGGAGTTCTGCTGCGGCGGCGGGTACTTGCGCAGCACATACTGCTGCTGCGCCAGCGAGAACAGGTTGTTGATCGTCCAGTAGATGATCACGGCGACAGGGAAGATACCGCCGGAGAAGATCATGATCACCGGGATGCCGTAGAGCATCACCTTCTGGATCATGCGCTGGTTGGCGTCCTCGGACCAGCCGGTCTTGAGGATCATCTGACGGGTCGTCAGGTACGTCGTGAGGATCATGAGCGTGATGAAGATGCCGGCCACGATCTTGACGTTCGTCTGCGAGGAGCCGACCGCCACCAGATCGGCGCTGCCGGTCGTGAAGGTGCTCCAGAAGGGGGCGCCGAACAGGTCCGCGTTGATATAGGAGTTCCAGTCCGAGTACTGGCCGTCGTTGATGCCGCTCCAGAAGTACTCGGTGGTGTTCAGCGTCTGGTGCGGGTCGGGGCGGCGCAAGACCCAGAACAGCCCTAGGAAGACCGGAGCCTGAATCAGGATCGGCAGGCAACCCATGAGGGGATTGGCCTTTTCCTTGCGGTAGAGCTCCAGCGTCTCGCGCTGAAGCGTCTCGCGGTCGCCCTTGTACCGCTCCTGGAGCGCCTTGATCTCCGGCGCCAGTTTCTGCATCGCCCGCTGTGAGCGGATCTGCTTCACGAACAGCGGGAAGAGGACCACGCGCAGCGTGATGACCACCCCGATGATCGCGAGCACCCACGCCCAGTCGGTGGAGAGGAACTCGTGGCCCTCGCCGAATACGCTGCGCCACAGGTCATGCCATCGCAGCAGCAGCCACGACACGCCGATGTAGATCCAGTGCAAGGTCACTGGCGGACTCCAGTCGTCTCAATACCAATAGATGGTTCGTGTACGGCTCGCGGGGCGTTGCGGTGAAGCTCGTGAGCCGTGTCTGAGCTCCCCCGTGGAGGCGGCACCGGGTCGTATCCCCCGGGGTGGAAGGGGTGGCACCGCCCCAGTCGCCGCAGGCTCAACCATAGGCCACGTACAGGGCCGTGCCCGGACAGCGCTTCGAGGGTATACGCGCTGCAAGTGGGGTGGAAACGGCACCGGTCCGGTATGGCCGGGCTTATCCACCGACGGTACGCGACGATGGGTCGGCTCACCACCCAGGTCACGGCGGTCGCGAGGGAACCGCCCATCACAGGCCCCTCATGACGGGTCGCCCGGGGCGGTCTCGCGTTCGGGCCCGCGGGGCCTGCCGCCTCGCGCCCGGGCCACGGCTTCGGCCAGATCCCGGTTCAGTCGAGCGAAGTCGCGGCCGGCCGCTTTCGGCGTGGCGCGCACGACCACGTCGGTTCCGGCGGGCCAGCTCCGCATCTGCTCGGCGACCGCGTGGCGGAGTCGCCGCTTCACCTTGTTGCGGACGACGGCGTTGCCGACGGCCTTGGAAACAACGAAACCCGCCCGTGCCGGAGGAGGCTCCTCGGCATCGGACGGTGCTGCATTCGATGGGGTGGCGTGTCTCGCCTCACCGGCGCACGCCCAATGGACGACGACGCCGCCGCGAGCGGCCCTGCGGCCTCGTCTCAACACCGAGTTGAAGTCCCGGCTGCGGCGAATGCGTGCGTCGATTGGAAGCACTTGGTTCACTCTCCCCACGGCGAGCTCCAGTGCCGCGAAAGCGACCGACGGCGAAGCTCGCGAGCGGCGGTCCGGCGAGGCGGCAAGCGCTCGGCCGGTCAGACGGTCAGGCTCTTGCGCCCCTTGCGGCGACGAGCGTTGATGATGGCGCGCCCGGCACGGGTGCGCATGCGCAGCCGGAAGCCGTGGGTGCGCTTGCGACGGCGGTTGTTCGGCTGGTAGGTGCGCTTGCTCACGTCGGATTTCTCCCATTACGAGTCATGTGACCGTCCCAGTCCTACTGCGGGACGCAGCAGACAGCCTAGCAGGGCTTTCATGTACCGCTTCGACCGCGGACGGTGGGTGTGGCATGCCCCTCTGGACCACAGGGCAACTCGATCATGCTACTCGGGTCGGGGGCCCGGCCGCCACCGGCGGCCCGGGGTGTGACCGCCGGGGGTGCGCGAAGCGTGGACGGGGCTGTGCACAGCCGCTTCGGACGGCTGTGCGCAGCACGGATGGGCCGCCTGTGGATAACTTTGTGCGAGCGGTGGACGCGTTCAGCGCCGCCGCAAGGCAATAGCCACGCGGAGAAAAAGAAACCGCAGGTCATAGGCATGTTTCAAGTAGCATGTCCCTGAGTCGCCCATGTGCACAGGCCAGGTGAGAGCCTGTGGATAACCTGTGGAAAACTGCTTTAGGCACGCTGCGGAACAGCCGCCCGAGCCGGTGTGGAAGTGGGAGTTCCGAGCTCCTGGAAGCGGACGCTCGGAAGCACCAGTCTAGTGCACACATGTCGAAGCTCGCGAAGACATGCGGGCGTACCGCGCGAGAGCGCGGGCACGTGGAACTGCTGCGACATGCGCGAGCACCACGTCGACGCTCGCGAAGACGTATATGAGTACTGCGTCGGCACTCGCGCCGACGTCAACGATCGTGATGAGGGATGGCGAAGGTGACCGACCAAGATCTGGCCGCAGTCTGGTCGGCCGTGACAGCCGAGCTGACCGAGGCGTCGGTGCTGACCCGCCAGCAACAGGCGTGGATGCGGTTGTCGCAGCCGGTGGTGGCGGTGAACGGGACCTTCATCATCGCGGCGCCGAATAAGTTCGCTCGCGCGGCGTTCGAATCGAAGCTGCGCGACCCGATCAGCGCCTCGCTGTCGCGGTGTTTCGGGCAGCCGACGCAGATTGCGGTCACCATGCAGGACAACTCCGGCGAGGCCCCCGCCGAACCGGCTTCGGCGCGTCCGCCCGAAACCGATGACACGCTCATCTTCGAGATGCCGCGGATCGAACCCGCAGCGATCCCGCCGCCACCGAAGGCCGGCGGCGTACCGCATCAGGCGTCTCCGGCGAACCCGCCGAGCCTGTTCGACACCGAGGCGTTCCGTGCCGGCGAACGGCGCCTGCGCGGCTCCGAATCGGAACGTGCGGCCCCCGACCACGGCGACGGCTCCGCGGCGGACGTCGCTCCCACCGCCTCCGAGCAGCCGCACTCCGATACCTCGGCGCAGCCCGCATCGCCCACCTCCGCGCCGCCGGCCTCGACCGAATCCGACCGGTCCCGGCGTCCGGCGGGGGCCGCCGAGCCGTACAACTACTTCCCTCCGGTGGCCCCGCCGCCCACGGCCGACCCCGATCCCGAGCGTCGCGGCGGCGTCTCCAGGGGCACTAAACCCGCTTCGGCTCCGGTGGCCGCGGACGGCGTCGGGCGCCTGAACCCGCGCTATAACTTCGACACGTTCGTCATCGGTTCGTCCAATCGCTTCGCGCACGCCGCGGCCTTCGCGGTCGCCGAGGCCCCCGCCAAGGCGTACAACCCGCTGTTCATCTACGGCGGCTCGGGCCTGGGCAAGACGCACCTGCTCCATGCGGTCGGGCACTACGCGCACGATCTGGGCACCGCCGCCTCGGTGCGCTATGTGACCACCGAGGAATTCACCAACGACTTCATCAACTCGCTCTCGGACCGCAGGCAGCAGGCGTTCCAGCGCCGCTACCGGGACGTCGACATCCTTTTGATCGACGATATTCAGTTCCTGATGGACCGCGAGCGCACCCAAGAGGAGTTCTTCCACACTTTCAACGCGCTGCACAACGCCAATAAGCAGCTGGTGATCTCCTCGGACCGCTCGCCCAAGCAGCTCCAGACGCTCGAAGACCGGCTGCGGACCCGCTTCGAGTGGGGTCTCTTGGCCGACATCCAGCCGCCCGACCTGGAGACGCGGATCGCGATCCTGCGCAAGAAGGCCGTCCAGGACGATCTGAACGTGCCGACCGACGCGGTGGAGTTCATCGCCTCGCAGATCCACCACTCCATCCGCGAACTGGAGGGCGCGCTCATCCGGGTCACGGCCTACGCGAGCCTGAACCGCAAACCCGTGGACCTCGGCCTGGCCGAGGAGGTCCTGCACGACTTCATCCCCGAGGGCGGGCAGACGCCCGAGGTGACCGTCGAGCAGATCATGCAGGCCACCGCCGAGTACTTCGGCGTGCCGATCGCCGATCTCAAGGGCAACTCGCGTTCGCGCGTGCTGGTCAACGCCCGCCAGGTGGCCATGTACCTGTGCCGGGAGCTCACCGACATGTCGCTGCCGCGCATCGGTCAGGCGTTCGGCGGCAGGGATCACACCACCGTCATGCACGCCAATAAGAAGATCCGCAAGCAGATGGCCGAACGGCGGGCGCTTTATAACCAAATCGCCGAATTGACCAATCGTCTGAAGCACACCGACGAATGAGCGCCTGTGGACAACCTTGTGGAAAACCTGTGGAAAACCCGTGATTCCTGTGGACAACCTGTGGACGACGTGTGGACAAGGAGCAATAGTGTGAATTCCACTCGCACTTCTCCTGTGTACAACCCTGTGGAAAACCTGTGGAAAACCTGTGGAAACAGCTGTGGATGAAATGTGGAAAACTCCCAGAACGTCGGAGGCTGTGGATAACCTGCCGATTCATCCACAGGTTGTCCACAGCTCGTCCACAGGTCGATACCGTTGACTAGCAGCGAAAAGACACGTTATCCACAGTTTCCACAGCAGCGACGACTACGACGACAGTTATATCTATAGAGAGATCATTAGTAATAGCGCTGTGAAAAACCAGGCATCAGCAAAACAAGGAGCGAGCACCCATGAAATTCCAAGTTGAACGGGACACCTTCGCCGATGCGGTCTCATGGACCGCCAAGAGCCTTCCGGCCCGGCCGTCCGTCCCCGTACTGGCCGGCGCCCGGCTGACCGTCGAAGAGGGCACACTGACCATCTCGGGCTTCGACTACGAGATCTCCACCCGCGTCACCGTCGACGTCACCGGCGAATCCGCCGGAACGACCCTGGTCTCGGGCAAACTGCTCGCCGAGATCGTCAAGGCCCTCCCCAATAAACCGGTCGACTTCACCGTCGAAGGTCCCCACGCCGAACTCACCTGCGGGTCGGCGCGTTTCACCCTGCCGACCATGCCCTTGGAGGACTACCCGAACCTGCCGCAGATGCCCGAGGCCATCGGCACGATCGACGCCGATGAGTTCGCCAAGGCCGTCGCCCAGACCGCCATCGCCGCCGGCAAGGACGAGACCCTCCCGACGATGACCGGCATCCAGATCGAGATGACCGGCGGCGGCATCGGCCTGCTGGCCACCGACCGCTACCGCATGGCCATCCGCGACTCCGCATGGGCGCCGAACGAATCCGACGTCGACGTCACCGTCCTGGTCCCGGCCAAGGCCCTCGCCGACACCGCTCGCACCTTCGGCGGGTCCTCCGGCCCGGTCACCATCGCCGTCCCCTCCGGCGCCGACGGCGCTCCCGGCATGGTCGGCTTCATCGCCGGCGGACGCCAGACCACCTCGCGCGTCCTCGACGGCCAACTGCCGCCGCTGCGCAGTCTCCTGGCCACCTCGTACGCCACCGTGCTGCGCGTCAAGACCGCCGACCTCATCGAGGTCGCCCGCCGCGTCGCCCTCGTCGGCGACCGCAACTCGCCGATCCGCCTGTCCTTCGACGAGGACGGCCTCGTGGTCGAGGCCGGCGGCGCCGAGGACGCCAAGGCGTCCGAGGCGATGGACTGCACTTTCGAAGGCGAACCCGGCAAGATCGCGTTCAACCCGTCGTACCTGCTCGACGGGCTCGCCGTCGTCGATGCGCCCGTCACCGCGTTCAAGATGAACGAGCTGGGTAAGCCGGTCGTGATGACCGGGGAGGCCGCGCCCGAAGACGAGGAATCGGACACAAACCATGACGGGTATCTCTACATGCTGCAACCATTGCGTTGGGACGCATGAGGCGCTTCGGCGGCCGGCGGTTCGCCGGTCTCGTCGAGGGCCGAGCGCGAAGTCGGAGTGCGCACGGCGCTTGAGCTTCTGGAGGAGGACGCGGCATGCAACTGGGCATGATCGGGCTCGGGAGGATGGGCGGCAACATGAAGTTGCGGCTCCTGGAGACCGGGCACGAGGTCATCGGGTACGACCGTGATCCGGACAAGAGCGACGTCGGCTCGCCGGCCGAGCTCGTTCGGGCACTCGACGCCCCGAGGGTGGTCTGGATCATGGTCCCGGCCGGTGAGGCCACCAGGTCCACCGTCGCCGAACTCGCCGAACTGCTCGACGAGGGCGATCTCGTGGTCGACGGCGGCAACTCCCGCTTCTCCGACGACGCCGAGCACGCCGCGATGCTCGGCGAGCGCGGCATCGGCTACGTCGATGTCGGCGTTTCGGGGGGCGTCTGGGGCTTTCGTGAGGGCTACGCGCTCATGGTCGGCGGCGCGGCGGCCGATATCGACCGCCTGATGCCGATCTTCGATGAACTGAAGCCCGAGGGGGAGCACGGCTTCGTCCACGCCGGCGGGGTCGGGGCCGGGCACTACGCCAAGATGGTGCACAACGGCATCGAGTACGCGATGATGGAGGCCTACGCCGAGGGCTACGAGCTCATGAAGGCGTCCGAGCTGGTCGAGGACGTCCCGGCGGTCATCAAATCCTGGCGTTCGGGCACCGTCATCCGCTCCTGGCTGCTCGATCTGCTCGATCGGGCGCTCGACGACGACCCGGAGTTGGCGAAGGTCCGAGGCTGGGTCGAGGACTCCGGCGAGGGCCGCTGGACGGTCGAGGAGGCCATCCGGTTGCGGGTGCCGCTGCCGGCCATCGCCGACTCCCTGTTCGCCCGCTACGCCTCCCGGGAGGACGATTCCCCGGCCATGAAGGCCGTCGCCGCACTGCGGGGCCAATTCGGCGGGCACGCCGTGAAACCGGAATAGTGGCGGGCACGCCGTGAAACCGGAATAGCGGCGGCTACGCCGTGAAACCGACACGACGGCCGCCATGGGCCGACAGCGGCCCGAGAACGGCCCGTGCCGAGGTTTTCGTCGCGGGCCGCGCGAAGCCGACCGGCGGCGTGCTCCTCGGGTGCGGCGGCCGAGGAGCACGCCGCGTCACGGCTTTCGCATCCGGTCGCACCGGCCTGGACCGAAGGCGGCACAATGGGTGGCGTGCGTGTACGGCAATTGCAACTGGGCGACTTCAGGTCCTACTCGCACGCCCAGATAGCGCTCGACGAGGGGCCTTCGATCTTGGTGGGCCCCAACGGGCACGGCAAGACGAACCTGGTCGAGTCGCTGATCTACCTCGCGACGCTCCGCTCCCACCGGGTGGCGAACGACGCTCCGCTGGTCCGGGTCGGCGCCGAGCAGGCCGTCATCCGCGCGGAGATCGTCCGCGACTCGCGCCGCCTGCTCGCCGAGCTGGCGATCGTCCCGGGCCGGTCCAACCGCGCCCGCCTCAACAAGCACCCGCTGGCCCGCCCCCGCGAGCTCATCGGCGCGCTCAAGGCCGTCGCGTTCGCCCCCGAGGACCTCGCCCTGGTCCGCGGGGAGCCCTCGGTGCGGCGCCGCTACCTCGATGAACTCCTGTGCTCGCGTTACCCGCGTTTCGCAGGCATCAAGGCCGACTACGAGCGGGTCCTCAAACAGCGCAACATGCTCCTGCGCACCGCCTACCTCGCAAAGAAGACCGGCGGGCGCGGTCCCGGCAGCGCCGAGCTGGCCACTCTCGACGCCTGGGACGCCCATCTGGCCGAGCACGGCGCCGAACTCCTCGCGGGGCGCCTGGCGCTCCTGGACGATCTGATC
>JAJYSW010000095.1 GCA_021793335.1 Actinomycetes bacterium
CGGCGATGGCGACGCGGACATCGGCAACGGCGGTCCGGCCGATGTCGCGGGTGGTGCACAGGGCCCGTGTGCCCTCGGCCTCGCAGCGCCAGCCGGGTTCGGCGGTTTCAGCGGCGAGGACGACGCCCTCGGGCAGGACGATCGCGAGGCTGACGTCTGCGGTGGCGGCCTGCCCCCAGGCCGCCGGCCGGGAGAGGCCGGGGTCGGCGGCCTCGTGGAGGTGGCGGGCGGGCGGCGCGTATCCGCCGCCGGACCGGCTCGTCTCCAGGCGGATCGGCAGGACGGCTTCGCCTCCGGCGACGAGCCCGGTGTCGCCGAGGCCGTGTTCGATGCCGTAGTCGGGGGCCGGGCCGACCGGATCATCGGGTTCGGCGGCGGGCTCGGGGGTTTCCGGGCCCGGTTCGACGGGCGGGTCCTCGCCCTCGGGCACGGGCCCGGGTGCGTTCGGGCCGGGCTCGCGGCCGGCCGGGTCCGTGTCCTCGGTCTCGGCCGGGTGCCGAGGTTCGGATGCGGTGGGCGGATCGGGTGCGGCCCGGGGCTCGTCGGCGGGTTCCTCGGGGGCGAGCGCGAGGGCCGCGACGAGGGCGAGGGCCACGGCTCCCGCTGCACCGGCGGCGATGGAGCCTTTGAGGCCGAGGTGCTGGAAGACGCGTCTGATCCAGTTGCCGACGGCGATGAAGGGCGCCGTGGCCGCGCTGAGGACGCCGCCGACGGCGACGCCGGCCGCCGAGACCGCACCGGCGGCGAGGTAGGGGGCGGCGGCGCCGCCGAGGACGACGGGGGCGAGGACGAGGCGCAGTCCCGCGTTGAGCTCGGTGAGTTCGGCGAACAGCAGACTGCATGAGACGCAGCCGTCGAGGTGCTCGTCGACGGTCGCGGTATCGCGCGTGCCGAGTTTGCCGCGGACCCGCGCGCCGAGCCGGTCGACGGTCCACCGGCACGTCTCGGGCGGGGAGTCGGCGGCGTGCTCGGTGAGGTAGTTCTGGCGGAGCTTCTCGCGGGCACGGTAGGCGAGGGCGGCGACGCCGTTCGCGGTCATGCCGAGCATGGCGGCGATCTGGGCCGGCGTGTCCTCTTCGACTTCGGTGTGCCACAGGACCATGCGCCAGCGTTCGGGGAGTTTGCCGAATGCGAGGGCGGCGTAGCGCCGTTCGGCGCCCTCGACGGCTCGCTCGACCGTGGGGTCGATGTGCTCGCCGGCGCCGAGGGTGCCGTCGAGGGCGGTGAGGTCGTCGGTGAACTCGACGCGCCAGTCGCGCCGGACGCGGTCGTAGAAGGTGTTGCGGAGGGTGCGGAGCATGTAGGGGCGAAAGGCCAGGTCGGGGCCGTGGCCTTCGCGGAGGGTGTGGAGGAGCTTCGCGAAGGTCTCGGAGACGAGGTCGTCGGCGCCTGCGGCGTCTTTGGAGAGGACGCGGGCGAGGCGGCGGGCGGCGGCGACGTGGCGCTCGTACAGGACGGCATAGGCCGCGGTGTCGCCTTCGCGGGTGGCGGCGAGGAGCTCGGGGTCCGAGGGGGCGTCGGGTGCTCGGGATTCGACGCTGCGGGGACTTCCGGCGAGTTCGTCGGGCATGATGCGCCGGTGCTCCTTCCTTGTGGCGCCGAGCTCATGGGATGCGGGGGCTCGGTTCGTCGCTCGTCGATGTGTCGCGTCGCCGGATGGCGAGGGCGGTGTCCGGCGACTCAATCGGGTTAACGAGTGACTACGGTTCGGGTTGTGCCTAGAGGCTAAGCGAAAACATAATTCCTATAAATAGGACACTCCAGGAATAAGCGCACGAATAGCCGAACTGTACGTGAATTGTGATCTGTTTGTGACCAAGAGTGACGGTATATGCCATGCTCAGCGACGTTCCAGCCAACTGTCGGAAAACTGTCAGGCTATTGCGTACCGTTGGAAAACGCACGGAACTCGTGAACGACCCGGGAGGTGAGCCATGCCCGCTTCGGTCCTGTTGGCCCTGCTGGTCGCCACCAGCCTGCTCGCGCTGACCCCGGCGCTGGTGCGCCGCTACGACCCCGACGAGCGCATGATCGCCGACCGCGCCGCCTCCGACTCCCACGTCCTCACCCGCGAGGCGCACCGGCCGGCCACGCACCCGCTCCACGACGCGGCCGAGCCTGACCGGACACCGACGCCGCTGCCGGCGTCAGCCCCGGCCTCCCCTCCCGGCTGGGAGCGGCGCGGCAGAAGCCGAGGCGAGTCGGTACGGTTGGAAGCCGATCAGTCGGTGACCGGCGAGGACCCCCAGATGCGTGAGACGGCAAGGCTTCGGGCGATGCGGGCGGAATGGTGGCGGCGACGCCACCGCCGCATCCTCTGCGTGCTCATCGCCCTGACACTCTTCGAACTGCTCGGTGTCGTCGTCGGCGGACCCGGATTCTGGTTCGGCGCCGTCGTCGCCCTCACCGCCCTCACCGCCTACGTGTACTTCTTGCGCGCCCGGGCCAAACGCCTGCGGCACGGCCAGGCCGCCCGCCCGGCGCGCGCCATGCTCACCGCCGAACCCGAAGAGCCCGAGGAGGGGCCGCCCACGTACGTGCCCGAGCAGCCCGGGGCCGACTACGAGGAGGAGGACTATGAGAGCGGCGAACGCCGCGAGTCGTTCCTGTTCGAGAACGGCACGCTGCCCTCGCGTGAAGACCCGCCGCGACCCGAGGCGCGGCGCCCCGACTCCACCGGCGGCGTCCGCGGCCGCTCCTACGAGTCCCCGGCTAAGCTCGACGGGTTATGCCTGAGCAGACCGAGCACCGCCACATCCTGACGTTCAACTTCCGTCAAGGCCGCAATAAACCGCGCCACGACGAGGCCATGGCCCGTCTGTGGCCGCGCTACGGCGTGACCTGGGAACCCGAGGACGGCAGGATCGACCCGGCGTCGCTGTTCGGACGCGAGGCCCCCCTCGTGCTGGAGATCGGCTCGGGCAACGGCGAGGCCGCCGCCGCGATGGCCGAGGCCGACCGTGGACGCGACCTCCTGGCCGTCGAGGTCTACCCGCAGGGCGTCGCCGACCTCATGGCCCGCGCCGAAGAACGCGGCCTCGACAATGTGCGCATCTACCGGGGCGACGCGCTGCCGCTGCTGTGGCACGGGATCGCACCCGGCTCGCTCGACGAGATCCGCGTGTACTTCCCCGACCCGTGGCCCAAGAAACGCCACCACAAACGCAGGATCATCCAGCCCGCGCACGTGGCGACGATGCGCGAACTGCTGCGGCCCGGCGGTCTCCTCCACTGCGCCACCGACATCGAGGACTACGCCGAGCAGATGCTCGACGTGCTGACGGCCGATCCCGGCATGGCGAACACCGCCGCGGGCTACGCGCCGCGCCCCGAGCGCCGCCCGGTGACGAAATTCGAGCGCCGCGGCGTCGCCGCCGGCCGGGCGATCTTCGACCTGGTCTTCCGCCGCTCCTGAGGGAGTTTGGTTCCTCCGCTTCTGGAAAACCAGTCGTCCGAGGCGATCGGCCGCCGGGTGTGCCGGTTCCCGGTGCGGAGGGACACGACATATGAGCGCTCACGAAGACGGGGACGTCCTCGCCATGCTCCTCAATCTGCTGGACACGAGCCACCTGGTCGCCTTCAACGACATCCCGCGGGAGGCGAACCGGTGCGCCGCCATGGTCGATCTGGAGGACGTGGCGATCTACCTGGCCGACATGCAGCAGGAGGTGCTGCGGGAGATGACCGGCATCGGCGCGGACGCCAAACAGGAGGCGGAGCGGGAGTACCTGGTCGACGGCTCGCTGGCCGGCCGCGCCTTCCAATACGGGCAGCCCGTGATCGGTTCCGGGGACGCACGGGGCCGGTTCCTGTGCTGGGCGCCGCTGATCAAGGGCACCGAACGCCTGGGCGTCATGCGTGTGAGCGCCACTGACACCGGGCAGGCGATGCTGCGGAGGGTCGAGCATCTCGCCTCGATGGTCGCCTTGGTGCTGCTCGCGCGGCGTCGGTCCAGCGACGCCTACCCGAAGCTGCTGCGCACCCGGGGCATGGGGGTCGCCGCCGAGCAGGAGTGGCAGCTGATGCCACCGCGGACGTACGCCGACTCCCAAGTGGTGATCAGCGGCGTCATGGAGCCCGCCTACGAGGTCGGGGGCGACGCCTTCGACTACGCGATGGCGGGCGATGTGGCGCACCTGGCGGTGTTCGACTCCATGGGGCACGACACCACGGCCGGAATCGCGGCCAACCTGGCGCTGTCCGTCTACCGGAATCAGCGCCGCCGGGACATCGACCTCGTCGAGACCAGCGAGACGATCGAGCGCGTCCTCGTCGAGCAGTTCGGCGGGCGCCAGTACGTCACCGGGGTCCTCGCCAGCCTGGACACGCGCAACGGCACGCTGACGTGGGTCAACCGCGCGCACCCGCCCCCGATCGTCATCCGCGGCCAGCGCTGGCCGACCAGCCTGAAGTGCCCTCCGGCCCACCCGATGGGCACCGATCTCGGGCTCAAGGCCACGATGTGCACCGCGGAGCTGGAGCCCGGCGACCGCGTCGTGCTCTACACCGACGGCATCATCGAGGCCCGCGACCGCAATGGCGAGGAGTTCGGCATGGATCAGTTCACCGACTTCCTCATCCGCCATCACACCGACCGGCTTCCGACGCCCGAGACGCTGCGCCGTCTCGTCCGCAGCATCCTGCACCACCACGGCGGAGAGCTGGATGACGATGCGACCGTCCTCCTGGCCGAGTGGATCGAGTCCGCGGCGATCAGCGAGCGCCGGCTCGAACGGATCGCCGGCCTGCCGCAGTTCTGAGGGGCCGCGCGCCGATCCCGGCGGCGCGGGAGAGGCCGCGCACCCGTCCAAGGCCGGTGGAAAGCGCCTTCGGGCCCCGCTCCTCGCGCAGCCCCGGACTCCCCCGGTCTCAGAGGCCGGCAGTGAGTTCGGCGTGCCGGGCGGTCGCCGAGGCGTCGGTCAGGGAGGCGACCTGGTCGATCACCGCGCGCAGCCGCCCGGCGTCGTCGTCCGCCCGTTGCCATGCCTCGGCGAACATCGGCTCCATCGCCGCCGGGCCCCGCTCGGTCAGCAACGCCACCAGTTCGGTCAGGATCTCGCGCTGTCGCGCGTAGTACGGCTCGGCGGTCCTCGGCTGCATCACATAGCGCCAGGCGATGCCCTTGAGCAGGGCGCATTGAACTCGTTCGCGGTCGGGGACGATCAGGTTCGCGTCATAGCGGCCGAGCGGGGCGTCGCCGTACTCCTCTCGCGTCGCCGCGACGGCCGTGCTCACGAAACGGCCCACCATCGTCGAGGTGAACGATTTCAGGGCCACCATTGCCGGGAAACGGCCGTCGTAGCCGCGCAGGTGCCGCATCACCGGGTCGTGCAGGAGTTCCTTCAGCGCCTCCTGGAGGGCCGCCTCGGATTCATCGGAGTAGCGGCCTGCCACGTCGGCGCAGACACCGGCCTGCTCATCGCCGTCGTCCATGAGCGTCGACAGGTCGATGTAGCCGCCGTGCAGGCCGTCCTCGACGTCGTGGACCGAATAGGCCACGTCGTCCGACCAGTCCATGATCTGCGCCTCCAGGCACTGGACCTCGGCCGGGGCACCGCTTCTGATCCAGTCGAAGATCGGGCGGTCGTCGCCGTAGACGCCGAATTTGCGGGTGCCCTCACGGGCTTCCCAGGGGTATTTGCAGGTCGCGTCCAGCGATGCCCGCGTCAGGTTGAGTCCGGCGGACGCGCCGCCGGGGTCCAGGACCTTCGCCTCCAGGCGGGTCAGGACGCGCAGCGTCTGGGCGTTGCCTTCGAAGCCGCCGCACGGGCCGGCGACCGCGTGCAGGGCGTCCTCGCCGTTGTGGCCGAACGGCGGATGGCCCAGGTCGTGCGCCAGTCCCGCCACGTCCACCACGTCCGGGTCGCAGCCGAGCTCCTCGCCGGTCTCGCGGGCGATCTGAGCCACTTCCAGGGAGTGCGTCAGGCGGGTCCGGAGGAAGTCATCGGTGCCGGCGGTGTGGACCTGCGTCTTCGCGGCCAGGCGTCGGAATCCCGCCGAGTGCAGGACCCGCGCGCGGTCGCGCCCGAACGGTGAGCGCGGCGAGGCCGATTCGGGTACTCGCCGTTCCTCCGCCGGGGCGCTCGCACGCGAAACGGGACCGGTCACGCCGTCGAGCTTAGCGTGACCGGCCCCGGGAGGCGAGCGTCGCCGTTTCGTCGTCAGTCGATGTAGAGGCGGAGCAGGCCGGTGCCGTCGCCGTCCTCGGTGCCGTGGGCGAAGGCCACGGCCGACAGCGGCTCAGCCTGAGAGAACTCCTCATATTCGGTGAGGGCCCGCAGGTCGACCCAGAAGGCCAGCGCGGCGCTGTCCGGCGCGCCGTCCGCGAAGTCGCTGAACCGCGAGTCCTCCGAGAGGGTGCCTCCGGCGACGTTGCCGCCCTCGTAGTACAGCTTGGAGCCGTCGACTTCGACGCCTTCGGGAAGGCCCTGGCCGCCGGTCAGCTCGGTGATGAGCGCGTCCAGGTCCTCGGCGCGGTCCTCGGCGAGCAGGATCGAGAAGAAGATCGACTCGGTGTCCATGCCGTCGTAGCTCGTGGCGGGGAAATCGCCGGTGAGGCTCAGCTGGGCGCCCGAGAACAGTTCGATGAACTCGGTGGCCGAGGAGATCACACTGTCCGGGCCGGTGCCGTAGCCGCCGTCGTCCCAGGGGTACTCCTCGGTGCCGTGGATCCAGTAGCGTTCGCCGAGCTCCTCGTAGCGAGCCTCCTCCTCGGGAGTGAGCGGATCGGTGGTGTCCCACTCCCGCTCCATGAGCTCCATGTACTCCTCGTATTCCGCGTCGGTGAGCGGGCCGCCGTCGGCGGGCTCCTCGGTGTCGGTCCCTTCGAGCTCCGCGATCCATTCCTCGGTGAGCTCGGCGAGGTTCTCGGGGATGTCCGCGGTCACGGCGAAGTCGGAGGCGGGCAGTTCGCCCATGTTGGCCAGAAGGTCCTTCGAGCCGGTCCACGGGTCGTCCTGCTCCCCGAAGGCCCGGTAAGCGGCCTCGAAACCGTCGTCGAAGGCGGAGACGCCGATCACGAAGTGACCGGAGAAGAACGCCTCGATGGCCTCGAACTCGTCGTCGCCCATGGCGGCGGCGGTGTCGGCGAGGGAGCCGACGTCGGCCCAGAGCACGAGGAGCTGGTCGCCCTCGAGCCAGGAGCGCGCCTCGTCGTAGCCGGTGGACCCGGCCAGCGGGCTGTTCTCGGCCTCGGATTCGGCGGCGGCGAGCGCATCGGAGGCGCCTTCCTCGCCGAGGACCATCAGGACCGAGTCGCCGCTGACTTTGAAGGCCCATTCGTCTTCGGTGGCTCCGGCGGACTCGCGGATCTTGGCCAGTCCGGTCTCGGCCGCGTCGGCATCGGTGCTGGCGAGGTTGACTACGCCGTACGGCTGACCGTCGTGCTCCCAGAAGGCGAGGCCGTGACGGCGGCCGATCCACGAGTTGAGGTGCTCATCGGCGTCGACGCCTTCGAGGCCCGCCTCGTTGAGGAGCTCGGCGAGCATGTCGTCGGTGTCCTCGAAGTCGATGCCGTCGAACTTGTTGAGGTGGCTGAGCAGTTTCGGTGTCTGGTCGAAGGAGGGATCGAAGTTGATCTCCATGTAGACCGACGCGGAGGCCGGGAAGTGCTCGGCCGGGTCGGGGCCGGAGGTCCAGACGAACTTGAAGAAGACGAACGCGCCGATGGCGGCCACGAGCACGACCGAGAGCAGGGAGGCGATGACGATCGCACCGCGGCGGCGGGGTGCGGGCCCCGGCGGCGGAGTCGGGAGGTAGCCGCCGGGCGGCGGCTGCGGCGGCTGGTGCGGCGGCTGGCCGCCGTAGGAGCCCGGCGGCGGCTGCGCATAGGGCGGCTGCTGTCCGTACGGCGGCTGCTGCAGCGGCGGTCCGTACTGGGGCGGTTGGGCACCGCCCGGCGGCGCGCCCGGCCCGGGATCGAAGTTGTACTGCTGCGGATGATTGAAGCTCGACATGCTTTGAAGTTATGCCGTCCGGGCAACGCGGACATCCCGAGAATGTGCCAAGCGGGTATCGGTGTCCACGGCGCTGCCCCGGTTCGTCCGCTTCGGGGCGGATATGGGGGTCGGGCCCCAGGTCGCTCCGGTGCGGTCGCCGAGCTCAGAACTCGTAGACCTGGCCCGGCCTGACCACTTCGACGGGGCCGGCGTAGGCGCTCCGGGCCTCTGCGAGGGTGGCCTCGCGCGAACCCCACGGTTCCACCAGGTGCGTCAGGAGGAGCCGTCCGGCCCCGGCCTTGGTCGCGTACTCGCCGGCCTCCTTGCCGGTGAGGTGGACGCCCTCCGGGTTCTCGCGGCCTTCGAGGTAGGAGGCTTCGGCCAGGAGCACGTCGCAGTGCGCGGCCAGCGTTTCGAGGGCCTGGCACGGCCCGGTGTCGGACGAGTACGCCAGCGAGGACCCGGCGTGCTCGACGCGGACGCCGAAGGTCTCGACCGGGTGCGCGACCCGGTCGACGATGACGGTCATCGGCCCCAGCTCGAATCTGCCGGGCTGGAGCTCCTGGAAGTCGTAGACGTCGCGCAGCGAGGGGTTGCACAGCTCGCCCTCGCCGCCATAGGCCGTGACGATCCGCTCGGCGACGCCGACGGGCCCGTACAGCGGGATCGGGTGCTCGGGCGCGGCGGGCGCGTAGCGGCGCATGACGGCGTAGGCGCACGTGTCGAAGAAGTGGTCGGCGTGCAGATGCGTGATGATGACCGCGTCGAGCAGGTGCGGGTCGAGATGTTTCTGGAGCTCGCCGAGCGATCCGGTGCCGAAGTCGAGCAGCAGCCGATACCCCCCGGCCTCCACCAGATAAGCCGAACAGGGCGTATCAGGCGCGGGAAAAGAACCGGCGCAGCCGATCACAGTCAGTTTCATGGCAGGTCACACCTCGTCCAGTGCTGCCGTCGCGGCGTTCGGAAACAGGTTTCCCAGGAAGCGGCGGGCGGTGCGGGTGAACGCCTCCGGGTCGCCGGTGGCGTAGAAGGCGTGCTCGGGCGGCCCCTCGCGTTCGGCGAGCAGGTCGTGCTCGGTCAGCACCCGGTAGAGTTCGCGAGCGCTCTCGCTCGCGGACGACACCAGCGTCACGTCCTCCCCCATCACCAGTCCTATGAGCCCCGACAGCAGCGGATAGTGGGTACAGCCCAATACGACCGTGTCAACATCAGACTGCTGTAGCGGCTCAAGGTACCCCTGGGCCAGGCCCAGGAGCTGTCGGCCCGTTGTCACTCCCCGTTCCACGAAATCGACGAACGCCGGGCAGGCCACCGCCGTCACCTTCACATCGGGCACGGCGTTGAAGGCGTCGACGTAGGCTCCCGAGGAGATCGTCGACCGCGTCCCGATCACTCCGATGCGACCGGTCCTCGTGGTCGCGACCGCGCGGCGCACCGCGGGCCGGATGACCTCGACGACCGGGATGTCGTAGCGGTCGCGGATGTCGGCCAGGCTGGCGGCCGAGGCCGAGTTGCAGGCGATCACCAACGCCTTGACCTCCTGTCGCACCAGGTGATCGCAGATGTCGAGGGTGAGCCTCCTGACTTCGGCGATCGGCCTGGGGCCGTATGGGACGTGCTCGGTGTCGCCGACATAGACCAGGCGTTCGGCGGGCAACTGTTCGGCGACCGCTCGGGCGACGGTCAAGCCCCCGACACCGGAGTCGAAGATCCCGATGGGCGCGTCGTTCATGGGCTCCGAGCGTACGTCCGGTAAGCGGCTGCGCGCTCCCCCTCGCCACGGGAATGTAGCCAAGATGACATAGTGTCGCGCAACACACGAAAAAGATACGGCGGGATCGGCGCGCGCCCGTCCCCGCCGTCGCGAGCGGTCAGGCCATCGAGAGCATCGCGAACGCGGCCAGCAGCGTCACCGACGCGGCGGCCATGAACATCCACGGCACGCCCTTGAAACGCAGGGTCGCGAACGCCATCATCGTCAGCAGCATCCCGACCACGCCGGTGGTGATGAACGCGGGGGCGAACCAGGCGGGCCCATCGCCGAAGATGTGGAACAGGCCCACGATCGCCGAGGCGGAACCGGCCAGGACCAGCGTGAGCGCCCAGGCGGCGACACCGGCCAGGCGACGCAGCCGCACCTCGTGCGGCTCACCCTCGGGAGCGGCCGCCGGGGCGGCGCCCCCGAGCGGTGGAACACCCTGGCGCGGGATGCCCGCGGCGTTCCCCGACCCGACGGTGCGCGTCTGCTCGACGGAACTCATGCGGCCAGGCTAGCAAGCTGTGCACTCATGCCCACACCTGGCCGTCGAGGACGCCCACGGCGTCGTCGAGTCCCTCGGAGTAGGCGCCGGTCGACAGGTACTTCCACCCGCCGTCGGCCACCAGCAGCGCGATGTCGGCGCGGCGTCCGGCCCGTTCGGCCTCGCGGGCCAGCGAGAGCCCGGCGTGGAGGACCGCTCCGGTCGACAGCCCCACGAACAGGCCCTCCTCGGCGAGGACCTCCCGGGTGCGCGCCAGCGCGTCCTCGGTCCCGACGGACAGACGCCGGGTGAGGACCTTCTCGTCGTACAGTTCGGGCACGAAACCCTCATCGAGGTTCCGCAGGCCGTAGACGAGTTCGCCGTAGCGGGGCTCGGCGGCGACGATCTGGACGTCGGGGACGTGCTCGGTGAGGTAGCGGCCGACGCCCATGAGCGTCGCGGTGGTGCCGAGGCCGGCGACGAAGTGCGTGATCCCCGGTAGGTCGCGCAGCAGCTCGGGGCCGGTGCCCTCGTAGTGGGCGGCTTCGTTGGCGGGGTTGGCGTACTGGTTGAGCATGACCCACTCGGGCCGCTCGGCCGCCATCTCGCGGGCCTTGGCGACGGCGGCGTTGGAGCCGCCGACGGCCGGAGAGAACACGATCTCGGCACCGAAGGCCGTCAGCAGTTGGCGGCGCTCCAGGGAGGTGTTCTCGGGCATGACGCACACCAGGCGGTAGCCCTTGCGGCGCGCGAGCATGGCGACGGCGATGCCGGTGTTGCCGGAGGTCGGCTCCAGGATGGTGCTGCCCTCGGTGAGGCGGCCTTCGGCCTCGGCGGCCTCGATCATCTTGGCGGCCACGCGGTCCTTGACCGATCCGGTCGGGTTCGCCCCTTCGAGTTTGGCCCACAGTCGTACGTCCGAAGAGGGCGAGAGCCGCGGCAGGCCTACCAGCGGCGTATCGCCGAGGGTCGCGGTGATGTCGGCATATCGAGGCACGGCGTTCACTCCCCTTCGTGGAACGGCTGCACCGGCACGGCACGGCGGCCGCGCGGTGTCTCCGGGCGGTGGGCGATCGGTGGGAAAGACGGGTGCGGGCCCATGGCGGCCCGCCCCTTACATGCCGCCCGCGACGGCGGGCAGGATGGTGACCGAGTCACCGTCGGAAAGCTTCGCCTCAAGGCCGCCGATGAAGCGGACGTCCTCGTCGTTGACATAGACGTTGACGAAGCGGTGCAGCTTGCCCTCGTCGGTGACGATGCGGCCTTTGAGGCCGTTGTGGGCGGCGTCGAGGTTCTCGAAGAGCTCGGCGAGCGTGTTGCCTTCGTCGTCGATTTGG
>JAJYSW010000096.1 GCA_021793335.1 Actinomycetes bacterium
TGCCGAATCATGACCCGCGGGCTTCACCGGGGTGGGCATCGACCACCGAATCGGCACCGGCGATCCCGACCGCTACCTGGAGCGCCCCCGCCTTGCAGGCGGATGCACGGACTCGGACACCGCCGCGATCGGAGCCCGCGAACGCACCCTAGAAATCGCCGGGCCACAGGTCGTCATCAGCTTCGGGCACCGCGGCCTTCGCGGGCTCGACCACTACCGGCGGCCCGCCACCGTCGGCCTGGAGCAGCACACCGAGCACCTGGACGGCCCCGATCTTGTCCAAGGGCTCATTGCCGTTGCCGCACTTGGGGGACTGGATGCAGCCGGGGCACCCGGTCTTGCACTCGCACGAGTCGATGGCCTCGCGCGTCGCGCCCAGCCAGTCCGTCCACTTGCGGAACGCCTGTTCGGCGAAGCCCGCCCCGCCCGGATGCCCGTCGTAGACGAACACCGTCGGCAGCTCCGTGTCCGGGTGCGCCGCCGTCGACAGGCCCCCGATGTCCCAGCGGTCGCACGTGGCGATGAGCGGCAGCAAACCGATCGAGGCGTGCTCGGCCGCGTGCAGCGCGCCCGGCAGATCCGAGACGCCGAGCAGCGCCTCGGGTTCGACCGTCCACCACACCGCCACGGTCCGCAGCGTCTGCGGCGGCAGGTCCAAGGCCTGCGAGTCGATGACCTCCCCGGTCGGCACGCGCCTGCGCTGGTAAGCGATGACGTTCGTCGTCACCTCCACCTCCCCGAGGCACAGCGTCACCGCGCCGAGGTCATGCCGTTCGCGCACGCTCAGAATCTCCAGGTGCGTGATCTCCTGCGCGCTGGTCGTCCACGGCGGCTTCGCGGCGTGCACCAGCGCGAGCCCGTCGTCCAGATCCAATTCGTCCACCAGGTACGACTCGCCCTGATGCAGGTACAGCGCCCCGCGATGCACGAGGCGGTGCGAGGCGGCCGCGTCCACGGTGCCGATGAGCCGGCCCGTGGAGGTCTCGGCGATGTCGACGCCCATCGGCCCCGAACCTCGCAGCGAGACCTCAGGGCGCTCCGAGCCGACCCAGTAGTACCGACCGCCCGGCCTGCGGCGCAGAAGCTTCAGCTCGCACAGCTCCTCGGCCACGGCGCGGCCGCCCGGGATCGAATCCAGATCGGCCTCGCGCAGCGGCAGCTCCTCGGCGGCCAGGCACAGGTGCCCGGCCAGCACGTGCGGGTTCGAAGGGTCGCACACACTCGCCTCGACCGGCCGCTCGAAGATCGCCTCGGGATGGTGCACCAGGTACGTGTCCAGCGGATCGTCCCTGGCGAGCATGATCGCCAGCGCCTCGGTCCCGCCCCTGCCGGCACGCCCGATCTGCTGCCAGAACGAGGCCAGACGCCCCGGATAGCCGCACAGGACGACCGCGTCGAGTCCGGTGACGTCGATGCCGAGCTCCAGCGCGCTCGTCGTGGCCACGCCCAGAAGCCGCCCCTCGCGCAATTCGGCCTCCAGCTCCCTGCGGTGCTCGCGCAGGTACCCGGCCCGGTACGCGGCGATGCGCTCGGCCGCCGGATGAGTGCCGAGCCGCGCCTTCGCCTCGGCGGCGACGATCTCGGCGCCGCGCCGCGAGGGCACGAACGCGAGTGTGCGGACGCCGTGCCCGGTGAGCCGGGCGAGCATCCGAGCGGCCTCCGAGAGCGTGGAGGCCCGCTGCGGCTCGCCGTCGATCTCGAACACCTCCGGTTCCCACAGGGCGATGCTCGCGCCCGGCGAGGGCGAGGAATCGGCGGTGACCTGCACGGCGGGGCGGCCGGTCAGCGTCGACAGCGACGCGGCCGGATCGGCGGCCGTCGCGGAGGCGGCGACGACCGTGGGCGAGGCGCCGTAGTGTTCGGCCAGGCGCAGCAGCCGCCGCAGCGTGAGCGCGACGTGCGCGCCGAACACGCCTCGGTAGACGTGGCATTCGTCGACCACGACGTATTCGAGGTTCCTCAGCAGGGAACGCCAGGCGCGGTGCCGCGGCAGCAGGGAGTGGTGGAGCAGATCGGGATTGGAGAACACGAGGTTCGCGAAGCGCTGCGCCCACTGGCGGTGCTCGTACGGGGTGTCGCCGTCGACGATGGCCGGGACGAGGCCGTCGACGGCGAACTCGCCGACGGCGCGGGCCTGATCGGCGGCGAGCGCCTTCGTCGGAGCCAGATAGAGGGTGCGGCCGGGCCCCTCCAGCGCGGCCCCGGTCAGGACCGGCAGCAGGTACGCCAGGCTCTTGCCGGAGGCGGTGCCGGTGGACACGACGACGTCGCGGCCTTCGAACGCGTGCGTCGCGGCTTCGGCCTGGTGCGGCCAGGGCCGCACGATGCCGGTGCCCGCCAAGGCTTCGCGCACCTTCGAGGGCACCCATGCGGGCCAGTCGGCGTGCACGGCGCGGCGCGGCGGGACGCGCCGGAGGTGGCGAAGCCCGCTGTCGTCCGCGCCGAGCGCGCTGATCAATCGGTCCGGTGACACGAGCCCAATGATGCCGCAGCGTTCCGACACCGGGCCCGGGCACGGGCGCCCGGCCGAGACGTGGACCCGGGCCGTCCGCGTCCGTGGACGCACCGGCGTGACCTGGCGGTCCTCGCCGTGCGTGTCCGGGGACATACGCGAGCTCAGTGCTCCCGACACGCTCCCATTGCGGACGCAGTACGCTATGCGCCAGGACACATCGAGGCCATGGGAGAGCGCGTGAGAGGATCATCCAGCGACGGAGCGCCCGAACCTGAACTGGGACTTAACCTGTCCGTGGTCGGCGCGTACTCGGTCATCTCCGTGAGCGGCGAGATCGACATGTACACCGCGCCGAAGCTGCGCGAGGCCGTCAGGCAGCTCACCGCCGAGGGCCGCATGCACGTGGCGATCGACTTGACGCCCACTGAATTCTGCGACTCGACCGGTCTGGGCGTGCTGATCGGGGCCCGCCGCCGCCTCACCGACGCGGGCGGCGACCTGGTGGTGGTCTGCACCAACCCTCGGATCAGCAAACTGCTCGACCTGACCGGCTTGGACAAGGTGCTCGATGTCCGGGAAGCGGTGCCCGACGAGTGAGCGCCTCCAGACAGGACCAGCGTACGGGGCCGGTGACGGTGCGGTTCGCGTTCACGCCCGCCGCCGCCTATGTCCGTGCCGCGCGTCTGGTCGCCGCCGACGTCGCCTCGCACGCCGGGGTCGTCACCGGGCTGCTCGACGAGATCCGGCAGGCCGTCGGTGAAGCCTGCACCCGAGCGGTTCTCAGGCATCGTGACTGCAACATCGACGATCTCGTGCGCGTAGAGTTTTCGATTGGTGATCGTTTCGTTGCGAAAATCACCGATAACGCGCGTGTCATGCGCGCACAGCCCGAGCAGCGCCTCGCCCGACCCGACTCCGGCGGCGATGCGCGCCCGAACGATCACGATGCGATCGAAGAGGACACCCTCTCCGAGGAGATCACCCTCATCGTCCTCGGCGGCCTGGTCGAAGACCTGGTGGTGAGCGGTCCCGACGATGAGCGGGGCACCACCGTCTCCATGAGTTGGCCCCTACCCGGCACCGCCCCATCCGGCGATCACTGAACGCGCCACCCCGGACACGCGGCCACAGTGACCGAACCCACTCGCAAAGACCGCACATCGTTACACTCCGCACGTTATGTAGGCGCGCCGCCGCGTGCCCGCACGCCACCGGGCGTGCCGCGCGGCGGCGCGCGCCCGAACGCCGCCCGCCCGCGCGCGGCCAGTCTCTGGAGGAACAACATGCATACGTTGCTCGCCAACGGCGACGAGAGCGTAGGCCAACTCACCGGCTCCAACGTGAGCCTCGTCGTGGTGGCCGCCGTACTCGCGCTGGTCGCGCTGGGAAGCGCCGCCGCACTGGTCAAGAGCATCCTCGGCGCGCGCACCGGCACCGACAGGATGCGCGAGATCGCCGGCGCCGTCCAAGAGGGCGCCACCGCTTACCTGCGCCGCCAGTTCCGCACGCTCGGCATCTTCGTGATCGCCGCCATGGTGCTGCTGTTCCTGCTGCCGGTCGGCGACGCCGGGACCGACATCCGGATCGGCCGCAGCCTCTTCTTCGTGATCGGAGCCGTCTTCAGCGCGTTCATCGGCTGGGCCGGCATGAGCCTCGCCACCCGAGCGAACGTCCGCGTCGCCGCGGCCGCCCGCGAAGGCCAGCCCATCGGCGCGATGCACCTGGCGTTCCGCACCGGCGGCGTGGTCGGCTTCCTCACCATCGGCCTGGGGCTGCTCGGCGCCGCCATCGTGGTCATCGTCTACAACTCCGACGCCCCGGTCGTCCTGGAGGGCTTCGGCTTCGGCGCCGCGCTGCTGGCGATGTTCATGCGCGTGGGCGGCGGCATCTTCACCAAGGCCGCCGACGTCGGAGCCGACCTGGTCGGCAAGGTCGAACAGGGCATCCCCGAAGACGACCCGCGCAACGCCGCCACCATCGCCGACAACGTGGGCGACAACGTCGGCGACTGCGCCGGCATGGCCGCCGACCTCTTCGAGTCCTACGCCGTCGTCCTCGTGGCGAGCCTCATCCTCGGCCGCGCCGCCTTCGGCGAGACCGGACTCGTGCTGCCGCTGCTGGTGGCCTCCGTCGGCATCGTCTGCGCCCTCATCGGCGTCGTCATCACCCGCATGCGGGCCTCCGACTCCTCCGGACTCACCGCGATCAACCGGGCCTTCTACATCTCCGCGGTCATCTCCGCGGCGCTCACCGCCGTCGCCGTCCTCGTCTACGTCCCGGCCGACTGGTCCGAACTCGGCAGCGGCGTCGACCCCGAGGCCGTCCCGGTGGGCCCGCAGGGCCTGGCCATCATCGCCGTCGTCATCGGCATCGCGCTCGCCGCGGCCATCATGACGCTCACCGGCTACTTCACCGACACCCGCTACAAGCCCACCAAGACGGTCTCGGCCTCGACACGCACCGGCGCGGCCACCAACATCCTGTCGGGCTTCTCGCTCGGCCTGGAGTCCGCGGTGTACTCGGCGCTGCTCATCGCCGCCGCCGTCTACGGCGCGTACCTGCTCGGCGGCGGCGTCCTGCTCGTCAGCCTGTTCGCCGTCGCGCTCGCCGGCTGCGGCCTGCTGACCACCGTCGGCGTCATCGTCGCGATGGACACCTTCGGCCCGATCAGCGACAACGCCCAGGGCATCGCGGAGATGAGCGGCGACGTCGACGGCGACGCCGCCCAGACGCTCAACGACCTCGACGCCGTCGGCAACACGACCAAGGCCATCACCAAGGGCATCGCGATCGCCACGGCGGTGCTGGCCGCGACCGCGCTGTTCGGCTCCTACACCGACGCCGTCGCCTCCGAGGGCCTCGCCGGCGGAGCGCTGTTCGAGGCGCTGAGCATCGCCGACCCGGCCAACATCGTCGGCTTCATCATCGGCGCCAGCGTGGTGTTCCTGTTCTCCGGGCTGGCCATCAACGCCGTGGCCCGCTCCGCCGCCGCCGTGGTGACCGAGGTCCGCTCCCAGTTCGCGCGCTTCCCGGGCATCATGACCGGCGAGCAGCGTCCCGAGTACGGCCGCGTGGTCGACATCTGCACCCGTGACGCCCAGCGCGAACTGGCCACGCCGGGCCTGCTGGCCGTGCTCGCCCCCGTCGCCGTCGGTTTCGGTCTCGGCGCCGGTCCGCTCGCCGCCTACCTGGCAGGAGCGATCGCCACCGGTGTGCTCATGGCGATCCTGTTGGCGAACTCGGGCGGGGCCTGGGACAACGCGAAGAAGGACGTCGAGGACGGCAACCACGGCGGCAAGGGCTCCGAGGCCCACGCCGCGGCGGTCATCGGCGACACGGTCGGCGACCCGTTCAAGGACACCGCCGGCCCGGCCATCAACCCGCTGCTCAAGGTCATGAACCTGGTCAGCCTCATCATCGCTCCGGCGGTCGTGGTCGCCACGGTCGGCGACGACGCCAACGGCGTGATGCGCTGGGGCCTCGCGGGCGGCGCGGTCGTGGTCCTCGCCGTCGCGCTCATCGTCAACAAGCGCCGTTCGTCGGTGCTGGAGGCGGACGATCCCGCCACGAACGAAGAGCCCGAGCCCGTCAAGGTCGGCTCATAGCGAATCCGGGCGAGTTTCCGCGTGTGCCCCGACCCGCTCGGTCGGGGCACACGCATACTCAAGGGGCGAAGCCACGAAGCGTGAGCTACCGTAACGATTCGAGTCCAATCGAATCCCCTGATGCAGATCTTCGAGCGAAATGGTGGGAGCAGTGACCGAACTCAAGCGCCTGGTCATCGTCGAATCCCCGGCGAAGGCCAAGACGATCTCCTCTTATCTCGGTCCCGGCTACATCGTCGACTCCTCGCTCGGGCACATCCGCGACCTGCCCCGCAGCGCCAAGGAGATCCCGAAGAAGTACAAGGACAAGCCGTGGTCGCGCCTCGGCGTCGACGTCGACAACGACTTCACGCCGCTCTACATCGTCAACCCCGACCGCCAGGCCCATGTCAAGAAGCTCAAGGGCTACCTCGCCGAGGTCGACGAGCTCTTCCTGGCCACCGATGAGGACCGCGAGGGCGAGGCCATCGCCTGGCACCTGTTGGAGACGCTGAAACCGAAGATCCCGGTCAAGCGCATGGTCTTCCACGAGATCACCCCGCAGGCGATCGCCGAGGCCGCCGCCAACCCGCGCGAGCTCAACCAGGACCTCGTCGACGCCCAGGAGGCCCGCCGCATCCTCGACCGGCTCTACGGCTACGAGGTCAGCCCGGTGCTGTGGAAGAAGGTCATGCCGCGCCTGTCGGCCGGGCGCGTCCAGTCCGTGGCCACCAGGGTCGTCGTCGAGCGCGAACGGGCCCGCATGGCCTTCCGCACCGCCGACTACTGGGACGTCACCGCCCGGCTCGCCGCCGAGGACGGCCAGGTCTTCAAGGCCACGCTCATCGCCGTCGACGGCGACAAGGTCGCCGGTGGTAAGGACTTCGACCCGGCCACCGGCAAGGCGAGGGGCGGCGTCGTCCACCTCGATGAGGCCGGGGCCCGGGGGCTGGCCGAGCGGCTGTCGGGCCGCGATTTCACCGTGTTGAAGGTCGAACGGAAGCCGTACCGCCGCCGCCCGTACGCGCCGTTCATCACCTCGACGCTCCAGCAGGAGGCCGGTCGGAAACTGCGCCTTTCGAGCGCGCAGGTGATGCGCGTCGCCCAAAGGCTTTATGAAAACGGTCACATCACGTACATGCGGACCGACTCGACGAACCTGTCGAACACCGCCGTCGAAGCCGCCCGCTCCCAGGCCGCCGAACTCTACGGCGCCCAGTACGTGCCCGCCGAGCCCAGGCGTTACGCCCGCAAGGTCAAGAACGCCCAGGAGGCCCACGAGGCCATCCGACCGGCGGGGAACCGCTTCAGCACCCCGAACCAGCTCAAAGGCCGCCTCACCGCCGAGGAGCACCGGCTCTACGACCTGATCTGGCGGCGCACGCTCGCCTGCCAGATGGTCGACGCCACCGGCAATTCGACGTCGGTGCGCGCGCGGGCCACCACCGAGAGCGGGGAGGAGGCCGATTTCGGCGCCTCCGGCAAGACCATCACCAACCCGGGCTTCCTGCTCGCCTACGTCGAGTCGATCGAGGAGGGCGACGCCGACGACGCCGAGAAGCGCCTGCCCGAGCTCGCCGAGCGCCAGCGCCTCGGCGAGCGCGGCCTGGAGCCCGCCGGGCACACCACGCAGCCGCCCGCCCGTTATACCGAGGCCAGCCTGGTCAAGGCCCTTGAGGAACGGGGCATCGGCCGGCCCTCGACGTACGCCTCGATCATGCAGACCATCCAGGACCGCGGCTATGTGTTCAAGCGCGGCCAGGCCCTCATTCCGTCGTTCCTGGCCTTCGCCGTCATCGGTTTGATGGAACGGCACTTCCCGCGCCTGGTGGACTACGACTTCACCGCCGGGATGGAGGACGAGCTCGACCACGTCGCCGCCGGGGACGAACGGCGGATCGAGTTCCTGCGCGCCTTCTACTTCGGCGGGGACGACAAGGAGGGCACCGTGGCCGCCTCCGGCGGACTGCGGAACCTGGTCGAGGAGGAGCTGGGCAAGATCGATGCGCGCGGCGTCAACTCGATCCCGCTCTACACCGACGAGCAGGACCGCACGGTCGTCGTCCGGGTCGGCCGCTACGGTCCTTACCTGGAACGCACCTCGTCCGAGCAGTCGGCGGCCGGGGAGCACGGCGAGCGCACCTCGATCCCGGAGTCGATGGCGCCCGACGAGCTGACCCGCGAGAAGGTCGAGGAGCTGTACGAACTCGGCGCCGGTGAAGGCGAACTCGGCACGCACCCCGAGACCGGGGAGCCGGTTCACGCCAAGACCGGCCGCTACGGGCCGTACGTCACCTCCGGTGAGAAGTCCTCGTCGTTGCTGTCCGGGCAGAAGCTCTCGGATCTGACCCTCGACGACGCGGTCAAGCTGCTCACGCTGCCTAGACTCGTGGGCACCGACGCCGAGGGCGAGGAGATCCGCACCGGGCTCGGCCCGCACGGCCCGTACGTGGTCAAGAAGCGCGACTACCGGTCCCTCGAATCGGAGGACCAGCTGTTCACGCTGACGCTCGAAGAGGCCGAGAAGCTGCTGGCCCAGCCGAAGACGCGGGGGCGGCAGCGGGCGCAGACACTGCTCAAGGAACTCGGCCCCGACCCGGTGACCGGCAAGGACGTCAACCTCAAGGACGGCCGGTTCGGCCCGTACGTCACCGACGGGGAGACCAACGCGAGCATCCGCAAGACCGACACGGTCGAGGCGATGACGATCGACCGGGCCGCCGAGCTGCTCGCCGAGCGCCGCGAGAAGGTCGCCGCCGGCGGCGGGGTCAAGAAGACCGCGAAGCGGGCGGCCAAGAAGACCGCGGCGAAGAAGACCGCCAAGAAGACCACGAAGAAGGCCGCCGCCAAGAAGACCGCCAAGAAAGCCGCGGTGAAGAAGACCGCCAAGAAGACCGCGAAGAAGACCACCGGCCCGGACCGGTGAGCCCACACCCCGCCCGGGGCCGCCGATACGGCGGCTTCAGCGGACGGCCTCCGATGCGCCGGGGCCGCCCTCGCTGACGGCTGTGTCCGAACCGACACCGCGCCACCGCGCGGCATGTGTTTATTCCGTCTCCCCGCGGAGTATGAAGAACTCGGATAAACTTTTCTCTGCGCGTGGACGGCTCGGCCGTCCCCCTTCACGTCCGAGGATTGTGCTTCGGTGTTCGGCACAGAACACCGACCATCTGTTGTAGAAGAGTTCGCAATTCTTCGAGAGTGGGTTACGAGCACATGCGGATCACATTTCTCGTTCGCAACATCTGGGGCATCGGCGGCACCATCAAGACGACCCTGAACACCGCCGAGGCGCTGGCGGACCAGGGCCACGAGGTCACCATCGCCTCGTGCGTGCGACACAAGAACGAGTCCGACTTCGCCATCGACCCGCGGATCAGGGTCCTCAGCCTGTGGGACGTCCGCGACCCCTCCGAAGGCGGCGAGCGATTGTCCGTGCCGGACAAGATCAGCAGGCGCCTTCCGTCCTTCCTCGACAAGGACGAGGTGAACAACATGGGGGAGTCCTCGAAACTCCTCGACCGGCGCGTGAAACGGTTCCTCCGCCGCCTCGACACCGACGTCCTGGTCAGCACCCAGGTGAGCCTGAACCTCTACGTCGCCCAGTACGGCGGCCCCGGCTGCGTCACGGTCGCTCAGGAACACCTCTACCTCGATAAGTACAAGCCGCCGGTACGCGAACGCATCCTGGCGAACTACCACCGGTTCGACGCCGTCGTCACCATCACCGAGACCGACGCCGAGCACTACCGCAAGGCGATGCCCGAACACGCCGACCTCGTCGAATGCATCCCCAACGCCATCCCCCCGAACCCGAACGAAGCCGCCGACCTGACCGAACCGGTCATCATGACCGCCGGTCGCCTCACCGGCATGAAGGGCTTCGACGTCCTCATCGAGGCGTTCGCCCGCATCGCCGACCGGTTCCCCGAATGGCGGGTCCGCATCTACGGCCGCGGCGGCGACCGGGCGAAACTCCACCGGCTCATCGGCGAGCGCGGACTGAAGGACCGCATCGAGCTCATGGGCCCGGTCGCCCCGCTCGACGCCGAATGGAGCCGGGCCTCCATCGCGGCCATCCCGTCCCGGTTCGAACCGTTCGGGCTCGTCATCGTCGAGGCGATGGCCGCCGGACTCCCGGTGGTATGCACCGCCGTCAAGCACGGCCCGATCGAGATCGTCGAGAACGAGGTCAACGGCCTGCTCGTGAAACCCAAGTCGCCGCGCGTGCTCGCCGAAGCCCTGACACGCCTGATGGACGATGCCGAACTGCGCCGCCGGCTCGCCGGCGCGGGGAAGGCCACCGCCGTTCGCTACGAACCCGACCGGGTGGTCGGCCGACACGTCGAGCTGTTCGAACGGCTGCTCGCCGGGCGGTCCTGATGCCGGCCCTCCGCGCCCGGGCCTCAGCGTTCGAGCAGCGCCTCGGCGACCACCAGGTCGCTCGGCTCGGTCACCTTCAAGTTCCGCTCCTCGCCGTCGACGACGCGCACCGGCACGTGCGGCAGGTAGCGCAGCACCACCGAGCAGTCGTCGGTGGCGCGGAAATCCGGGTCGGCATCGGCCGCGGCATAGGCCGCCCGGATCACCGAGAGGCGGAAACCCTGCGGAGTCTGCACGCGGCGCAGCGAGGCCCGGTCCGGGACCGCGGCGACGAACGTCTCCCCGCCCTCGCTCCTGACCTCGATGACGGTGTCGGTGGAGGCGACGGCCACGCCGACGGCCCCATGACGGTCCAGCGCGGCCGCCACGTCGGCGATGATGCGGCCCGAGACCAGCATCCGCGCCGCATCGTGCAGCAGCAGCCTGCAATCCTCGCCGGGAGCCAGGCGAGCCTGGGCCCAGGCCACCGCCGCTCGCGAGGAATCGCTTCGCGTCGCGCCCCCGGCGATCACCCCGGCGAGCTTCGTCACCCCGGCGTCCGCCGCCATCGCACGCACCGCATCGGCGTACCCCTCGGCCATCACCACCACGATCAGGTCGATCTGCGGTGCGGCCTCGAACGCCTCCAAGGTATGCCGGAGCACCGGCTTGCCGCCCACGTCCAACAGCTGCTTGGGCACGTCGGCGCCCATCCTGGCGCCGGTGCCGCCGGCCAGGACCGCCGCGATGGTCGGAGCCTCGGCGGGAGACGGCGCTGCGGCCGTATCGTTGGCGGACAAGGCGTCACTCCTGTGGTTTCGGCGGTCGCGCGTGAACTGGGGGACAGAATACCGCCGGGGCCGGGCACCGGCGGCGGACGCCGACGTGTGACCGCGGCTTCCACCGCGCGTCGGCCCCTACGTAATCGACCCTTCATCTGGGTAAAATGCATCGATCTTGCACCCTAATCAATTGAGGTGGGACCAATGTCCACAAATATCGTGATCTTGGCGGCCGGAGTCGGATCCAGGCTCGGCAAGCCGCATCCCAAGCCGTTGACGCCGTTGAACACCGGGGAGACCAT
>JAJYSW010000097.1 GCA_021793335.1 Actinomycetes bacterium
TGCGGGAACGTCGAACCGGGAATCGCGGCGAGCGCGAGAATGAGCAGCAGCAGCAGCGCCGTGCGCATGGAGGTGAGCTGATGCCACCAGCGGCGGCCGAAAGAGCGGGCGATCCGCAGAGGAGAACGTCTCACAGCCAGATCTCCCCTGCTCCGACAGTGGCGCGCAGCCAGTTCATGAACTCGGTCCAGGCGCCGGTGGCGAGCATGAGACCGACGGCGACGAGCATGGCCCCGCCGGCGATCGCGATGGCCCGGCCGTGCCGCCGCATGAAGTCCAAGGCCCCCGCGAGACGGTGCATGCCGACGGCGAAGAGCACGAACGGCAGCCCGATCCCGAGACAGTAGGCGATCATGAGGCCCACGCCGCGGGCCGTGCCCTCCTGGATGAAGGCGAGACTCGTGATCGCGGCGAGCACCGGCGAGGAACAGGGAATCCACGAGAGCGCGAAGACCGCGCCGAACAGGGGCGCTCCGGCCAGGCCGATGGCGGGCCGCCAACGCGGCGTGAAGCCCCGCTTCGAAGGGATGAGACCGATGAACATGAGGCCCATGGCGATCATGAAGATCCCCACGACGGTCTCCAGGACGGAGCTGTTGGTCAGCAGGGCCCGCCCGACGCTCTGGAGGGCGAAGACGGTGGCCGTGTAGACGGCGGTGAACCCGGCGACGAACAGGAGCGAACCGGTCAGGACGCGGCCGCGGCCGCCGCCCTCGGCGAGATCCTGGCCGGACATGCCGGTCACATAGGAGACGTAGCCGGGCATGAGCGGCAGCGTGCACGGGGACGCGAAGGAGACCAGGCCTGCCAGCGCGGCGATGCCGAAGGCCAGGAGGAACGGGCCGGAGGCGGCGGTCTCGGCGGCGGTCATCGCAGTACCCGGTTGACGTCGGCTATGAGGGTCTGGGCGTCTTTGAACGCTTCGCGCCAGACGCTGAAGATGCGGTTCTCGCCGTCGATGACGAACGTGGCGGGGATGGTCGTCGGAGAGATGTCGTAATCGATGAAATCGAGGGCGATCCGGCCGCCGGCGTCGTTGAAAGAGGGGTAGGTGATGCCGTAGCGCTGATCGAAGGCGAGAGCGGCATCGACGGTGTCGCGGATGTTGACGCCGACGAACACGACGTTCTCCTCCGCGAAGTGATCGGCGGCCTCGACGAGGTATTCGGCTTCGGCGCGGCAGGTCGCGCACCACGAGCCCCAGAAGTTCATGACGATGACCGATCCGGCCCAGTCGGCGGTGTCGAGCGGTGCGCCTTCGAGGCTCTCACCGGTCACATGGGGCGCTTCGGGGCGGTCCTCGGGATCGTCCCAGCGGTAGTTGGAGCCGTCGCCGGAGACGAAGCGGTCCCGGTTGATCTGGTTGGCCCGGTTGGTGTCCTCGCCGTCCGAGCACGCGGCGAGACCGAGCAGCGGCACCGCCGCGAGCAGTGCGCGTCGCGGCAGACCCGTGCGAAGGTGCGTCCGTGGCCCACCGGGCATGTTCAGGCTCCCTTGGCCCGTCGTGCCGTCTCCGATTTGAGCAGGAGGTGAGCGGCCGGTTCGGAGTAGTCGATGCGCACGATCTCCGAGCCCTCGTAGACGAAGCTGGTGAGGGACGCCAAGGAGCATTCGCGGTTGCGCGGGTCGTGCCAGAGGCGTTTGCGTTCGGCGAAGCGGCGGACGGTCCAGATCGGCAACTGGTGGCTGACCAGGACGGCCTCTCCGCCTTCGGCGGTGGCGCGGGCGGCCTCGACGGCGCGCATCATGCGCCTGGCGATGTCGATATAAGGCTCGCCCCAGGAGGGTTTGAAAGGATCGCGCAGCCGCCACCAGTACTTGGGTTGCCCCAGGGCGCCGTCGCCGACGCCCACCCGTTTGCCCTCGAAGGAGTTCCCGGCCTCGATGATGTCGTCATAGGTGACGGTGTCGATCCGGTGGGAGGCCGCGATCGGCTCGGCGGTCTCCTGGGCGCGTTGGAGCGGCGAGGCGCCCACATGGACGATGTCGCGCCCGGCCAGGTCCTCGGCGGCGGCCAAGGCCATCTCGTGCCCGAGGTCGGACAGCCCGAAACCGGGAATCCGGCCGTACAGGATGCCGTCCGGATTGTGAACTTCGCCGTGCCGGAGCAGGTGAACGATGGTCTTCGAGCCGCTCATGAGCGCACCATAGCGGCCGCTTCGGCGGCCCGTGGCAGGGCCTGTTCGATGTGTGACAGGGCTTCCTCGTCGATCGCGGTGGAGACGAACCAGCATTCGTAGGCACTCGGCGGCAGGTAGACGCCGTTTTCGAGCATGGCGTGGAAGAACGCGCCGTAGGCGTCGAGATCCTGACGGGAGGCGTCCTCGAAGTTCCGCACGGGCCCTTCGGTGAAGAAAATGCTGAACAGGTTCGCCGGGGCGGAGACGTAGTGCGGGACGCCGGCCTTGGTGAGCGCCTCCCCGGCCATGGTCCGGATGGTCTCGGCCGTCGCATCGAGCGTGCGGTAGACCGCGTCGTCGCAGGCGCGGAGCGTGGCGAGCCCGGCGGCGACGGCCAGCGGGTTCCCCGAGAGGGTCCCGGCCTGGTAGACGGGCCCGGCGGGGCTGATGCGGTCCATCAGATCGGCTCGGCCGCCGAACGCGGCGGCGGGCAGGCCCCCGCCCATGACCTTGCCGTAGGTGTAGAGATCGGCGGGGGCGGCCAGGCCGCCGGGGCCGACACGGAAACCGGTCATGACCTCGTCGGAGATCAAGAGCGCGCCACCTGCGTGGGCGATCTCGTAGAGCCGTTCGTTGAAGCCGTCCAGGGGCGCGATGGCCCCCATGTTGCCGGGGACGGCCTCGGTGATGATCGCCGCGATGCGGCCCGGGTGGGCGGCGAAGGCGGCTTCGACGGCCGCGGCGTCGTTATAGGGCACGACGATCGTGTCGGCAGCGGCGGAGGCGGGGACGCCGGGCGAATCCGGGTGGCCGAGCGTGGCGACACCCGATCCGGCCGCGGCGAGGAAGTAATCGGCGTGGCCGTGGTAGCAGCCGGCGAATTTGATGATCATGTCGCGGCCGGTGGCGGCCCGGGCGAGACGGACGGCGCTCATGGTGGCCTCGGTGCCCGAGGAGACGAGGCGGACCTTCTCGCACGGGGTGCGGGAGACGATCTGTTCGGCCAGTTCGATCTCGCCGAGGGTCGGCGCGCCATAAGAGGTGCCCTGCGAGGCGGCTCGGGCGAGCGCCTCCACGACATCGGGGTGGGCGTGCCCGAGGATGAGCGGCCCCCAGGAGCCGACGAGGTCGATATAGGTGTTGCCGTCGACGTCCCGCATGCGCGCGCCGCGGGCGTCGGCTATGTACACCGGGTCGCCGCCGACGCCTTTGAAGGCGCGGACCGGCGAGTTCACGCCGCCGGGGGTCACTTTGGCGGCGCGTTCGGCATAGGCGGTCGAGGTGCTGGTGTCGAACGGTGGTCGCTTCGCGTCGGTCACCGGCTCAGCCTCTCACACCGGCGGTGAGCCGCGTACCGGTCCGGCTCCGGCGATGCGCGTGACACGTTCCCTCGTGCAGTGGCGGGCGCCGGAGCCGGTGCGCGGTTTCAACGGGTGCGGACCAGGCCGGTCTCGATCCTGACGGCGTTGACGAGCTTGCGGGCGAAGCTCGGCGGCATCGGGGCCGGGCCCGCGGCGCGCCCGCACAGCAGCCACCGCAGCGGCGTCGGCACCCGGTACAGGGCCTGTTCCATCGCGGGCCGTTCGATGACGACCAGGGCGACGTCGACGAGCTCCACGAGGGCCTTCAGGCTGCCGTCGCGCTGCCGGCACAGGTCGAGGACCTCATCGACGGTGGCGCCGTCGCTGCGGGCGGCCAGTTCCATCAGCACGGCGCGGGCCGGGCCGGAGATCATGGCGACGGCCTCGTCGACGGCGGCCCGGAAACGTCCGCCCGCGTCGAGGACGGCGACCGGGTCGTCTCGCAGCCGCCGCAGCGCCGTCTTGGGCGAGCCGAACGCGGTGACGTCGGCCAGGGCCCGCAGGGCGGGCACGAAGCCCTCCACCGCGGCGGCCAGGCCGCGGCAGGCGGCGGGGGTCCATTCGGCTCCGCGGTCTTCACAGAATCCGGCGAGCATCGCGGCGGCCACGTCGATGGGCGGCAGGTGCATGGCGCGTTTGGCTTCGCCGGGCAGTTCGAGCGGGCGGACGGCGGTGGCCAGGATCGTCACGCCGGGGCATTCGCGAAGCAGCGTCTCGACGGTCCGGGCGTGGACGCGGTCGACGTCGTCGAGGACCAGGAGTGCGTCGCGGTGCCTGAGGTGCGCGATGGCGGTCTCGATCGGGCGTCCGAGCGTGTCGGCGGGCCGCCCGAGGGCCTGGAGCAGGGCCGCGCCGAAATCGTGTCCGGGGCGGCAGTACCAGACGCCGTCGCCGTGGCGGCGGACGCGGCGCCGGGCCCAGGCCCTGACCAGGGTGGTCTTGCCGCATCCGTCGAGGCCGGTGATGGTGACGAGGCGGTGGCTGTCGAAGGACCGGTCCAGGACGCGGTATTCCTCGGGCCGGTCCACCGGGGCCTTGATGTCGGCCGGCAGGTTGTGGCGGTGCGGCCGGATCGGCGGCGGAGGGAATTTCCGGGGCAGTTCGGGCGCGCACAGCTGCACCAGTTCGGTGGTGCCGGGCAGGCCGCGCAGCTCGAAGTAGCCGAGGCGTTCCAAGGCCCTCGCGCCGAGCCCGGCGGCGACGGCGAGCTGCCCGGAGGCGAGGATCTGGTCGCCGTGTGCGGCGGCGCAGATCCGCGCGGTGCGGTGGACCTCCGGTGTGGCGTAGCCGCCGGCCGAGGGCCAGGCTTCGCCGGTGTGGAGTCCCATGCGCACGCGCGGGCGGATCGGCCCGTGGCCGCGTCCGAGATCGGGCCAGCGGGCGCAGCGCAGCGCGGTCTGGATCTCGACGGCGGCCGAGGCGGCGCGGGCGGCGTCGTCGAAGACGACGAAGAAGGAGTCCCCTTCGGTCTCGATCTCGATGCCGAGGTGGTACCGCAGGACCTCCCGGATGAGCGCGCGGTGTCGGTGCAGGACGATGCGGTAAGGCTCGGCGCCGAGCCCGGAGGCGAGGCGGGTGGAGCCTTCGATGTCGGTGAACATGAACGTCACATCGCCCGCGGGGAGCATGCCGACGGTCGGCGGCGCCGGCCGGTGAATTGACGGATCACCGCCGGTGGGCGGTGCGTAGGCTGTTCTTGTCGCGTGCAATGCCGTAGTCGTATCCACGTGTCGATCAACTTTCGTTCAGCCCCCGTATGCCGGGCCGTGGCGCGCCTTGCGCGTACACGCAGCCCTGCGGCCTCACAGTGTCTCCCCCATCTCAGTCGGTTACCGGATGTGATGGGCATTCAGACCCCGTACGACTGGCTGGGTCGTGCTCGGCGGCGGCTGTGAGACGGTCGTTCGCCCTCGGGTTCGCTCGTGGCGCCCATGGATCCCATAGGAGAACGATCATGAACGCCACGGGTCGCGGCTTGTGTTGCCTGCAACAGCATTGTTGGCTGTAGTACGCCCGCTACGTGGCAAAATATGCATAATTGTTCGCGGGCGGTCACGGTCTTTGCGTGCGGATGCTCGGCAGTGCTCAGGGACGGGCGTCGGCCTGCATGCGGATGCGCGAAAGGGCCGCGGGCGGCCGGGCTTCCCGGGCAAAGGCCCGTCCGGGTTCCGAGGGCGGTTGCCCGTGAGCGGCCGTTCGCGGGCGGCGCCGCCCGGCGGCGGGCATTGCCCCGAGACGGGCGGGTAGGGAATACTCACGTTCAGCGTCGGCCCACGGTCCGGGCTCACCGGCCGGCGAGCGTCGCCCAAGACCGAGAAAGGATACTCACTTTCGTGTGGTTCGTGCGCCTGCTCAAAAGCCTCGCCCTGCTGCCCTGGAAGGCCCTCACAGCCCTCGGCCGCGCCCTCCGGGCCTGCTTCCGAGCACTGCGCGCGCCCGCAGGGCGGCTCGCCGTCCAATGCGCCGTGACGGCGCTGGCGCTCGGCGGCGCCCTCGCCGCAGGCCACTACGCGGTGCCCTCGGCCGGGCCCGCCTGGTCCTTCGGCACCGAACCCGAGCCGACCCCCGAAGAGCGCCCCCTGGTGCTCAGCCCCGAAGACGCGCCCGCCCCGGGGCTGCCCGCCGAGGAGGACGACACCAACGGCGAGAACGAGCGCCCCTCCGAAGACCCCGCCCAGAACGCCGTGAACGACATCGACACGTGGGCGCGCAGCCTCGCCCACCTCGGCATCCCTGAACGGGTCCTGGTCGCCTACGGCCGCGCCGAACTCATCTCCGGGGCCCAGAACCCCGGCTGCAACCTGTCCTGGACCACCCTCGCCGGCATCGGCGCGACCGAGACCGCCCACGGCACCACCGGCGGCAACCGCGTCACCGCCGACGGCACCACCATGACCCCCATCGTCGGCCCCGAACACAACGAACAGGGGCCGATGCAGTTCCTGACCTCGACCTGGGAGGAATGGGCCGCCGACGGCAACGGCGACGGCGTCGCCGACCCGCACAACATCGACGATGCGACCGTCGCCGCCGCCGCCTACCTGTGCCACAACGGCCGCGACCTGACCGACCCGGCGGACTGGTACGCCGCCGTCTACAGCTATAACCCCGTCGACGCCTACGTCCAGAAGGTCTACGATCGCGCCGACGACTACGGCAGGAAGAGCACGTCGATATGACGGCCCGCCCATGACCGCAGATGGAGTGACCGGCTGCTCCGTCAAGCCCGCAGCGCACGGTCCGCGGGCCCACAGGACCACCGCTGGAACGCATCAATGCTCCACAGAGTAACCTGAGAGTTTCGCGCGGTGACAATGCCGACGGTCCCCCGAGGCGACGAAGAACAGCGCTGAGGGTTCCGGTCGGCAACGATATCGGGTAAGGATTGAAAGATGCCCCTGAAGCAGCTCGCGCCCAGCGAGATGACGGCCGATGACATCCGCGACTGGTGCTCGGTGCTCAATGACATGACCGCCGCCGACATGCCCTCCGAACCGCGATGGCGGACGGAACGGCTCCACGACTACCTGGTGGGCACACTGCCCGACGATCAGCGAGCGCTCTTCCTCTACCGCGACGAGGACGGCGACCTGGTGGGCCACGCCAGCCTCATCATGTTCGGCGGCGACCAGGCCGGCACCGCCGTGGTCGAGATATCGACCAGGCCCAGCGCCCGCGGCAAGGGCGTCGGGCGGAGCCTCCTGCGCGAGGTCGCCCGGTGCGCCCGCTCCCACGGCTGCCGCTCCCTGTCCGTCGAGGTCATCGCCACCACCCCGGCCGTGGGCTTCTACGACAGGTTCGGCTTCAAACGGGCCGAGGTCGAACAGCGCCACCTGCTGCGCTGGGCCGAGGTCGACTGGGAGAAGATCGAATACGCGGCAGGACGCCTCGCCGCCGGATACCGCCTCGAATACCATGCCGGAGGCGTGCCCGAACGCCTGCTCGACTCCTACGCGACCGTCAAGGCCAACCTCCGCACCACCAAGGACCCGGTGGCGGTGGTGCCCGAATGGCGCGGATCGGCCCAGGCCGACCGGCTGCGCGACTCCCTGACCACGCTGGAGCGGCGCGGCATGCGCTCGCACATCGCCGTGGCCATCGCCGAACCCTTCGGCAACGTGGTGGGGCTGACCGAACTGGTCGTCTCGGCGCAGCGGCCCACGCGCGCCGACCAGTACGACACCGTCGTCGCCCCCGAACACCGCTCCTACGGGCTGGCGATGTCCATGAAGGCCCGGCTCCTCACCGAGCTGCGACGCGCCGAACCGCAACTGGTCGACGTCCAGACGTGGACGTTGGAAGGCGCCGACGACGTCCGCTGGATCAACTCCGAACTCGGCTTCACCCACGACGTCGACTGGTACGACTACGAGACCGATGTGGACGAACTTCTGGAGCGCATCGGCTCCTGAGACGGGCCGATCCGCTCGGGCGCGCCCCGCCCGTGTTCGCCTGTTCCGTCGCGAAAAGGACTGCATGGACGGGGAGTGCCGCCTTTGCCGAAATTCAATAGACTGTCGCTCATGCACCCCGACAACGTGCCCCCGAGCACCGGCGGATCGGACGGGCCGCAGCCTCGCGTACCCGCGCAAGGCGGCCCTGCGCACAGCGATGCCGTGCACAGCGACCCCGCGCAGAGCGATGCCATGCACAGCGCCCCCATGCACAGCGGCCCCGCATACGAACGGCTCGTCATCGTCGTCGGCGACAACGGACTGACCCTCAGATTCATCAAGAACCTCACCGAACGCTTCGAATACCGCGTCATCTCACTGATCGAACCCGGCTCCGGAGCCCAACGCGACGAGATCCGAAAAGAGGCCACGACCAACCAGCGCCTGGAGATCATGGAACGCGACCGCATCGACTCAGAAGCGGTCAGCGAAGCCGGGCTCGTGGAGGCCTACGCCGTCGCCCTCATGAACCAGGACGACGTCGCCAACCTCCACCTCGCCCTCAAGATCCGCGAGATGTCCCACCACCTCGGCGACGAGACCCTCCCCAAACTCGTCATCCGGATGTACAACCGGCAACTGCGCGACCGCATCCGGCTGCTACTCGGCGACGAAGGCGTCTACGTCGAATCCGACGCCGACATGGTCGCCCGCACCTACGCCGCCGCCGCGCTCGGGCAGATCCCGCCCGGCGACATCGACATCTGGGACCGCCGCCTCTACCTCACGCGCGAACCCGACGACCGCGCCCAAGCGCAATGGGTCGTCGCCAGCGGCAACGGCCGCAGCGCCGACGTGCTCACCGAAGACCGCACCGAATCGGTGCGGATGCTGTGCCTCGAACCCGAGAAATCCCACCGCTGGTTCAGGCCCGCGCCCGGCGCGGCGATCCGTTTCCTACGCCGCAGCATGCACGCACTGCGGCGCACCGTGGACACGAAACTGCGCGTCTCGGCGATCGTGCTCATCATCGTCATGTCCGGCGGCTTCTGGACACTGACGCACTACTACAGCGACACGAACGAGGTCAGCCACGGCTGGGACGCGCTCTACATCATCGCGCTCATGGCAGGCGGCGGCATCGACCCCGAAATGGGCTCCCACGCGTGGGTCAAGGCCACCCACGCCGTGGTCGTCATGTCCGGAGCGCTCATCATCCCCGTCGTCACCGGCGCGATCGTCCAAGCGCTCGTGGCCCGGCGTTACGCGCTCGCCGAAGGCCGCATCGTGGACACGGTGCGCGATCACATCATCGTCGTCGGGCTCGGCAACCTCGGCACGCGCGTGGTCGAACGGCTCCGGGCTGCCAAGATCCCGGTGGTGGCCGTCGAGAAGGACCGCGACGCGGTCGGCGTCCAGGCCGCCCGCGCGGCCGGGGCGCAGGTCCTCCTCGGCGACGCCTCCCGCCCCGAGACGCTCCGAGAAGCCGAGGTCAGACACTGCCAGGCCCTGGTGACCATGGCCAAACAGGACTCACAGAACCTCGAAACGGCACTGTCCGGACTGGAATGCCAACCGGGCCTGCGCACCGTCATGCGCATCTACGATCCCGAATTCGCGGCGCTGATCCGCAGCAACCTCAACTCCAACGCCGCGCCACGGGACGCCTCACGGCATTCCTCCTATAGCGCGCCGGAGGTCGCCGCGGCCTCATTCGCCGCGGCGCTCACCGAGGACGCGATCCTGGAGACGATCCCGGTACGCGGCCAGATCGTCTACATCAGCGAGATCCTCATCGGAGCCGGTGGACAGCTCGACGACGCGCCCGCACACGAGGCCACGGCGATCGGCTCGCACCGGCTCCTGGCCGTCAAGCGCCCCGGCGGCAGCGTCCGCTGGAACCCCGACGCGGCATTCAGGATCGAAGCCGGCGACAAACTGCTGATGCTGGCGACCCGGCCGGGCCTGGAGGGCATCGTGCACCGCAGCCAACCGGCCGCCGCAACTTCTCCCCCGCTCACTCGTTGAACCTCCGAAACATCTCTCGGGAAAGGGGCCGACGGTGGCGGCAGCAATGCGGAATCGAAGTCCGAGACGCGAACGGGGCGAAGCGCCCGCCGGTCGCCGCGGACGCCGCAAGATCGCCGTGGCGGCGGCAGCGGGGACGCTCGCCGTCGGGGCCGCCGCGATCGTGGTGCCCAACGCGCTCGCAGAAGAGGACCCGCGCGGGCCGGGCGAGACGATCGAACGCATCGGCGAGACGATCGATGACGCGCTGCTCGGCATCGTGGAGATCGGCGACATCGTCGAGACCGCCGAATCACTGACCTACGCCGACGAGACCACGGTGCTCGAATTCTCCGAACCGGACGCCGCCTATGTGAAGGTCCACTTCGAGCGGATGCTGCTCGCCGAGGACGATTACGTGACCGTCTCCAGCCCCGACGGCCTCGAATCGCACCGCTACGACGATTCGGCGGGCGAGCAGTGGGCCACGTCCATCGCAGGCGACACCGCGATCGTCGAGCTGCATCGGAACGGGCTCGGACCGGTCTCCGACACGCTCGGCGCCTTCATCGACAAGATCGCCTACGGCTTCTCCGAGGACGTCGTGGACGATCTCATCGACACCAGGCAGGACCGGGCCCGGCCCGCCGAGAGCGTCTGCGCCGCGGACGACAAGAAACCCTCGGTGTGCTACACGGATTCCTACCCCGAGGTCGTCGACCGCGCCGACCCGGTGGCGCGGCTGCTCATCGACGGCACGGTCCTGTGCACCGCGTTCCGCGTCGGAGAGCAGAACCGCCTGCTGACCAACCACCACTGCTTCTCGGAATCGTGGCAGGCCGAACGCACCGAAGTGTGGTTCGGCTACGCGTGCACCACCTGCGGGGGCTCCGAGAGGACCAACCCGATCAAGGTCGAAGGGCAGCGCGTCCTGGGAACTTCGAGCGATCTGGACTACACGCTGTTCAGCGTCGACGATTTCGCGGCGATCGAACGGTTCGGTTCGCTGACACTGTCCACGGACGATGCCAGGCGCGGGGAGGCGATCTACATCCCGCAGTACCCGGCGGGCCGGCCCGCCGAGATCGCCTTGAAATCGGCGGTCGACGGCGGCAACTGCGTGATCGCCAAGACCGACTATGACGGCTATGTGAAAGGCAGCGACATCGCGTACTACTGCGATACCGAGTTCGGTTCCTCGGGCTCTCCGGTGCTGTCTCGCGATACGCACGAGGTGCTCGCGCTGCACCACTTCGGCGGATGCCCGAACTCGGGCGTGAAGGCATCGCTCATCGAACGGGAGATCAGGCACCTGATCTGACGGCGCACCGCGCCCTCGGCCACCTCGCCGTGGCCTCGCCAACCCCGGCGGCCGCACCGCCACATCGCAACATCGCGGCAAGCCTTACCGCGGCCGGGCTGCGGCCCAGTCGCGGCCAGTGATAGCCCAATCGCGGCCCGGCCGTGGCCTGTGGCGGCGGAACGGCAGCAGCGAGGCGGCTGCGAGGTTTGGCGCCGAGTTAGAGAGCTCTTAGCGTTCTC
>JAJYSW010000098.1 GCA_021793335.1 Actinomycetes bacterium
TGGGGCCGTCGGGGGCCGGCAAGTCGACGATCGCGCGGCTCATCGCCGGGATCGACCGGCCGCGCACGGGGTCGGTGACGCTCGGGGGCGCGCCCGTCGCCGACATTCCGCTGGAGGAGCTGCGCCGCAAGGTGATCCTGGTTACACAGGAGCATTACGTCTTCACTGCGACGTTGCGCGAGAACCTGCGTCTGGCCGCGCCCGAGGTCGGGGACGAGGCGCTGGCCTCGGCGTTGGCGGCCGTGGACGCGCGATGGGTCGCGGGGCTGCCGGAGGGGCTGGACACGATGCTGGGCGAGGAGCATCACGAGTTGAGCCTGGCCGAGACGCAGCAGTTGGCGCTGGCGCGGGTGATCCTGGCCGATCCGGATGTGGTGATCTTGGACGAGGCCACGGCGGGGATCGATCCGGGCAGTGCGGGCAATGTGGAGGCGTCGCTGGCGGCGGCGCTGCACGGGCGCACCGTCATCGCGATCGCCCACCGGCTCCAGGCCGCCGAGTCCGCCGACCGGATCGCGGTCGTGCGGGAGGGCCGCATCGTCGAGGAGGGCACGCACGAGGAGCTGCTCGCGGCCGAGGGCGTCTACGCGAGCCTGTGGTGGGCGTGGAAGGGCGTCGCGGCCTGACCGGTCCTCTCCCGGCGCCGTCGACCGTCCGCCACCGGCCTTACGCCCTGATACGGGCACGGAATGCCTATAATTCTCATTCGGTCGATTATGGTGAATCCCGGTGCATTCAGCATCACCCATGTGATCGTCGAACGGGAGTCACCATGCCGCGCACACCGTTTCCCCCCACCGTCCGCACACACCGCTGGGAGGGGTTCGAGTACTGCTCGCGCGTGGCCCGCTCTGCCGAACCGCGCTTCGACCCGGTGGTGCTGATCGGCGGCGCCATGCAGCGCAAGGAGGACTGGGGCCGCATCGAACAGGGCCTGCTCGACGGCGCGGACGTCATCTGCCCGGATCTGCCCGGCTGGGGCGCGGCCGATCTCCTGCCGCCGCAGCACGGGGCGGAGTTGCTCGCCGGAGCGCTGCGGCGTCTGCTCGACGACCTGGAACTGGAACGGGTCAACCTCTTCGCAGGCTCCTACGGCACCGCGATCGCCTACCGTCTCGCCCAGACCGATCCGGAGCGGATCGCACGGATGGTCCTGGCCGGGGCCATGAGCGCGATTCCCGCCGACATGCGCCCGATGATGCGCAGAGCTCTCGACCTCGCCGCCTCGGGGGCGCGCGAGCGGTTCGGGCCCACTGCCGTCGAGACGCTCATGAACGGCGACCCGCGAGTCGACATCGCCTCGGCCACCGTGGTGCAGCGCATCCTGGGGCTGCGGTTCGGGAATCCCACCGCCGAGGAGATCGCCAAGTTCACCGCGAACACCGAGCGCCTGCTCGACCGCGAGCTCATCGACCGCTCCCCCGAGCCGGTGGTGCCGGTCGTGGTCGTCGCCGGGGAGCACGACACGATCACCACGCCCGAGCTGTGCCGCGAGCTCGCGCTGACGTGCCGCGAGAGCTGGTTCGTGGAGATGAGCCGGGCCGACCACCTCATCCACCTCGAACGCTCCGCCGAGCTCGTCGACCTCATGACGCGGTTCTTCTCGCGTCGGACGATCACGGATCTGCCGTACGCCACCGTCGTGGAGGATCTGCGGCGCATACCGGCCCTCGCCTGAACCGGCAAAGGCTTTCAGTGCGAGGTCTAACATGAGGGTCCGAGCACCACGGGAGGAACCATGGAATACACGCGACTGGGCCGAGGCGGCGTCAAGGTGTCGAGGCTCGTCCTCGGCACCATGAACTTCGGGCCCGTCACCGATGAGGACGAGGCCCACCGGATCATGGACCGCGCCCTCGAACTTGGATTGAACTTTTTCGATACCGCCAATATCTATGGGGATGCCCCGAACCAGGGGTGGACCGAGGAGATCATCGGCCGCTGGCTCGCGGCCAACCCCGCCGCGCGCGACGAGATCGTGCTCGCCACGAAGGTCTACCAGGTGATGGGCGAGGGGCCGAACGACCGGGGCCTGTCGGCCGTGCACATCCGGGCCCAGATCGAGGCGTCGCTGCGCCGCCTCCAGACCGACCACATCGATCTCTACCAGTTCCACCACGTCGACCGCGACGTCGAATGGGACGAGATCTGGCAGGCGATCGACGTGCTCGTCCAGCAGGGCAAGGTCGTCTACAGCGGATCGTCGAACTTCCCCGGATGGATGATCGCCAGGGCCAATGAGCAGGCGGCCCGCCGCGGCGGCCTCGGACTGATCTCGGAACAGTCGATCTACAGTCTCGTCAACCGCCACATCGAACTCGAAGTGATCCCGGCGGCCGAGCACTACGGGCTCGGCATCATTCCGTGGGGGCCGCTGGCAGGCGGGCTGCTCGCGGGCGTCCTCGGCAAGACCGCCGAGACCGGCCGCCGCTCCGCGCCCCACATCGCCGAAGCCGCTGAGAAGCACCGGGCCCAGCTCGAACGCTACGAGGCGATGGCCGCGGACAAGGGCGTCAGCGCCGCGAACCTGGGGCTGGCGTGGTTGCTGCACCAACCGGGCGTCACCGGCCCGATCATCGGCCCGCGCACGCTGGCGCAACTCGACGATGCGGTGGGGGCCTTGGACATCGTCCTCGACGAGAGCGAACTGGCCGAACTCGACGCGCTCTTCCCCGGCCCGGGCGGCCCCGCCCCCGAGGCCTACGCCTGGTAGCGCCGATCGGAAGCGCAAGAGCCGGTCTCCGGTAACGGGAGACCGGCCTCGGTCCGTGACGGGCCCGCCCTCACCGGGCGCGGCGCCGCGAGCACCGTCGAGCAGGGATCACGGCCACGGACGAAGAAGGGCTCAACCGACCGGCCTGAGCTCGGGGGCGACGGCCGAGAGCTCCTTCGCCGTCTCGGCCGTGATCGTCCCCCGCTCAGGCGCCGCGCCCGTGCACCACCGCTCGAAATCATGCCAGTGCGACGATGCGACAGTCACGAGCGCGTTCCGGTACCGCCGCCCCTCCACCATGAACGTGTTCCAGCGGTGCACGACGGCGCAGGCTTCCAGTTCCGGCGGCGGCTCCGGGGCCTCCACCGGGAATTGCAGCGCGATGCCGCGGTCGACCAGTCCGGGAACGGGCGGCCGCCACCGCCCCATCGCGATCCGGGTGAGCTCGTAGTACGTGTTCACTCCGGAGGCGGCGACCGAGATGCCCGTCGAGCCCGACACCCTCGGGTTGACCTCGATGCAGTGGAACGCCCCGTCGTAGACGAACTCGAATTCGATCGCCCCCTCGACGCCGGGCACGGCGCTCATCGACGCGATCGCCTCGTGGAGTTCCCGCAGCCCGGGGAGGTCGGCGGGCGTCACCGTGTGCCGGACTTGCGTGAACGGGAACGAGGGCGGTCCGCCCGCCGCGCCTTTCCACACGATCGGCTGGATGAAGAACCGGCCGCCCTCGCAGATCACCTCGACCGAGCACAGCGCCCCCGTCACGCACTGCTCGATGAGGACGTTGCCCGGAGCGGGCGCGGCCAGGAACGCCAGGAGCGCGTCCTCATCGGCGATGTGGACGACGCCGTTGCCCAAGCAATCCCACAGCGGCTTCACCAGCACCGGGTATCCGATCCGCCGGACCTGCTCGCGCAGCACACTGTGGTATTCCACGTAATCGGGGCCGCGCCCGTTGAGCAGGTCGCCGTCTGCGAAGACCGCCTGAGGCACGGCGAAGCCGTGCGCGTCGAGCACGGACTTGGTCTCCCATTTATTGGCGAAGACCCGGGCGACATCGGCGTCGCAGGCGACCAGGCGTCCGCCCTGTTCCTCGACCCGTGCCTTCACGAATCCGTCCCGGACCGCGTTCTCATCCGGGATCGACAACGAGACTCCGCAGGTCACCGAATCTTCGACGAGCGCCCGGTGGATCTGCTCGGCGGTGACCTTCGGATCGAGCCTGCGGCTGCTCGCGGGGAAGTCGACGGGCGAGCACACGCCGTCGGTGTAGTAGAGACGCGATTCGACCGATTCGGACCGGAGCCGTTCCACGCACTCGGCCAGGAAGGGTGCGGCCTGCCCGATCTCGATCGATCGCACGAAAGCAACGGTCCGCGTCATTCGAACGCCACCTGGACGCTCTTGGCGGCGGCTTCCAGTCGCTCGTCCAGCTCTCGGCGGCCGTCCGCGGCGCCGATGAGGTAGGCCACTCGGGAGATGTTGTTGGCCGCGCCTCCGACCTGGTCGCCCTCGGCGACGAGGATCGCGCTCTCCACGATGCCCTCCGATGGTTCGATGGCGGGCGCGGCGACGACCTTCCCGGCTCGCTCGGGCGATATGAAGCGCACGCCCGCGCAGCGTCGGGCCGGCCCGACGGGCGGCAGTTCGCCGCCGGTGGCGACCCGGATGTAGGCGTCGGCGTAGTCCACGCCGGTGGCGAGGGTGACGAGTTTGACGATGTGGTCGCCGGCCGGCCGCAGACCGCTCTCGATGATCCAGGGACGGCCGTTCCACAGTTTGACTTCGGTGTGCGCCGCACCGTTGCGGAAACCGAGGGCCCGCAGCGCTCTGGTCGTCTCCTCCAGCAGCAGCTCGCGGCCATGCCCGTCGAGAGGCGCGGGCACGGTGTGGCCGGTTTCGGCGCGGAAGGTCCCGTGGGTCGTGTGCTTCTCGGTGATCGCGAGGTGGCGGATCTCGCCGTCCGCCGCGAGGCTCTCGACCGAGTACTCTCGGCCTCCGATGTAGGACTGCGCCAGCACCGAGTTGTCGAGCGGGACGTCGTGGGGGAACTCCATCGGCCACGCTTGGGCCTCTTTGACCGCCGCCGACAGTTCGAACGGGTCGTTCACCACGCTCACGCCGACCGAGCCGGCGTTCTCGGCTGGTTTCACCACGACCGGATATTCGAGACCGTGCCCGTCGATCTGCTGGGCCAGTCCCTCCAGGTCGTCCGCGTGCACCGTGGCGGCGTGGTTGACTCCGGCATCGTGCAGCGTCTGCGCCATGTGCCATTTGTTCCGCGCGGCGAGGCCCAGGGCGGGCTCGTTGCCCGGCAGGCCGAGGCCGGCGGCGACTTCGGAGGCGAGGGCGGTGAAGAACTCCCAGCCCGTGACCACGGCGACGGCGCCGTGTCGGCGCCCGATCTCGATCAGCTCGGCGCCGATCGCGGGCGAGGCGTAGTCCACGAAGACCGGGACGTCGATGCCGGCTCGGAGGCGGTCGGTGTAGCGCTCGTCGTAGATGTCGCGGTGCGTCGCCACGACCACCGTGCGGCCTCCGGCGCGGATGGCGTCGACGAGCGTCTCGCCGATGTTGCCGAACGCTTCGAGGACCAGGATTGATGGTTTCGTCATCTTCGGGGTGCCTTTCTTGATGCCGCTGTCGAGCGGTTGCCGAAGTGGTCAGGAGGCGGCGCGCAGCCGCTGCGCGAGTGGAAGGACCAGGATCGAGGCCGCGCCGAGGAAGACCCAGGGCAGCATGGGGCCGGCCGTGAGCAGGGTGGTGAAGAGGGCGGGGGCGACGGCCATGCCCAGGCTCCACGAGAGCTGGAAGGCGGCGTGGTAGCGCCCGGCCCCGGTCTGCGGAGTGAGCGTGACGGTCAGTTCGTTCATGTAGGGGGTGCCGACGATCTCCCCGAGCGTGTACAGGAGCATCGCGGCCAGCAGCACCGACATCGCGGGGATGGTCGGCAGCCAGTAGGCGAGTGCGAACATGGCGAACGCGGCGGCGTTGACCGCCAGCGCCGACTGCACTAGCCGGTGTTTCCGGCGCTGCTCGGTGCGGCTGACGACGACGGTGCTCAGCAGCGCCGCCATCGCGGTGTTCAGCACGATGAGGGCGCCGGCCCACCACGCCCCGGCTCGCACGTAGTCGATGGTCCAGATGGCGACCAGCACCGGCAGGGCCATCGCTGCGAACACGAAGACGAGATTGACCGCCAGCAGGCTCACGTAGCGGGTGTCCTTGAAGACGGTGAGGTACGAGACTCGCGAAGGTGCTTCGTCACCCTCGTCCTCGGTCCGAGGCGGTGTCTCGATGCGCCAGGCCAGCAGCAGCGCCCCGGCGACTACGAAGGACACCGCGCTGACCACGATGACCCCGCGAAGACCGGTGGTCCCGAGCAACGCCAGCGCCCCGGCGGCGACCGCCGCGCCGAAACCGGCGCCCACGTTCCTCAGGGCGTTTTGCAGACCGAACCAGCGTGAGCGCTGTTCGCCGCGCGAGGCGATGCCGACCAGATCGCGCGAGCACGTCCAGTACATGTTCGTGCCCGTCTGGACGAGCAGCTGCGTGACGGCGATATGCCACGCGTCCGTGGCGAAGGCGCATACGACCATCCCCAGGCAGGACACGACGTTGCTCGCGACCACGACCGTCTTGCTGCCGAACCGGTCCATGAGCGGGCCGATGACGGCGGGTACCGGGAGCGCCAGGAACCGTCCGGCCGACAAGGCGAGGCCGATCGTCTCCAGGCCCAGCTCGGTGACGCGATCGAAGTACACCAGGAGGAACGCGAACACCAGGCCGTGGGCCAGGCTGTCGATGACCGTCGACGCGACATAGTTCCCCCGCCCTTCAAGGCTCGGCAGTCCGAGGCGTCGGCCGAGGGATGGAGCGGGCTCCTCCTTCATGCTCGTGGGCATGGTTTCCTTTCTGAATGCCTCTGCACCGGTTCACACGGCGCTTGCGACCGATGTCGCCTGCTCTTCGACGGGTCCGCTCTTGAGCGCCTTCTCGGATTCGAAATGGTGATCCAAGAACGCCCTCTCTTGCGCCAGCAGCGGCAGTTCGTAGGAGAAGTCGGGGCCTTTCTTCCGCGCCATGTACTCGATTGCGGCGACTCGAAGATCGCTGGGAGGCAGCTGTGCCAAAGCATCGAGCAGGGTATCAGCCGGCTCCTCGTTCTGAAGCATGTTGTATATCTGCATCATGCGAGTGCAGGCGGCGAAGAATGGGTCGGTGAGTCCCGCGACCCGAGGCACGTATTCGCCGTCCCGAGCGAGCTGTTCCACTTTGAAGACCAATTCGAGCTGGTCGTCGAGCGCGTCTACTCCGGTCGTGATCGACAGGTTGGTGACTCCGAAGTGGTAAGGGGTGAGCGGTGAGGTGTTCCGGAGAATCCTCTCCCCACGCCGTAATGGCGCTCGTATACATGCATCGACCCGACGAACCAATGCAAGACACCGGGCTTGGCCTGCACGGAGGCCGCGATGATCTCCTGGAGCACACTCCACTCGAAGACATTGATGCCGCTAAATCCCCAAATGACGTCGTTCGCGCGCACCGCCACGTTGAGATGGAGTTCGTCGTCTCGGCGCAGGAAATGCAGCCAGTTGTTGCAGGGAACGTCCTTGGAGTCACCGTAGTCCGAGGCGGGGTCGAAGATCGACATGACGGCGCGTTTGGAGTTGGGGTCCTCGGCGAACCGCCTCACGACGCCGGCGAGCTGGTCGGTGCCGGCTCCCCAGTCGCGCAGCCGGGGGCCGTAGCCGGCCCGCCAGGTGGCCCCGTCGTCGGAGAACTCCGCCGCGCGCGGCAGGTAGCGGGTGAGGAATTCCAGGTCGTTGCGGCCGGCCAGCACCCAGAGCGTCTCGGCGATCTGGGCGAAGACATTGTTGCGGCGTCCCGGGAGCACCACCACACGCTCGAACGGCCGCTCGATCGCGAGCGTGTGCGCCTGGATCTCGCGCTGAGTCTGTCCGCGGGCGTGCACCTCCGTGCCACGTTCCTGGACGTCTCGCAGCACTGTGGTCAGCGCGTCGGTGAGGTTCCTAGCCACCGATTCCCTCCATATGGCCGTCGAGCCGCATCAGGGCGTCCTCAAGATCGCTGTATTCGATGACCGTGACGTTGCGGCAGCCCGCCAGCATCGCCGAGAGCGATGCGTCCTCCGGCCGATGGAGTGCGATCACGGGAATCTGGTACACCGTGGCCATCGCGATCTCATAGCCGACGCCGAGGCTGGGTCGGGTCGTCTCGGCGACCACCAGATCGGAGCTCCGCAGCCATGCGAGATCGCGGTCGTGGATGAACTTATCGTCGAATTGCGTCTGACCGGCCAGCGACAGTGAATAGTCACCGACATGCTCGGTGAGCACCTCACCGGACTGTTTGAGCCTCGCGATTATCCTCTGATACAGATCCACGTCCTCGCGCCCGGCGCGAATAGATCCCGCGAAATAGTAAGTGCGTTTGAAGGGGGGCATGGAGGTACTCCAAGCAGGTAATTTCCACGAATGTGGATCTGACGATTCAAGTCCACTCAGGTTGTAATTCATTCATGCACGCCGGATCCATATTGCAGGAATGCTCGCTGTGCGTCAACCCGCCATCACAGTGATGAAAATCACGATAAATTGCGGCTTCCGTCCGGATTCAGTGACCATTGCGACCCGGGAGACACAGCGCGAAAACCGGTTATCCCTGTGAAAAGAATCGTCTTGAAAAACTGTGAAACACGGTTCCCAACAAGCCTGGAGTGAATTGTCTTTCGCAGCCTTCCAAACCGCCTCACACGATTCTGGAGCGAATTCCCCGGCATACTGCCGACGCCCAGCGGCGCCGAAGCAGCGAGCCACCCGAGCAAGTGTCTAGAATATTCATATTGAAATGATTCATACGAAAGAACCGAAATATAATACTGAGCGTCAATTATCCGCAATTACAGGCGTCAGTCTCCTCCACAGCCCGAAGCCCGCGGCATGCGACACTGCCCCGGTGATCCTCGACTTCGAGTCAGAATTGAGACCATGGCAGGCGCGGCGCTCCGACACGTGGCTGTTCGTCACGCTCCCCTCGGACCTCTCCGAGGAGATCCGCGAGCTGACCCGAGGCGGACCCCGACGAGGATTCAGGTCGGTGCGGGTCCGGGCGACCGTGGGCGGCACCGCCTGGTCGACCTCGATCTTCCCGAGGAAGGGCCGCTACACCCTGTCCATCAAGCGGGAGATCCGCGAAGCCCTGGGCCTTGAGGCGGGCGCCCCCGTGGCGGGCACCGTCGAACTGCTGGACCTGTGACAGTGGCCCCCGCGCTACTCCAGACCGCCGGCCTTTTCGACGCGATCCAGCCACTCGTTCAGGAGCGCCTCGACCAATGACGGCTGCTCGAACTGGACGTTGTGGCCGCCGCGGTCGATGACGGCGAACGTCGCCCTCGGATAGTGGGGCAGCAGCGGGTACACGTCGGCGTAGCCGGTCGCCCAGTCCTGCCTGCCGGTGATGATCAAGGAGGGCCGCTCGTACGGTCCCCGGGACTCGGGCTCCTCGCTCAGCGTCCAACGGCGCCGGATGCGGGCGAGCGACTCGAAATCCGCCAGGGCCAGGCCGGGCGCGACCTCCTCGCGGAAACGCCGCAGCGTCTCGGCGGACTGGACGACCGCGAGCGAACCGAACGCGGCCGCCTCCTCCTCATCGAGGCCCGCCATGAGTTCCGGGTCGGCGCCGACGACCGATCGCTCGGGCAGGGTCCTGTCCCGGGCCTCGACATGCAACCCGATCGGGCACACCAGTGCCAGGCCCCTCACCTGTTCGGGCCGTCGATTGGCGAGCGCCCGCGCCAGGTAGCCCCCGTACGACTCGCCCACCACGAGGAACGGCCGCTCGCCGATCCGGTGCTTGATGAACTCCTCCAGCGCGGCCAGGACGTCGTCCGAGGAGGCGACCGTCTCGGGTGCGGGAGTGCGGCCCATGCCCGGCAGGTCCGGATAGAGCCGGCGCCACCCGGGACGGCGATCGAACAGCGGTTCGAGGAAGCCGGTCATGATCCGGTGGTCGGGGGACCAGCCGTGGACGGTGAGGACCGGGACACCGGCCCCGCGCTCGACGAAATGCAGTGACCGAGCCGAGTTCATTGACACGGAACATTTCATATCACAACGGCCCGAACGATTCCGGTCGCGCCGCGAGCGCCCGCGCCTATCGCCGCCGAGTCTCACCGGGAGGCTCGGCCCTCGGCGCGGACGCCTGCCGGGCCGAGGACCGCCGTTCGAGCGAAACCACGTCCGCTCTCCTCAAACGATCAACGGTCGCTCATCGGAGCGAGTCGCACCGCCGGGGCGGCTTCGGGCGTCCCGGCGCCGAAACGATCCTGCCCGTCTCGGGGTGCGAGTAGACCGTGCGGACTTGAGGGCGCGCCCGCGGGGCCGCGGGCGCCGCCGACACACCGGAGTCAGCGCGCCGTTCCGGCCGGGTTCAATTCCGGGTAGACGATGCCCGGATCGGCGTGCAAGATCGCCTTGGCATCCACTGTGGCCTTATCGGCCAGGACCTCCAGAGCGCCGGACTCGATGCCGTCGAGCCCGGTCCGAACGACATCCGCCGGATTGCTCTTCTCCGCCTCGATACCGGCGAGCATATCGGTGTCGACCCCGGCGACGTGCAAACCGACCACCTGCGTCCCCTGCGGCGCGAGTTCGAGCCGGGCACCGTTGGTGAGACTCCACGAGGCGGCCTTGGCCGCGGAGTAGGCGTGCGAGACCCCGGCCGAGCGCCACGAGAGCGCCGACAGCATGTTGAGCATCGCCCCACCGCCGTTCGCCCCCAGCACCGGCGCGAAGGCTCGGACCATGCGCAAGGTGCCGAAGAAGTTGGTCTCCATCTCCCGTCGGATCGCGGCCTCGGAGCCGTCGATGAGGTTTTCGAACGTCACGATCCCCGCGTTGTTGATGAGGAGGGTCGCGTCGGAGGCGGTCTTCGCGGCCGCCGCGACCGACACCGGGTCGGTGATGTCGAGTTGTACGGCCTCGGCGCCGGGAAGGTCGACCGATTCGATGCGGCGCGCCCCGGCATAGACCTTGGCCGCACCGCGTTCTAGAAGTTGCTGCGCGAAATGGCGGCCCATGCCGCGGTTGGCGCCGGTGACGAATGCGATTGATCCTTGGATTTCCATGTGCTCGACGCTATGACCTCACGTCGGCGTCAGGAGCAAGCAATAGTGTCGGACACCACACTGATCGAGGACTTGGGAGGATGCAGATGCGCATCGGAGAACTGGCCGAGGCAACGGGCGCGACCGTGCGCGCCATCAGGTACTACGAAGAACAGGGGCTCCTTCGGCCCGAGCGGACCGCGGGCGGCCGGCGGGTCTACACACAGGACGCGGTCGACCAGGTCCTCTGGATTCGGATGTTGCTCCGGAACGGTTTCCCCAGCAGGGCGATCGCGAAGCTCCGCCGGTGCAGCAGCGCCGAGGAGGTCACTCCTGAACAGAGGACCGTCATCTATGAGGAGCACGCTCGCATCGAGGCCGAGTACCG
>JAJYSW010000099.1 GCA_021793335.1 Actinomycetes bacterium
TGGGAACCGGCCCAGAGGTGGCACGGAAACGGCGGTGGGGTCTACCCCCCGACCCAAGGCTGCAATAGGCTGTCGATCGATCCGGCCCCGGCATTGGAAGGAGCGGTGCATGTCGTCGAGCAGCGGGCCCGACAGCGGTCCTGCGGGGGCCACGCCCCCGGCGGTGCCGCTCCGGCCGGACGGGTCTCCCGCACGGCTCCTGGTCGTCGACGACGAGGAGAGCCTGGCGGACCTGCTGGTCGAAGCGCTCTCCTTCCAAGGCTACGAAGTGACCTCGGCCGCCTCCGGTACCGCGGCGCTCGCGGCGGTCGACGCCTCCCGGCCGGATCTGATCATTTTGGACGTCAACATGCCCGGCATCGACGGCTTCGGCGTCGCCGACCGGCTCCGCTCGACCGGCGACCGGACCCCGATCGTCTTCCTGACCGCCCGCACCGCCCCCGGCGACCTGCGCGAAGGGTTCGGCTCGGGCGGCGACGACTACCTGAAGAAGCCGTTCCGGCTCGAAGAGCTGTCACTGCGGGTCGCGGCGGTCCTGCGCCGCACGATCGACGGGGCGGGCGAGCGGCGCGCCGACGACACTTTGACCGTCGCGGACCTCACCTTGGACCTGGCCGCGCACCGAGTGACCCGGGGCGGCCAAGCGGTCGACTTCTCCCCCACCGAGTTCCGGCTGCTGCGATACCTGGCGGCCAACGCCGGGCGCGTGGCCTCCAAGCAGGAACTCCTCAAACAGGTGTGGGGCTACGATTTCGACACCGAGTCGAGCCTGGCAGAGACGTACGTGTTCTATCTGCGACGCAAGCTCGACAAACTCGGCCCCCGCCTCATCCACACGGTGCGGGGCGTGGGCTACATGCTGCGCCCGCCGCAGGGGTAGCCCGTGGCGATTCGGACCAAGATCGCAGCGGCGATGGCGGTGCTCCTGCCGGTCGCGGTGGCGATCATCGGTTTCGTGACGGTCACGACGGTCGCGGACCACCTGATGGGCCAGGTCGACGAGAAGCTCCGCGAATACGCGCGCCACGGCGTGGTCGACGCCTCCGGCGGGAATCCGGCGAACGACTTCGGCTACTCCGATTTCGCGCTCATGGCCTTCGACCGGGACGGCAGGCTTCTTGCGGTCCAACGGTCGGGGTACATCGGCGATTCGTTCTCACTGCCCGACCTGTCCTCGCCGCCGGGGACCGGTGAGCACTTCAACGTCGAGGGCACCGCCGGCGAGGTGACCTACCGGGCGCTCGTCGTCCAAGACCGCTACTCCGTCCAGGGCGTCCCCGTCGATCTCGTGATCGCCACTCCGATCGACGACGTCGAGACCGCCATCTCGATGTTGACGCGCACCGTCGTCATCACCGGCGTGGTCGTCTCCGGAATGGGCATCGCGGCGGCCTGGCTGATCACGCGTCGCGGCATGCGCCCGGTCGATCGGATGGTCGCCGACGCCGAGATCGTCGCCTCCGGGAGACTCGACCACCGCATCACGCCCGCCGATCCGGGCACCGAGATGGGCCGGCTGTCCTCGGCGCTCGACCGGATGGTCTCGCGGCTGACCGAGGCCATCGGCGAGCGCGACCGTCAGCACGAGCGGCTGCGCCAGTTCGTCGCCGACGCCGGGCACGAGCTGCGCACCCCGTTGACGGCCATCGGCGGCTATGTGCAGCTGTACCAGTCCGGGGCGGCCGCCGAAGGCGAGAAGCTCGACCGGGCCATGGACCGCATCGGCTCGGAGAACGCCAGGCTCGCGGGACTCGTCGACGACCTGATGGTGCTGTCCCGGCTCGACGAGGAGGTCGGCGGCGATCGCGAGCTCGTCGAGTTGAGCCGGCTGGCCAGGGACGCGGTCGACGACGCCGAGGTGGCCGATCACGACCACCCGGTCACGCTGCACGCCGATGAGGAGATCACCGTGGCCGCCAACGAAGGGCAGCTGCGTCAGGTGCTGGTCAATCTGCTGGCCAACGCGAGGGTCCACACTCCCGCGGGCACCCGCATCGACGTCTCAGTCACCGGCGAGGGCCCCTGGGCCGTGCTGCGGGTGGCCGACCACGGCCCCGGCATCCCCGAAGAGCACCGGCGGCGCGTCTTCGACCGGTTCTACCGCGCCGACCCTTCGCGTTCACGCGCCACCGGCGGCTCGGGCCTGGGATTGTCCATCGTGACCTCGATCGTCGCCGGGCACGGCGGTGAGCTGCGCCTGGACAGCGCCGAGGGCGAGGGCACCACCGTCGAGGTGCGGATTCCCGCAGCGCAGATCGAATAGCCGATCGGTCTGAGCGGGCCCGCTCAGACCGCCGCGACCGGTGCCGGACGGACGGATCGCGGGATCACCAGCGGCGTCGCCGTCTCCGGATCGTCGATGATCACGCAGGGCAGATCGAAGACCTCGTCGACGATGTCGGCGGTGACGATGTCGGCCGGTGGCCCTTCGGCGACGACCGCGCCGTCGCGCATCGCGATCAGGTGGGTGGCGTAGCGGGCGGCCTGGTTGAGGTCGTGCAGGACCGCCACCAGGGTGCGGCCCTTCCGGTGGAGCTCGGCGCACAGGTCGAGGACCTCGATCTGGTGCGTGATGTCGAGGTAGGTCGTGGGCTCATCGAGTAGCAGCAGCGGTGTCTGCTGGGCGAGCGCCATCGCGATCCATACCCGCTGCCGCTGGCCGCCGGAGAGTTCGTCGACGCCGCGCGCGGCGAGGTCGGTGACGGCGGTGGCCTCCATGGCCTCGGCGACGACGGCCTCGTCCTCGGCCGACCACTGCCGCAGGAGACCCTGGTGGGGGTAGCGGCCGCGGGCGACGAGGTCGGCCACGGTGATCCCGTCCGGCGCGGTCGGCCCCTGCGGCAGGAGACCGAGGCGCTTGGCGACCGATCTGGTGGACTGGGCGTGGATGTCGCGTCCGTCGAGCAGCACCCGCCCGGCGGACGGTCGCAGCGTGCGCGCCAGGGCTTTGAGCAGGGTGGATTTCCCGCAGGCGTTGGGGCCGATGATGACGGTGAACTCCCCTTCGGGAATGTCGACGGTGAGCCCTTCGCTGACGGCGACGCGCCCGTACCCGATCGTGGCGTTCGCGGTGGACAGCGGACTGGTCGGCACGGTCACGGCATGACCCCCTTCTTGCGCTGTGTGATGAGCAGCCACATGAGATAGACACCGCCGATGACGCCGGTGACGACGCCGGTCGGCAGCTGGCGTCCGTCGACGCCGTACAGGGCCGCCGCGTCGGCGGCGGCGACGATGAGCGCACCGACCAGCGCGGCGCACAGCAGACTGCGGGACGAACCGGTCAAGCGGGCGGCGATGTGCGGGGCGGCGAGGGCGACGAACGCGAGCGGACCGGCGACGGCCACGCCGCCGGCCGTCAGGATCGAGGCGCTGACCAGGGCGGTGGCCTTGACCGCCCTCACGTTGGCGCCCAGGCCGGCCGCGGCGGCCTCGCCGAGGCGCAGCGCGTCGAGGCCCCGCCCGATCGCGAACGTCGCGATGCCTCCGGCCGCGAGGACGGCGGCGACGGTGGCGGCCTGACCCCACTCGCGGCCGCTCAGGTCACCGGTGAGCCAGAAGACCGCGCGGGCGGCGTCGATGATGTCGCTGCGGGTCAGCAGATAGCCGTTGACACCGGCGAGGATCGCGGCGAGGCCGATGCCGACGAGGACGATCCGGTAGCCGGACGGGTCACTGCCACGGGTGAGGAGGTGGATCACCAGACCGGTGCCGAGCGCGCCGAGCGCGGCCGATCCGGTGACGGCGGCGGCGGAGGCTCCGGCGAGGACGATGGCGGCGAGGGCGCCCACCGAGGCCCCCTGGGTGAGGCCGAGGATGTCGGGGCTGCCGAGCGGGTTGCGGGTGAGGGTCTGGAAGATCGCTCCGGCCAGGCCGAGGCAAGCGCCGACGCCGACGGCGGTGGCGAGTCGGGGCAGGCGCACCGTCCAGACGACGAAGTCCTCGGCGGCGGTGCCCGAGCCGGTCAGCGTCGCCCACAGCCGGTCGGGGGCGAGTTCGAAGGTGCCCGTGGAGGTCGACCAGGCGGCCACGGCGGCCAGCGCGAGAAGGCATCCGACGGCGGCGGCGAGAGTGCGGCGGCGCAGCCGGACCGAGTAGCCGCCGAGGCGGAGGACGCTCGTCCGTCCGGTTCCGCTCGACCGCAGCGGCGCGGGGACGGTGCTCATAGCCGGGCCACCTTCCTGCGGCTGACCAGGTAGAGGAAGAACGGTCCGCCGACGACGGCGCAGACGATGCCGACCTGGAGTTCCGAGGGGCGGGCGAGGACGCGGCCGAGCACGTCGGCGGCGAGCAGGAACACCGCGCCTGTCAGCATCGAGTACGGCAGGACCCAGTTCTGGTCGGGGCCGGTGTAGGCGCGCACGACATGCGGCACGACCAGTCCGACGAAGACGATGGGGCCGCATGCGGCCGTGGCGGTTCCGGCGAGGACGGTGATCGCGGCGATCCCGGCGACGCGGAGCACGCGCGGGTCGACGCCGAGACCGGTGGCGGTGGCGTCGCCGAGCGCGAGTGCGTTGAGCGGCCTGGCGAGCAGCACGCCGGCGGCCCCGGCGGCCAAGACGGGGCCGATGACCATCGGCAGCGGGACGGTGTGGGCGGTGACCAGTGAGCCGACCGACCAGAACCGCATCTGTTCGAGGGTGGCGGTGTCGAGGAGCTGCACGGCGGAGACGTAGGCGTATCCGGCGGCGGTGACGGCGGCTCCGGCGAGGGCGAGCCGGGCGGGGGTGGCTCCGGCGGCTCCTGCGATGAGATAGCAGGCCACCGAGGCGATGGCGGCTCCGGCGAATGCGACGAGGAGCGTGCCGGTGAAGGTGGTGAGCCCGATGAAGTGGACGGCGGTGACCACGGCGGCCGCGGCTCCGGTGTTGACGCCGAGGAGCCCGGGGTCGGCCAGGGGGTTGCGGGTCATGGCCTGCATGAGGGCTCCGGCCAGGCCGAGCGCGGCTCCGGCGGTGAGGCCGAGCGCGGTGCGGGGCAGGCGCATCTGGGTGACGACGGGGTAGGCGTCGGAGGCGGTGTCGGTGAGCCCGGACCAGACTTCGGGCAGGTTCATCGCGCGCGAGCCGACGGCGACGCTGAGGACCGCGAGGACGGCCAGGGCGCCGGCGAGGGCGAGCAGGCCCTGCACGCGGCGGCTCGTCGGCGGTGCGCCGGTGGCGGTTGCGGTCAACTGAGGTCTCCGAGAAGCGGTCGACTATTTTGCTTAGGCTAACCTAAACCAGGCGGGCGGCTCTGGTGCCCCCGCCCTGCGGCGCAGGGTTCGCTCGGGCGGCCCTTCGGTGGCCGTGAACGCCAGCGCCCCAAGTACTCCGAGGCCAAGGAGGCGCCGAGCGCGACGGCGCCCGGGCCCTGGATCACCGCGCGCCGCGCGCGCCCAGTGGCCGACGCCACGCACCCCGCCGGACCAACCGAGGATAGTTTGCTTAGGCTAACCTAAGTCATTATTCACGATGGTTTCCCACCCTCACTAAGGAGATGCACATGGCCTTCGATGCCGACGGCGTCAAGCTCGCCAGACGCGGACTGCTCACGGGCGGCGGCGCCCTCGGCCTGGCCGGCGTCCTCGCCGCCTGCGGCGCGGACGGAGCGCAATCCGACGACGCGTCCGGCGGCCCCTGGTCCTTCACCGACGACACCGACGACACCGTCAGGCTCGACGCCGCCCCCTCCTCGATCGTCGCCTTCACCGGCATGGCCGCCGCCCTGCACGACTTCGGCATCACCCCGAAAGGCGTCTTCGGCCCCACCGTCGACCAGAACGGGGCCCCCACCACACAAGCGGGGAACCTGCCGGTCGAGGAGTTGACCATCATCGGCAACACCTGGGGCGAGTTCGACATCGAGGCGTACGTGAGCCTCGACCCGCAGGTGCTCATGACCCACTACTACGTCGACCCGACCTCACTGTGGTACGTGCCCGAGGAGAGCACCGAGGAGATCACCGCCTTCGCCCCGCCCCTGCTGCTGGCCGCCGACGACGGCGCCAACACTCTCGACGACGTCATCGCCCGCCACGCCGAACTGGCCGAGAGCCTCGGCGCCGACCTCGACAGCGAGGAGAACACCGCCGCCAAGGAGCGTTACGACGCCGCCGTCGAGACCCTCCGCACCGCCGTGGCCGACAACCCCGTCACGGTCCTGGCCTGCTCGGGAGCACCCGAGTACTTCTACGCCTCGAACCCCGTGAAATCCAATGACCTGCGGCTGTTCACCGAACTCGGCGTCGACCTCGTCGTGCCCGACAATCCCGACGAGGACGGCGGCGCGGGCGGGTACTTCGAGAGCCTCTCGTGGGAGAACGCCGATAAGTACCTCGCGGACGTGCTGCTGCTCGACGCCCGCGAAGTGGCGCTGCAACCGGACGGGCTCGCCGAGTTCCCGACCTGGAACGCGCTGCCCGCCGTCCAGGCCGGACAGATCGTGGGCTGGCATTCCGAGCCGATCTACTCGTACGCGAGTTCGGCGGCGAACATCGAGGCCCTGGCCGAGGCGATCGCGAACGCCCGGCGACTGTCCTGAACGGCGACGGCGCTCGCCGCACGGCATGACACGTTCCCGGGCCGCCCGAAGCGGTCTTCAGGAGTCCCGGGAACGGTGAAGCGGGGCTCCCCGGCCGGGGAGCCCCGCTCACTGCGTCGTCGTCATTCGAGCTGGTCGATCAATCGCCGTCCCTGGTAGGCCAGGATCGGGCCCGCATCGCCGTCGACTCGTTCGGCGAAGAGCACGAAGACTTCGAGCGATCGGACCGCCTGCGAGGTCTTGCCCCACTCCAGCTGCCTCTCGATCAAGGCGAGCTTGACGGAGAGGATCACCCGCTCCGACAGGCGCAGATCGCCGGCGTGGGCGTCGAACGCGGCCCGGAGATCGGCGAACGCGCCCGGGGTGTGGAGATCCGGGACCGGCACGTCGGCGAAGTCCATGTCGGAGGCCAGATAGAAACCGGTGTACTGCGGCATGTTGTACGCCGTCTGCTGCGCGGCCACGCCGACCCGGTACTGCGGGTCCTGCATCAACGTGTACAGCTTGTGGCCGGTGACCTCGGTGGAGAGATAGATCCGCAGCGCCGAGGAGTCCTCGGTGCGCACCAGCAGCTCCTCGCGCCAGTCGCCCAGCACGTCGGCGACCAGGCTCGGGTTGCCCTTGGTCCAGTTGTTGGCCAAGGTGCCGACGGCCTCCAGGAGGACGCCGTCCCGCCAGTCCTCGATCACAGGCGTCTGGAGGACGTCCGTGGCGGTGCCGCTGATGTGCTGCGTGGTCAGGTCGGCGGCCCAGAGGATGCTCATGTTCGTGCTCGGCGGCAGGCCCTCGAGCGGATCACCGGCCGCGGTGAACAGCCCTTCAGGGTCGCCTTCCTCATTGGGAGGCAGCGAAGCCCACGCTTCGAGCCCCGGAGTCTCAGGGTCGATGTCGCCGACCATGCCACGGCCGGTGTCGCGGCCGGAATAGCCGCCCCACAGGATCTCGCCGGTCGCAGCATCGCGCATGGCGTAGCCGTACGGCGCCCAGACGCCGCCCTCGTGGACGGTGAAGATCTCCAGACCCTCGTTGGCCGGGTCGAAGTCGCCGACGTGCATGGCATCGCCGTGCCCGAGCTTGGCCGTCTCGCCCGGGGCCGCCGACTCTTCGGGCATCGTGTCGTACGAGGAGTACAGCAGCGAGCCGTCGTCGTCGAGCGTGGCCGAGCCGTAGACGATCTCCTGCTTGCCGTCGGCATCGACGTCGGCAGCGCTCAGGGAGTGGAAGCCCTGTGTGGTCAGCGTGCCCCACTCCGGGTCCGGGCCTTCGACGCCGTGCGGGCCGTCGTCGAAGGGATTGGTCATCGGGGCGTGGCCGGAGTCGGCGAGCCAACGCCGGGTCAGCTTCTCGCCGTCCCAGTCGTAGGCGGCGATCGTCGTGCGCGTGTAGTAGCCGCGGGCGAAGATCGACGAGGCGCTCTTACCGTCGAGGTAGGCCACGGCCGACAGGAAGCGGTCGACACGGTTGCCCGGCTCGATGCGCGACATCGCGTAATCGCCCCACAGGAGACCGTCGTCACCGCGCGGGACGGGGTAGTCGACGGTCTCGGCCTCCAGGCCGGTGGCGCCGTCGAACACGGTCAGGTACTCCGGGCCCGAGAGGACGAAGCCCTCGAAGTTCCGCAGCTCGTTCCGCTCGGACCGCGCAGGCGCGTAGACGTCGATGAAGTGATCGGCCAGGGTCTCCGCGTCCGCTTGGGAGAGCGGGTATTCGAAGTCGAACTCGTCCTCGGCCCCGAGCGCGGACTCGATGGTCGCCGGCCAGTTGCCGTCCACGACTTCGGGATGCTCGGACCAGCCTCGGAACATGCCGACCAAGTGGTCGTAGTATCCCTCGGCGCTGAGCCGGTAGTCGTCCTCATGAGTCACACCGGCCGCGACGTCGTCCTCGGGCAAGGTGACGTACCGCTCCTCGCCGCCCTCCACGTAGGAGGTGGACTTGGTGCCCGGGGCGGTCTTCATCATGACCTCGGCGATGCCATCGCCGTCGAAGTCGAACACGTTGAACTGCGTGTAGTGCGCGCCGGCGCGGATGTTGACGCCCATGTCGATGCGCCACAGCATCTCGCCTTCGAGCGTGTAGGCGTCGAGGTAGACCGGGCCGGTGTAGCCGACCTGCGAGACATCCTTGGAGTTCGAGGGATCCCACTTGACGATGTACTCGTACCGTCCGTCGCCGGTCAGGTCGCCGACGCTGACGTCGTTCGCCGAATAGGTATAGGACTCTCCGGCCGGGGTGACCCCGTCGGCGGGCTTCTGGAGCGGGATGTCGAGGTAGGGGTCCGACCACGGACTCACCGTCTCGGAAAAATCGACCTCCGCGTCGTCGACGACCGCGACGACCCGGTATTCGGACGTTTCTTCGCCATCAGCGTCCAGATAGTTGGTGCTATCGGTGACAGCGGCGATGAGGGCTCCGTCCCGGTAGACGTTGAAGTCGGCCCCGGTCAACCCTGAATCGTTATAACCGGACACTTCCTCAGCAAGTAGACGCCAGCTCAGGAAGACCCCATCTTCGGTGGCGGCCGCGACCAGTCCCCGGTCGAGGTTCTCCAACTGGATGCCGCTGCCCTGATGAACGCCCGAGCCGCCGTGCCCGTGGGCGGCGACGGCGATACCGGAGCCGGCGACGGCGGCGACCAGCGATACCGCTGCGATGCGAGTGCGTTTCTTTGGAGGACTCATGAAGGGGCTCCTTGAGTTCGTACGAAGCCGGTCGGAGCGCGGAGAGCGTCGAGTGGGGTCGCGCGTCCGAACAACCTCAATTGAAACGATTTAACGCATCGAAGGTTATCGACCGAAGCATCCCTTGTCAAGACGAGAATCACATCGAAACCCGGCCTCGCACTGTGACCACCGGTACCGTCGACACCCCACTGCGAAACTCCGCCAACACCTCAGGTAGAGTTCTACCCCGGCACGGTCGATTAGCTCAGCGGGAGAGCACTCGCTTCACACGCGAGGGGTCACTGGTTCGATCCCAGTATCGACCACAACATCTGTTCTAATCGAACCCTGGGCCCTCGAAGGGGGCTCAGGGTTCTTTTTGTGTCCGCTTTTCTGTGAACGGCTCGGCAGTGCCCTGCTCTGCCCCAACCATCCGATGAGCGGTTCGGCCGCGTCGGCAACGGTTTCACCTGCGATTGCGGGTTCATCGTCTTCGATGTCGATGTAGAGCTTTTCGAAGCAGATGAAGTTCAGGGTTTTGCGCAGCTCGTCCGGCGCGCTGCGGTAGATCGCGCGAGGCCTGGCAAACAGGTCGATCAATTGTTCGATTCGTTTGCGGGCGGTGTCGAGCCCTGTGGTCCCGGCCTCGGCCAGGCGGTTCTTGAGCGCGGCTCTTTCGCCTCGGATGGCGCGCTGTTTCACGGTGAGTTTCTCGACCGGCCAGTCGCGATCGGTCAACAGCTCGATCAGTTGGTCTTCAAGGGTGTCGAGCCTGCGGAGTTCGGCTTTGATGTGCTTGCGGATCTGTTCGACCGTGGCGTGGTGGTCGGTGAAGACCGCTTCGAGGAGTTCGGTGATCTCGTTCTGTTTGTCCTCGGTGACGGTGAGGGTGGCGTAGTGGGCTTCGACGGCCTGCTCGATGTCGTCGAGCCGTGTGCGGGGCAGGTCGCATTTCTGGGCGGGGTCGAGGACGAGCCTGCGTCCGCAGCGGGCGCACCACAGCAGTCCCTTCAAGTAGCACTCCCAGGTGCGTTCTCTGGTTCCGGCACGGCGTTTGGCGAGGGTGTCTTGGACGCGGTCGAAGATCTCGGGCTCGACGAGCGGTTCGTGTTCGCCGGGGTATTCCTCCTCTTTCCAGATGACGAGGCCGAGGTAGGTGCGGTCGGTGAGGATACGGCTGATCTCGGAGAGGTACAGGGGCCTGCCTGCCGGGTACGCCTCGGTGGGCCGGGTGCGCAGTCCGGCGTCGGTGATGAACTCGCGCAGGGCATGAGTGCTGTACTGGCCGGTGGCGTAGCGCTCGAACATCAAGGTGATGAGCGGACCGCGCACGGGGTCGGTCTCGATGATCTTGATCTTGCGGCCTTCGACGGTCTTGCGGGTGTTGAGGTAGCCGAGTTTCGCTTTGCCGGGTGTGCCGCCGCGTTTGGCCTTGCCTTCCATCTTGGTGCGGATGTCGGCGCCACTGGCTTTGGAGAAGTAGGTGTTGACCTGGTCGAGGATGCCAGCCATGAATGAAGGAGGTTGAAGGACGATCGGTTTGGTGGACACCCTCCATACAAGACTGGAGAGGACCACCGCCGCCATGGCGAACCGTATCTACCCGCCGAGTTCCGCGCTCAGGCCGTCGAGCTGAGCTACCTGCCGGGTAAAACGGTCATCGGAGTGGCCCGTGACCTGGGCGTCAACCCCAAGACCATGCACTTCTGGCGGCACCTGGCCCGCAAGAATGGCACCGTGCCCGGCTACCAGACGCAGGGCTTGGTCGACTTCATCGGCCGCGACTTCGCGCCCGAACGCCCCGGCCAGGTGCTCTATACCGACATCACCTACATCGCAACCGAAGAGGACGGCTGGGCTTACCTGGTGCTGTTCACCGACAGCTGCTCACGGCGGATCGTCTCCTAGTACGGCAGCGGAAGTTCGTGATTTCATGACGGTTGGTAGTCGTCTCGTCTCCGGTAGTGGGATTGTTGGGCGGTGTCGTTGTGGTCGCATATCCACTCTGACCAGTAGTAACGGTGGTCTTCG
>JAJYSW010000100.1 GCA_021793335.1 Actinomycetes bacterium
GGAGACGAGGGCATTGGTGATCTCGGTGGCCAGCTCGCGCAGGTCGATCACGTCGACGGTGACCTGCTCACCGCGTTCGCGGCCCAGAACGGCGACGCGGTCGGCGATCCGGTCGGCCAGCATGCGAGTGGAGGACGGGTCGCCGGTGCCGCCGCTGACGACGGTGAGCCTGAATTCCCGTTGATCGCTCATGTCATTGCCTCCTGAGGGTCGGGATCGGGTCGGTTTCGGTCGAGTGGGGCCGGGTCCGGCCGGCGAGTTTGCGGGTGATCGCTTCGAGCTGCCGCATCTCGGTCTCGGTGAGCGCGGCGCCGACTTCACGGGTGACGTCGTCGGCGTGCCGCCTGCCGGTCCGTCGTTGCTGTTCGCGTCCGGCCTCGGTGAGCGTGAGGCGGACGCCGCGGCCGTCGGCCGGGTCGGGCGCACGCTCGACCAGGCCGCGGTCGACGAGCCGCTCGACCAGCCGCGAGAGCGCGGGCTGGCTGAGCAGGACGTTGCGGTTCAGTTCGCCGAGACGGATCGGCGCGGCGTGCTTGGACAGGGTGTAGAGGACGTCGTATTCGCGTATCGACACCTCGTCCCAGATCGGCGCGGCGGCGAAGCGCTTCATGAGCACCGCGTGGGCGGTCAAGAGCGCTTCCCACGAATCGTTGGCCAGGTGGGGCAGGCTGCGGGTCATCGCGGCTCCTCTCATGCCGTGGTGTCGTCGGCGGCGACCGTGTCCTGGTAGGGCGTGGCGCCGGCGGTGTTGTCGCCCTGGTTGGGGTTGGGCCGGGGCTGGCGGACGGGGCCGTCGCCGTACTTGGCCTTGACGCGCAGGGCGTGGGTCGGTGATTCGGCCGATTCGGGGTCGCGGCGGGAGTCGAGTTCCTTGCGCAGGGCCGGGAGGACTTCCTCGCCGAGCAGGTCGAGCTGGTTCAGGACGGTCTTCAGCGGCAGGCCGGCGTGGTCGATCAGGAACATCTGGCGCTGGTAGTCGCCGAAGGTGTCGTGGAAGGTCAGGGTCTTGTCGATCACTTCCTGCGGGCTACCGACCGTCAACGGCGTCATGGCGCTGAAGTCCTCCAGGGACGGGCCGTTGCCGTAGACCGGCGCCTCATTGAAGTAGGGCCGGAATTCCTTGACCGCGTCCTGGGAGCGCTTGGCGATGTAGGTCTGGCCGCCGAGTCCGACGATCGCCTGCTTCTTGGTGCCGTGCCCGTAGTGCTCGAACCGCTGGCGGTAGAAATTGATCAGGCGCAGCGAGTGCGAGCTGGGCCAGAAGATGTGGTTGGCGAAGAAGCCGTTGCCGTAGAACGCGGCCTGTTCGGCGACCTCGGGGGTGCGGATGGAGCCGTGCCAGACGAACGGCGGCACGTCGTCCAGGGGCCTGGGGGTCGAGGTGAAGCCTTGGAGCGGCGTGCGGAACTGCCCTTCCCAGTTCACGACGTCCTCTCGCCACAGCCGGTGCAGGAGGTTGTAGTGCTCCAGTGCCAGCGGCAGGCCCTGGCGGAGGTCCTGGCCGAACCAGGGGTAGACCTGGGCGGTGTTGCCGCGGCCGAGCATGAGGTCCATCCGCCCTTTGGACAGGTGCTGGAGCATCGCGTACTCCTCGGCGATGCGGACCGGGTCGTTCGTGGTGATCAGGGTCGTGGCGGTGGTGAGGATGATCCGCTCGGTGAGGGCGGCGATATTGGCCAGGAGCGTGGTGGGCGAGGAGGAGAAGAACGGCGGGTTGTGGTGCTCGCCGATGCCGAAGACGTCCATGCCGACCTCGTCGGCCTTGCGGGCGATCTGGACGATCGCGTCGATCCGCTCCGCTTCGCTGGGCGTCTCCCCCGATACCGGGTCGCGCGTGATGTCGCTGACCGAGAAGATTCCGAACTGCATCGTGGCTCCCGTTCGCCCGCCGCAGCGGGATAAAAGTTCATGCGTTTGCATCTATTCTAACGGCTGTCCGTTCCCGAACATTCCCTTCGAGGCGAGCCTTCGGTCACAGATCCCCGCCGCGGGCGGCGGCACGGCGGGAACGCACGGGGAGCAGCACCGCGCAACCGGGCCCTCCGCGCCGTCCCGTGTCGGCGTCACCATCGGTTCGCCATCCGCCGCTTTCATACCGCTCGCTTTCGCGTACGATGCTGCCGAGCAATATGACGTCAGTCCTGAGCCGTCATGGCAGCACTGTGGGAGCCCCTCTCCGAGACGAGCGTCAATGCCGCAGCGGCCGCCCGTCGGCCGCCGACGAACGAAACGAATCGGAGTAAGGCATGCTCGATATCAGCCCGCTCACCTGGGCGGTCACGCTCGGCCTGATCGTGGCGCTCCTGGCGGTGGACCTCGTCCTGGCCGCATTGCGCCCGCACCGAGTCGGCTTCAAGGAGGCGAGCGCCTGGTCGGTGTTCTACATCCTCGTCGCGATCGGCTTCGGAGTGTGGTTCGCCGCCCAGCACGGCGGCGACTTCGGCACCGAGTACTTCGCGGGCTACATCATCGAGAAGAGCCTCTCGGTCGATAACCTGTTCGTGTTCGTCATCATCATGACCACGTTCGCCGTCCCGACCGAACACCAGCATAAGGCGCTCATCTTCGGGATCATCCTGGCCCTGGTCATGCGCGCGGCCTTCATCCTCGCCGGCGCGGCCCTGCTGAACCTGTTCTCGTTCATGTTCCTACTGTTCGGGCTGCTGCTGGTGTACACGGCGGTGCAGCTCTACCGCCACCGCGAGGAAGACCCCGACATCGAGGACAACCTCATGGTCAAGGGCGCGCAGCGGCTCCTGCCGGTGGCACCCGAGTACATCGGCGGCAAGATGATCGCCCGCGTCGACGGCCGCCGCATGGTGACCCCGCTGTTCATCGTGCTCGTCGCCATCGGCAGCGTCGATCTGCTGTTCGCGCTCGACTCGATCCCCGCGGTCTTCGGCGTCACCAAGGAACCCTACATCGTCTTCACCGCCAACGCGTTCGCACTCCTGGGCCTGCGGGCACTGTTCTTCCTGGTCAAGGGGCTGCTCGACCGGCTCGTGTACCTCTCGACCGGCCTGTCGATCATCCTGGCGTTCATCGGCGTGAAGCTCATGCTGCACTGGGCCCACGTCGACATCAGCACGAGCGTGCCCGAGATCCCGACGTTGGTCAGTCTCGGCGTGGTGATCGGTGTGCTGGCGATCGTCACGGTCGCGAGCCTGCTCAAGACCCGACAGGACCCCACGATCAAGGCGCGGGCCGGCGCGCTCCGCGCCAGCCGGCGCCCCGGAGGCGAATGACCGGGCCGCCCGGCTCCGTTCAGCGGTGTTCCCGCTCGGTGATGAGCGGCATGACGACGAGGTCGAGGATCTCGTCGATGACCTCTTGCGGCGCGGGCTCGCCGCGGGTGAGGAAGTAATGGGTCACCAGTGAGGGTGCGAGATTCACGATGCGCGGGGCGAGCGCCTCGGGCCGGACGACGCCCTCGCGCACGCCGGCCTCGAAGATCCGGGTGATCGCCCGGACGCGGGGGCGCTCGATGTCATCGCGCAGCTCCTCGCCATCGGGGGCGGCGGTGAGCTCGCCGACGTAGCCGCGGACGGCCTCGCCGCCCGAGCCGCCCTGGAAGTCCGCGATGCGCCGCATGACGTCGGCGAGGTCGGCGCGGACGTCACCGGTGGGCTCATAGGACGTGTCGGCGGCGACGGCCAGGTGGCGGCCGGCGGCACGCACCAGATGGGCGCGACTGGGCCAGCGCTTGTACAGCGAGGCCTTGCCGGCGCGGGCGCGGGCCGCGACGCTCTCGATCCGCAGGTTCGCGTATCCGACTTCGGCGAGTTCTTCGATCGTGGCCTTGAAGATGGCCTGTTCCAGTTCCTCGCCGCGGCGGCGGCCGGGTGTGGATTCGGACACCTGCGACTCCCTAGATAGTGAACGAGCCGTTCACTAAATGCTAACGTCTCTGAAGAGACGGAGCGTTCACCTGTGTCTGGCGCGACTGACGACGCCCCGCCACCGCATTCAACCATCCTGGTTCTCGGAGGTCCCGTGGCTCTGCACGCTTTCCGAATTCCCCCTGGAGGCCGCCCGTGAGCGCGCCCGCCAATCCCGCCGCGCAGCCGATGACCCACCGCGAGGTGCTCCGCGCCCTCAGCGGCCTGCTCATCGTCCTGTTCATGGCGATGATCAGCTCGACCGTCGTCTCGGTGGCACTGCCCCAGATCGTCGGCTCCCTGGACGGCAGCCAGTCGCAGTACACGTGGGTGGTCACCGCGATGCTGCTGGCCTCGACCGCCTCGACCCCCATTTGGGGCAAACTCGCCGACCTGTTCAGCAAGAAGCGGCTGCTCCAGATCGCCATCACCATCTTCAGCCTGGCCTCTCTCGGCTGCGGCCTGGTGCAGAACACCGAGCAGCTCATCGCGCTGCGCGCCGTCCAGGGCGTGGGCATGGGCGCGCTCCAAGTGCTCGTGCAGGTCGTCATCGGCGCGATGGTCAGCCCCAAAGAACGCGGCCGGTACAACGGCTACCTCGGCGGCGTCATGGCCGTCTCCACCGTCGGCGGCCCGCTCCTGGGCGGGGCCCTCACCGGCACCTCCTGGCTCGGCTGGCGCTGGTGCTTCTTCATCGCCGTGCCGTTCACGATCCTGGCGCTGATCATGCTCACCCGCACACTCCACCTCGTGGAGAGCCGCAGACCCGAGACCAAGGTCGACTACGCGGGCGCGAGCCTCATCGCCGCCGGAGTCAGCCTCCTGCTGCTGTGGGTCACGTTCGTCGACAACGACTTCGCGTGGATCTCGTGGCAGACCGCGGCGATGGTCGGCGGCAGCGCCGCCCTGCTCGGCGCGGCCGTGTGGGTCGAGTCCCGCGTCAGCGACCCGGTGGTGCCGCTGCACGTCGTCAAGCGCCGCGACCCCGCGCTCGCCATCGTCGCGAGCATGTCGGTCGGCATGGCGATGTTCGGTGGGGCCGTCTTCCTCGGCCAGTACTTCCAAGTCGCACGCGGGCACACCCCGATCGAGGCCGGTCTGCTCACCACCCCGATGATGCTGGGCGTCCTGGTGTCCTCTGCGGTCGCCGGACGGCTGGTCTCCCGAAGCGGCAGGGTCAAGCCGTACATCATCGCCGGATCGCTCATCCTCACCGGCGGCTTCGCCATGCTCTCGGCCGTGGACCACGAGACCTCACTGGTCTACATGGCCTTCGGGATGCTCGGCGTCGGGGTCGGCGTCGGCGCGGCGATGCAGAACCTGGTCCTGGTCGTGCAGAACTCGGTGCCGCTGCGCGAGCTCGGCGCGGCCAGCGGCTCGATCACGTTCTTCCGTTCCCTGGGCGGCACCATCGGCGTCTCGGTCCTGGGCGCGATCCTCGCGAACCAGGTCGCCACGAAGATCGGCGCCGGCCTCGCGGCCCTGGGCCTGCCGAGCGGCGGCGAGGCCGGCGGGTCCTCGCTGGACCTGGCGAGCATGCCGCCGGCCGTGCGGGAGGTCGTCATGGCCTCCTATGGTGACGCCACCGGGAACCTGTTCCTGTTCTCGACCGGCATCAGCGCGGTCGGCGTGATAGCGGCGCTGTTCCTCACCCCGGTGCGGTTGCGCGACAGCCTCGACCTGCCCGACCCCGAACCGGAACGCGAACCTTCGGGTGCGTCCCTGTGAACCGCGGGCTCACGCCGAGGCGTCCTCCAGGTCGATGACGGCCTTGATGTGCTCGGGACCGAGGTCGAACGCTTCGGCGAACCGAGCCAGCGGCACGCGGCGGGTGATCATGCGCCCGAGCCAGTCCAGGTCCGAGGCGGCCAGGACTCGCGCGGCCTCGGCGTAGTGGCCGAGGTTCGCGTTGACCGAGCCGACGATCGCGTCGTTCTCCAGGACCACGTCGCGGTTCAGTGCCCCGGCGTCGACGTTCACGCTCCGCCCGGCCGGCGAGACGCCGGTCAGGCAGGTGACCCCGAACGGCCCTGTGGCGGCGACGGCCTCGAACACGAGCGAACTGGCGCCGGTGGCCTCGATGACGATGTCCGGCTCGCCCGCTTCGAGGACCGAGTCGATGCCCTCGTGGTGGTAGGTCGCGCCCAGGTCGGCGACGAGCTCGGGCTTGGGCCCGTCGGTGACCCGGTCGAGGACATGCACCTCCAGGCCGCGCTGCGCGCCGATGAGCGCGGCGAGCAGCCCGATCGGTCCGGCGCCGGTGACCAGGACCGACTTCGGCTCGAACCAGGAGCGCCCGCCGATCTTGTCGATCTGGTCCCAGGCTTTGGCGACCACGGTGGTCGGCTCCATGAGCACCCCGACCTCGGCCAGTCGCGGGTCGAGCTTGACGGCGTATTCGGCTTCGACGGTCCAGACCTCGCTGGCGTAGCCGTCGAGCTGTTTGATGCCGCGTTCGGTGTAGCCGCCATTGCGGCACTCGTCGAATCGGCCGATCGCGCAGGCCCCGCACGGGACCGGGTCGGGCCGGCGCACCACGCCGACGACGAGGTCGCCGGGCGCGAAGCCGCTTCCCTCGGGCGCTTCGCGCACCCGGCCCAGCGATTCGTGGCCGAGGACGAGCCGGTCGGCCCGTGGCGGGGCCATGCCGTACTCGGCGGCGGCGATCTCCTTGTCGGTGCCGCACACGCCCACGGCGAGCGCGTCGACGACAAGGTCGCCCGATTCGGGCTCCGGTTCTGGCATCTCGGTGAGCGCGAGCGAATGCTTGCGGCCCGGTATGACGGTCAAGGCGCGCATGACGGTCACTCTCCTTCATCGTCTGGCTGCTGTTCTCTCACGGCATGAGGGGAGGTGGCCGGGTGCGTGCCGCTGAGGTGCCGGGCCGAGTTCACGAGCCCCACGTGGCTGTACGCCTGCGGGACATTGCCGAGCTGACGGCCCGCACGCGGGTCGAACTCCTCGCTGAGGAGCCCGAGGTCGTTGCGCACGGCCAGCAGCCGCTCGAAAAGCTCGTTCGCCTCGTCCGGGCGGCCGGTGCTGTACAGGGCGTCCACCAGCCAGAACGAGCAGGCCAGGAACACGCCCTCCCCGCCGGGGAGGCCATCGACGCCGCCGTCAGCCGAGGGGTCGTAGCGCAGGAGATAGCCGTCGTGGCCCAGCTCCCGGCGCACCGCCTCGACGGTGCCGAGCATCCGCGGATCGTGCCACGGCAGGAACCCGACCTGCGGAAGGAGCAGCAGCGCCGCGTCGAGTCCCTTGGAGCCGTAGAACTGGGTGAACGTCCCGCGTTCGGCGTCGTAGCCGCGGTCGCAGATATCGCGGTGGATCCGGTCGCGCAAGGCCCGCCACTTGTCGACCGGCCCGTCCAGGCCGAATAGTTCAACGGACTCGACGGCCTTGTCGAACCCGGCCCACGACAGGACCTTGGAGTGGACGAAGTGCCGGCGCTCGCTGCGGATCTCCCAGAGGCCCTCGTCGGGTTCGTCCCATTTCCCTTCGAGGTAGTCCAGCATCGTCCGCTGTAGCTCCCAGGCGCTCGCGTCGGGTTCCAGACCCGCCTTCCGCGACAGGTGGATGCCGCCGAGGACCTCGCCCCAGACGTCGAGCTGGAGCTGTCCCGAGGCGTCGTTGCCGGTCCGCACCGGAGAGGAGCCCTCGTAGCCGGGGAGCCAGTCGATGGTGAACTCGGGGATCCAGCGGGTGCCGTCGAGGCCGTACAAGATCTGGAGGTCGGCCGGGTTGCCGGCCACGGCGCGCAGCAGCCACTCGCGCCACTCGCGGGCCTCGTCGATGTAACCGGTGCCCAGCAGCGCCTGGAGCGTGAAGGTCGCATCGCGCAGCCAGCAGAAACGGTAGTCCCAGTTGCGGACCCCGCCGATCTCCTCGGGCAGGGAGGTGGTCGCGGCGGCGACGATGCCGCCGGTCGGAGCGTAGGTGAGGGCCTTGAGGGTGGTCATCGAGCGGCAGACGGCGTCCCTCCATCCGCCCTCGTAGCGGAGATGGCCGACCCACTCGTTCCAGAACTGCTCGGTCTCCGCGATCCCGGCCTCGGGGTCGACCGGCACGGGCCTGCCCTCGTGCGAGGGCCGGTAGGTGAGCACGAAGCAGACCCGCTGACCGGCCGAGACGGTGAACTCGGCGTGTTCGGTGGTGTCGTCGAGTTCCATCGGGATGTCCGAGGCGAGCCAGGTCGCATCGGGCCCGGCGACGGCGACGATCTGCCCGTCCTCGCGTCGGACCCACGGTTCGACATGGCCGTAGCCGAAGCGCAGCCGCATCACGGTGCGCATGGGGACGCGTCCGCTGACGCCTTCGACGATGCGGACGAGGTCGGCGGCGCCGCTGCGCGGGGGCATCGCGTCGATGACGCGGACGCTGCCCTCGGGGGTGTCCCACTCGGTTTCGAGGATGAGCGTGTCGCCGCGGTAGCGCCGCCGCGTGCATGTGCCTCCCGCAGCCGGCGCCAGAAGCCAGTTCCCGTGCCGCTCGTCGCCGAGCAGCGCCGCGAAGCAGGCCGGAGAATCGAACCGCGGCAGGCACAGCCAATCGATCGAGCCGTCGATGCCCACCAGTGCCGCCGTGTGGAGGTCACCGAGCATTCCGTACTCTTCGATTCTCAAAGCCACATCTCACCATCCCGCAACACGCGCATGTGCACCGTCGTTGTCGCTTACCCAAAGCGAGCCGGTGGTATGCGTGCGGTGCGGGACCGGTGGCGGCGGGGCCTGCGGCGCGGGCGTCCGCCTCCACCGGAACGGGCTGAGCCGATTCAGTCCAGATCGACGGTCACGTCAGCTTCGCCGGCCTCGTTCAGGGTGAACTCGGCGGCGCCGTCTCGGTGCTCGATGCGGTAGTCGCCGAGGAAGCCGTTGAAGCGCAGGCGGCCCTCGGCATCGGTGGTCCGGGTCTCGTCCGTGCCCCATTCGGTGTTGACGAGGTGGTGCAGCCGGTCGTAGGAGGGTTTCGGCGTGCCGTCGGCTCGGATGAAACCGCCGGGCGCGCCGAGCCACATGCCGGCGTCGGACATGCCCCAGTAGGTGACCGCTTCGACCGAAGGGTGCGAGAGCAGGGTCTTGTAGTGGCGTTCGATCTCGTCGGCTTGGCGAGCTTCGCCTTCAGGGGTGCTGGGCCAGCTCTCGACCCGGTGGTCGTTGAGGTCGACGATCTCGGGGGGCATGGTCTCACCGGAGACGATGGTGGTCTCGGTGAAGTGGATCGGCAGTCCGTAGCGGGAGAAGCGCTCCAGGACGCCGAGGGTCTTCTCCTCGCCCCAATAGCCCTGGTGCATGTGGCTTTGGAGGCCGAGCGCGTCGATGCGGACGCCGGCTTCCAGGACCCCTTCGATGAGGCACTCGTAGGCTGCGGACATGTCGAAGTCGTTGAGCAGCAGCGTCGCGCCCGGGTTCGCCTCGCGGGCGGCGTCGAAGGCCATGCGCACCATGGGGATGCGGCCGATATCGCGGCACAGCCGAGTGATGCCGTTATCGTATTTGTCGAAGATCGGCATGATGACGACCTCGTTGATGACGTCCCACATGTCGATCAGACCGGCGAAGTCGGTCATTTCGCGCTTGATGCGTTCGGTCTGGACACGGGCGATCTCGGCGTTGTCGAGGTCGAGGAGCCAATCGGCGGTGACGGTGTGCCAGGCGAGGGGGTGGCCCTTGACGGTGTGGCCGCGTTCGGTCAGTAGACGCGCGGCGGCCAGGACGCGCTCGGTGTCGGGTTTGCCGCGCTCGGGCTCGAATCGGCCCCAGTAGAACGGGAGGGTCCCGAAGTTGAACAGTCCCTCCCACAGTTCGAGCATGCGCTCCTCGCGCCCGGGATCGTCGGAGTCGCCGCTCGCGAGTTCGACGGCCTCGAAGGCGGTGCAGCCGAAGAGGAATTTGTGGCGGAGCTGTTGGAGCCGCACTTCGCGCCCGGCGAGCGGCTCGCCGTTCACGGTGAGGGTGACGGTGGTGTCGGCGGTGCGATGGCGCCGGATGTCGCGCTCAACGGAAGTTTCGACCATTATCGGTTCACTTTCCATGGAAGTTTCGGTGCGACTTGTATTCCAGCAGGCTTGCGGTCGCCGGTCAAGGGCCCGGCCCGACGAGGACACGGATCGGCCGGGCGGGAGCGGCGGCTCCGGCCCGGCCCGTCGGTATGGGGGAAGGCGGCGTCCGGTCAGTCGGCCTCGCCGGCCGGGACCACCCATTCGGTCGGCTGCCCGGTGACCTCGGCGATCCTGTCGAAGTCCTTGTCGTAGTGGAGCACCGTCACCCGGTGCCGCTCGGCGGTGGCGGCGATGAGCAGGTCGGGGAGCTTGACAGTACGATGCTCGGATGTATCGATCAACGATGATTGGACATCCTCTGCTCGGCTGAAAACATCGTCCGAGATCGGCAGCCGCTCAAAGCCGAGGAACCATTCACGCACGTCATCAGCGTGGCGCGGGTTTCTGGCCCCGACCATGATCTCCATCGCCACCACGCCGCAGACTGCGACGAGGCCCCGGTCGATCAGTGGCACGAGCACCTCGGCGACGGCGGGCTTCCGCAGTCGAGCGAGCACGCTGGTATCGGCGAGGTACGTCGCGACCGCTACCACGCACGCTCCCGAATTTCATCGGCGTCGAGCTCGAGCCCGCCCTCGATCACCCATTGCACGAACTGCTTCCTCCGCTCACGGTCGACCGCGTCCTTGAGCGCGGCGTTGACCGTCGCGACCTTGGTGGTGGTCCCGAAGATCTCGCTGGCCCTGGCCACGAGGTCGTCGTCGAGGTTGATCACTGTTCTCGTCATCAGTTTCACCCCCTGACCATAAATGAGCACTCCTGCCAAGGATAGCTTTTGACACGGCGTGTTGGAACCTTTGAAAAATTCTCCTCGGTATATTTAGTCAGATCAATACGGTATCTGACAGAACAGTGGCCCCGGGACGAAGCCCCGGGGCCACTGTCGGCTGGAACGATGTGCGGTCAGCGGACGCCGTAGAGGTGTTCGAGGGCGAGCTGGTCGAGCCGCTCGAACGCCATACCCTTCGCCGCCAGCGCCTCGACATCGACCTCGACGTCCCGCATGTCCTCCCACGTCTCACCCTCGGCGAGCGTCGGCACCGCCAACTGATCGACCCGAGCGGCCACCAAGGCCTCCCGCACCTCCGGATCGGCCCGGAACGCCCTGACCTTGTCACGCAAGATCAGATAATTGCGCATGCACCCGGCAGCCGACACCCACACACCCGCATCATCCTCGGTACGCGGCGGCTTGAAATCGAAGTGGATCGGACCGCTGTACTGCCCCTTGGCGATCCCCTCCTCCACCGCATCCACCGCCCAG
>JAJYSW010000101.1 GCA_021793335.1 Actinomycetes bacterium
GCGACGAACAGCAGTCGGCCGGCGTTGGTGGAGAACGTCTCGAACTGGCCGAGGACTCGGGAGGACAGGAACGCGAGGACGGCTCCGGCCTGGACGCCGGTGACCTTCGCGGCGGTGCCGAGACTGCTCTCGGGGACGGTCGAGGCTTCCTCGGCCTCCTCGGCCTCGCCGAGCTCGCGAAGCAGCCGCCGCAGCCCGGCGATGTTGATGTGGCTCCAGCGGACGCGGTCGACGACGTCGATCGGGGCTTCGACGGCGGGCGTCAGTCCGGTGTAGTCGGTGACGAGCGCCGTCGCGGTGTGCGCGTGGCGGCGGAGGTCGGCGACGACGTCGAGGGCCCCTTCGGGGCTCATGCGGGGGCCGCCGCGGGTGAAGGCGCGTGAGCATGAGGCCGCGGTGTGCCAGTCGATGGACGGCAGCATCGGATTGCTCACGGGCGGTGCCATCGGTCCAGCCTATCCAGAGCGCAGTCGGCTCGCCACTCGCATTTGCGAACCGCCCGAGCCGATCGCTCGCGGCGCTCGCGGCCGCGCCGGGGCGTTCCGGACACTCCGCCGAATTCATGCATTGAAGTTCTTGAAAGTTGTGACGTGTCGGTGTTATGTTCTTGACCAATCAGAAAAATCTTTCGCAAAATCGCGCAAGATATTCCCAAGGAGCAACGATGACTCACTCCGTCCCGCGCCGCACCGCGCGCCGCGGCCGAACCCTGGCCGCCCTCGCCGCGGCCACCGCGGCCGCCGTCGCCCTGCCCTCGGCCCAACTCACCGCCCACGGCGGCGAACCCGAACCAGCCGCCCCCGCAGCCGCCGCCGCGATGACCGGCGGCGACGCCATCCTCAACATGTTCGAGTGGAACTGGGACTCCATCGCGGCCGAATGCGCCGGCCCCCTCGCCGACTCCGGCTACACCTACATCCAGACCTCGCCGCCCCAAGAACACATCCTCGGCGGCGATGCCACCGACGGCGAAGCGCACGCCTGGTACATCCACTACCAACCCGTCAGCTACAAACTCGACTCCCGCCTCGGCAGCCGCTCCCAGTTCGCGAACATGGTCACCACCTGCCGGGACAACGGCATCGGCATCATCGCCGACGCCGTCATCAACCACATGGCCGCCGGGGCCGCCGAGACCCGCACCGGCTGGGCCGGCAGCCCGTACTCCCAATTCCACTACCCCGAGGCCGGCTACGGCCCGAACGACTTCAACAGCACCGGATCGGACTACTGCGAGATCGGCGACTACACCGACCGCTGGGAAGTCCAGCACTGCCACCTCGTCGGCCTCAACGACCTCGACACCGCCTCGCCCTACGTCCAGGACCGCATCGCCGAGTACCTCAACGACCTCGTGGGCCTCGGCGTCGCCGGTTTCCGCATCGACGCCGCCAAGCACATCGACGCCGGTGAACTCGGCGCGATCCTCGCCAAGGTCGACGGCGACCCCTACATCGTCCAAGAGGTCATCGAAGGCGCCGGTGAGCCCATCACCGGCGATGAGTACACCGGCAACGGCGACGTCCACGAATTCGCCTACCCCGTCGACCTCAGGAGCCACATCAACGGCTCCTCCGAAGCCCGCCACCTGCCCCTGCTCGGCGCCGACTGGGGCTACGTCGCGAACGCGGGCACCTTCGTCGCCAACCACGACACCGAACGCGGCGGCCAGAGCATGAACTACGAGTGGGGCCGGGATTACCTCCTCGCCGAGGCGTTCATGCTCGCCCACCCGTTCGGGACGCCCTCCTCGTACACCGGCTACCGCTTCTCCAGCTTCCACGAGGGGCCCCCGCTGAACGGCGACGACACCGTCGCCGACGTCGACTGCGACGCCGGGGTCTTCACCTGCCTGCACCGCTCCCCCTACCTGAGCGGCATGGCCGGCTTCCGCGCCGCCACCGCGGGCACGGGCGTCACCGACGTCTGGGGTGAAGGCGACGCCTTCGCATTCGGGCGCGGCTCGGCCGGATACGCCGTCTTCAACGCCTCCGGCGGCGATGTCGCCCGCACCTTCGACACCTCGCTGCCCGACGGCGACTACATCGACGTCATCTCCGGGGACACCGTGACCGTCGTCGACGGCGCCTTCACCGCCACCGTCGCGGCCAAGACCGCCCTCGCCGTCTACAGCGGCAACACCGGCGGCGGCGACAACGGAGGCGGCGGCGACAACGGCGGCGACGAGACCGGCTGCATCGACGTCACCGTCACCGCCCACACCCAATGGGGCCAGATGGTCCACCTCACCGGAGCGCCCGGCGAACTGGGCTCCTGGAACGCCCCCGACGGCCCCGAGCTCTCACCGGCGTCCTACCCCCGGTGGACCGGCACCGTCGACGCGCCCGCCGGGCAGACCGTCGAGTACAAGTACACGAAGGTCGACGAGAACGGCGCCGTCGTGTGGGAATCCGGAGAGAACCGCACCGTGACCGTGCCGACCGAAGGCTGCGCCACCGTCGACGACACCTGGCGCTGATCCCGGCCGCGCCCCTTCAGCACCCGCACATCGAGACCGCGGTGGTCACCTCGTCCATCGCGGTCTCCACCTCCTGCGGATTCGCGGCCCCGTTGCTGATCATCGAGAACACGATCAGTCGGCCGTCGTCGGTGTCCACCGCGCCCGTCAGCGACGACACGCCCGTCAGCGTCCCCGTCTTGGCCCGGACCACGCCCTCGCCCTCCGAGGACGCCTCGAAGCGCTCCGCCAGCGACCCCGACCAGCCCGCCACCGGCATCGACTGGAACACCGAACTGGCCTGCGAGGAGGCCGCGGCCGTCAGCAGCTGCACGAACGCGTTCGCCGTGATGCGGTTCGCCGGCGACAGCCCCGAGCCGTCGTTGAAGACCAGCCCCGCCGTGTCCACCCCCAGCGTCTCCAGCGTCGCCATGTGGGCCCTGCCGATCGCCGCCCACGTCATCTCGCCCTCCACGGCCAGCGCCGTCTGGAACGCCACCGCGTCCGCCAGCTCGTTGTCCGAAGTCAGGATCAACATGTCCACCAGCGACGTCATCGGGTTGGAGTACACCGTCGCCAGTGCCGCCGCGTCCTCGGCGGCCGTGCCTTCGACGACCTCGCCGGCGCCGAGCAGTTCTGCGAACACGGTGGCCGCCTCCATCGCCGGGTCCTGATGGTGCGGCGTGTAATGCTCCGTGTTGTCGATCCGGCCGCCGTCGAGCATGAGCGGCGCCGCCGGGGCGGTGTAGATGTCCAGGTCCGACATCGGCACGCCCGGGGCGTTGACCGTGTCCTCGAAGAGGCTCGTGTCCAGGTACAGCGTGGTCGGCGCGATCCCGTCCCGGGCTTCCAGGACCGCCTCGGCCAGCTCGGTCAGGCTCGCGCCCGTCCCGTAGTAGCCCTCGCCGTCGACGGTCAGTGCCACGTCGCCGCCGCCCACCAGCACCACCGAGTCATCGTCGGGGCCCTCGACCACGGTCGTGGGGATGCGGTATTCCGCCCCCAGGTGCGTGAGCGCCGCGACGGCCGTCACCACCTTCATCGAGGAGGCCGGCGTCATCGGGGTCGAGCCGGTCTGCTCGAACAGGATCTCGCCGGTGAACGCGTCGGCGAACACCGCCGACAGCTCGCCGGAGAAGCGCGGGTCGGACAGCAGCTCGGGCATCACCGCGCTCAGGTCCGGGATCGGCGCCTCCTCGTCCGCGCCGGCCAGGACCTCGGGCGGTTCGGCCGGAGGGTACGCCTCCGGCGGCGTGAACGTCCCGGTCTGCGGGGAGGCCGCGGCGCCGATCTGCCACACCAGGCCTCCCGCGGCCGCCACCGTGACGACGGCGATGAAGGCCGAGAAGATCCACACCAGCGCGGGCCGGTCGCGTTCGGGCCGGGGGTTCGACGGTGAACCCTCAGTTCGTCCGTGTGGCGTAGTACTCGCGGATTCGGGGTCGGCGTTGTCACTGCGGGCCATGCACAGAGACTAAGCCATCAAGAGCACTGGAATCACGCCTGGAGGAGAGTCGGCCGATGGAGTTCGACGTGACGGTGGAGATCCCGAAAGGGAGCGCCAATAAGTACGAGATCGACCACAAGACCGGGCGAATCCGTCTTGACCGGACTTTGTTCACCGCGACGGTGTACCCGGCCGATTATGGTTTCATCGACGACACCCTGGGTCAGGACGGCGACCCGCTGGACGCGATGGTGATCGTCCAGCCGACGTTTCCCGGCTGCGTGATCCGCGCCAGGGCGATCGGCATGTTCCGGATGCGCGATGAGAAGGGCGTGGACGACAAGGTGCTGTGCGTCCCGGCCGGCGACCCGCGCAAAGAGAAGTACAAGGACATCTCCGATGTGCCGGAGTTCGACCGCCTGGAGATTCAGCACTTCTTCACGGTCTACAAGGATCTCGAACCGGGCAAGAGCGTCGAGGGAGCCACGTGGACCGGCCGGGCCGAGGCCGAGGAAGAGGTGCGCCGCTCGTTCGCGCGGGCCAAGGACACCGGCTACTACGACCACTAGCCCCGCACCGAGCGGCTTGGACGGCGCGGCACCGTGGAACGGCGTCCAAGCCGTTTTTCGTGCCGCTCAAGCGCCGATGACGTCCAGCAGCCAGGGTTTGGAGCGTGTCGCGGGCTCGGAGAGCTCGACTTTCCAGCCGTGCGTGGTGAGCAGGTCGCTCAGTTCCGCCGGGGTGGTCGGCCGGACGCCGCCGGCCAGGAGCGCATGGGCGATCTCGCCTCGGGTGGCTTTGGCCATGTGGGTGACGACGCGGCGTCCGCCGGTTTCGTCTTCTCTGAACACGCGGATCGAGACGCCGCGGTTCTTGGGACCCCAGACCTGCGTGTAGGCGCCCGAGCGCATGTCGATGATGAGTTCGTCGCGCGAGCCGAGGATCTCGGTGACGGCGGGCCGCCAGAGCTTCGCGAGTCGTTCGACGCCGGGCAGCTGTGCCGACATGGGCATCCGGTACGGCGGGACGCGGTCGGAGGGCCGCAGCAGGCCCCACAGCGGTGAGGCGATGAGCACCTGGTTGCCGTCGGGCAGGTCGCCGAGGCCCAGGCGGTCGTAGAGGACCCCGGTGTAGAGCTCCCACACGGCGAGCGTCGGAGCGGTCCGCAGCTCGCGGTTGTGTTTGACGTAGTGCCTTTGGCGGGCGGGGAGCTTGAGGGTTTCGGCGGCGTCGTCCTCGTCGGAGCAGAGCTCGATGAGTCGGTCGACGAGGAGCTCGCGAGTGGGATTCAGCGCCGGCGAGGAAAGTCGCCCGAGGTCGAGGGGCGGACCGTCTCCCTGACGGGCCTTCCCTTCGGACGGAGGCAGCAGCATAAGCACAGCAGGCGAGTCTACCTGCTCAGGCTCCCGGCTTCACAGCGACGCACAAATGGTTTATAGTACATACGTTCGATCAAGCGGGAGTGGGCCCGAACCCCACCGAGGGCCGCGTGCGACGCGGATCGGACGGGCGCGGCGGCGTCTCCGCAATATGCCGCCGCGCCATCCGCAGCCACGCCCCCAGCATGCCGCCCGACCCCGACAACCGCGCCCTGCACGACCGCCCCGCCGCAGGACGACCCCGCGTGCCCGCGCCACCGACCGACTCAGCGCCCCGTGCGAGCGGACGGTTCCGAGAACAGACGCCCGTCCGCCATGCGAACGGACCTGTCGGCCAGATCGAGATACTGCAGATCGTGCGTGACCATGACCGTGGCGAGACCGGCCTCATGAGTCAGATCGCGCAGGAGCCGCACGACCGCCGCCCCCCGCTCGTGATCGAGCGCCGACGTCGGTTCGTCCACAAGAAGCAGCGCCGGCTCGCCCATGAGCGCCCGCGCGATGCCCACGCGCTGGCGCTCACCACCGGAGAGCTGATGCGGGCGCCGCTCGGCCTTCGCCGACAAACCCACCCGGTCGAGCAGGTCGCGGGCACGGGCCCCGGCGCGGCGAAGAGGAAGCCCCGCCACGTGGGCGGCGAGACGCAACTGATCGACCGCGTTGAGCGAACCCAACAGGTTGGACTGCTGGAAGACGAACCCGATGCGCTGCGCCCGCAAGGCATCGCGCTGCCGGGCGGTCAACTCGGTGAGATCGGTCCCGTCGATCAGCACCCGCCCGCTCTCGGGCGAGGCCAGCCCCCCGGCAACGGCCAGCAGGGTGGACTTCCCGGACCCGGACGGGCCGGTGAGCGTGACGAACTCGCCCGCCGCGGCACGGAAGTCGACCGAATCGAGCGCGACGAGGGTGCGATCTCCGTCAGGGTAGGTGTGGCGGATCTGTTGGAGTTCGAGTGTCATCGGGCGGCTCCCAAAGCGGTGACGGGATCGACGGCGGTGATCCGGCGGACGGAGACCGCCGCGCCGACGGCCCCGACGGCGACCATGGCGCCGATCGGAGCCAGGAACGTGGCGGCGTTCAACACGAAAGGCATGGAGGAGGCGGCCAGCGCCCCGAGACCGGCCGCTGCGGCACCCCCCACGGCGGCCCCGAGCACGAGCACGATGCCGGCCTGAGCGAGGGCGTCCCGCAGCAGATAGCCGCTGGAGGCCCCCATGGCCCGGACGACCGCGAGATCGGGAGTGCGCTGCATGGTCCAGACGGTGAAGAACGCCCCGACGATCAGCGCCGAGATCCCCAGCAGAAGACCCCGCATGAGATTGAGCGATCCCTGCTCGGAGGCGTAACCGCCCACGGCGTCGAAAGCCTCGGTCCGGGAGACCACGACGGTGCCGGCGACCGCGGCGATATCGCCGCCGGTCAGACCGACGGCCGTCACCTCCTCGATCCCGGTGGCGTCCCGCCAGGTGCCCAGATCCGTGTAGACCACCGGCAAATGGTTGAAAGAGGTCTCCTCGGTGATCCCCGCGACCTCCAGCTGCACACCCGCGATGCTGACGCCGTCGCCCACGGCCAGACGCTCCTCGGCGGCGAGGTCGGCGGTGACCGCGACCTCACCGTCTCCCGGCGTCCGCCCCCGCTCGATGGGCGGGTACAGTGCGGCGTCCGTCCCGATCAGGGCGACGGCGGCGGCGCCCGCCTGACCGCCGATACGGGTCGTGGCGACCCCGATCGGGTGAGCGGACTCCACCCCCGAGGCGCCGTCGAACCCGGCGGCGGTCTCAGAGGACAGGGCGCTCGTCGCGAACGAAGGGCCCTGCCCCTCGGCCGGCTCCTGCAAGGCGACGGCGTCGACCGGGAGGGCCTCGACCGCCGAAACGGAGGCGGCCCCGAGCCCGGCGGTGAGCCCGGACAGGAGCACGACCATGAGCGTCATCAGCGCGATGACCCCGCCCAGGAGTGCGAAGCGACCGCGCGCGAAGCGCAGATCTCTGATGGCGATGAACATGCCCTCAAGCCTTCACCGGCCGAGCCCGCACCGCATCGCACGATCCGAGGGCACACCGCGATCGATGGTGGGGCCCCCGTCTCCAACGAAAGTTGGATGCCGCCGATCACCAGGGGTTTTAAGATCGGTGGCGTTATGGATGACACGCCTCGTGCCCACAGTCTCGCCCTGGTGCTGCTGCGACGCAGCGAACACCTCCTGTTCGCGGTCCTGCTGGCCGTGGGCTGCGGCCGGGGCCTGTCCGAGAGCGCGGTCCCTCCGGCGGTCCTCCTCGTCTCCACCGGCGCGCTCGCGGCCTGGTACCTCGTCGGCGTCGTCGGGACGGACCGGAGGCTCGCACCGGTGTGGCTGGCGGTCCTGGCCCTGGGCTGGGTCGCCTTGACGGCGCTGTCCCCCGGTTTCGTCTGGCTGGCCTTCGTCCTGTTCCTCTTGGCGATGCAGACGCTCCCGACCTGGGGCGGCCCGGTGGCCGTCGCCTGCCTGACCGCGGCGGCGATCGCGCTCTCGGTCCGACATGAAGGCGACCTGAGCCTGCCCGTCGTGCTCGGCCCTTCGATCGGGGCGGTCGTGGCCGTCTTCTTCTTCCTCGTCTACCGCGATTTGGAGACCCAGGTGGAGGAACGGACGCGGCTGCTCGAAGAACTGTCCACCGCCGAGCGCACCGCGGGCGTCCTCGCCGAACGCCAACGCCTGGCCGATGAGATACACGACACCGTCACACAGAGCCTTTCGAGCGTCGTGCTGCTGATGCGTTCGTCGAGACGCTTCTGGGCGCAGTTCCCCCGCGAGGCGCAGACCCTGCTGGAGACCGCCGAATCGGCCGCCCGGTCCGCGCTGGAGGATTCACGGCGGCTCATCCGCGATCTCGAACCGGGCCGGGCGGGGCAGGCGCCGCTGGCCGCGGCGCTGACCCGATCGGTCGACGAGGCCCGAGCCCTGGGCCTGGAGGCCGATCTGACCGTCTCGGGGGAGATCGATCGGCTGCCCACCGCCGCCGAGGTCGCGCTCCTGCGCGCCTGCCAGGAGGCCTTGGCCAACGTCCGGGACCACGCCGAGGCGGCGAGCGTGGCGGTGACCTTGTCGTACCGGCCCGACGCCGTGGTCCTGAACGTCACCGACGACGGCCGCGGATTCGATCCCGACGATCCCGTCTCGGGCACCACCGGCACCGGGCGCGGCCTGGAGGCGATGCGGCGACGCCTCGCGGAGGTCGGGGGACTGCTGGAGATCGATTCTTCGGAGGCGGGTTCGTCGCTGACCGCGTCGGTGCCCGCCGGGGGAGGTGCCGCATGACGGCTTTGAGCGTGTTCATCGTCGACGACCATCCCGTCGTGCGCGGAGGGCTGCGGGCCGTGTTGGAGGGCGACGGGATCGACGTGGCGGGGGAGGCGGCTTCGGGCGAGGACTGCATCGCCCGGATCGAACGGCTCCGACCGGACGTGGTGCTCATGGATCTGCATCTGGGAGCGGGCATGAACGGCGCCGAGGCGACCGAGCGTCTGCTCGCGCTTCCGCACCCGCCACGCGTGATCGTCTTGACCACGTACGACAGCGATTCCGACATTCTGCCGGCGATCTCGGCGGGCGCGACGGGGTATCTGCTGAAGGACACCGAGCCGGCGGATCTGCTCGCTGCGGTGCGCACGGGCGCGGCGGGCGAGACGGTCCTGGCGCCGCGGGTGGCCTCCAGGCTGGTGTCCCGAGTGCGGACACCTCGCGAATCGTTGACTCCCAGAGAGGTCGAGATCCTTGCGAGGGTCGCCGACGGCGGTTCCAATCAGGCGATCGGGAGGGCCATGCACATCACCGAGGCCACGGTGAAATCGCACCTGGTGCAGATCTTCTCGAAGCTCGGGGTCGAGAACCGCACCTCCGCCGTCGCCGAGGCCCGCGCGCGCGGCGTCATCAAATGACCCGGGCGGGGAACGGCCGGTGGAATGCCGCGAAGGCGGTCCGGTCCTCTCCACGGCCCCGAGAGCCCGTGCATCCGGAACAGGGCATTTCCCCGACGTGATGGAGCAGCCTCATCAAGGCGATCGCGACTCCTGCTCGATCCGCTCTCACGGGGCTCCCGGTCGTGAAACGGGAAGTGGGAGGCTGTGGGCCGGAGCGGGGCGGTCGACGTCCCCTGACGAATAGAGGAGGAGCATGCTCTCGATCAACCAAGTCCGCGAAGACCTCCGGGCCGGTCTGGCTCGACTCCTGCTGAAGCACGAGGTGCCCGGCGCTTCCATCGCCGTCGCGGTCGGCGATGACACCGCATGCGCGGCAGCCGGCGTCGTCAACCGGCGAACAGGCGTGCCGGCGGAGCCGGACTCGGTATTCCAGATCCAGTCCATCACCAAGACCTGGACCGCCACGCTGATCATGCAATTGGTCGATGACGGCCTGATCGGCCTCGACGACCCGGTCCGGGACCACCTGCCCGAGTTCCGCACCTCCGATCTTGCAGCGAGCGCACGCATCACGATCCGTCACCTGCTCACCCATACCGGTGGCTTCGAAGGCGACCTCTGGAAGGCGACCACCGAAGGCGACGACGCGCTGCAACGCCTGGTCGAAGACTTCGTCCCCCGCTCGCCCCAGCATGAGCCGCCGGGGTCGCGCCACTCCTATTGCAGTGCGGGCATGGCAGTCCTGGGCAGGCTCGTCGAAGTCAAGCGAGGCATGCCGTTCACCGCAGCGCTGCGGGGGCACCTGGCCGAACCGCTGGCGATCGAGGAGATCGCCGCCAACGCCGATGAGGCTCTCGGATTCAGCACGGCCATCGGACACATGGTGTACGAGGGTCGGGGCATGCAGCCGCTTCCCATGTGGGCGAGCATGCCCGCGTCCAATCCGGCAGCGGGGAACCAGCTGTCGATGTCGGCCCGTGCCCTGCTCGCTTTCGGCTGCATGCACCTTGGGAACGGCAGAGGACCGGGTGGGAAGCGGATACTGTCGGAGGCCTCGGCCAAGGCGATGCGTGTCGGTGAGGTCGCGGCCCTCGCCTCGCCCCTGTACTCGAAGACGGTCGGCCTGGGCTGGGAGGTCCATCACGGCGGTGCCGTCATCGGGCACGACGGCGGCACGCTCGGTTTCAGTTCGACGCTGCTGCTCGTCCCCGAGCACCGGACGGCCGTCGCCGTATTGACCAACGGGGGCGATTTCAGGGGCCTGCAACGCGACCTCATTGATCCGTGGATCCACCGCGCCGCGAATGTGCGGCTCGCAGCGCAGGGACCGGTATTGCGGCCATCCCGGTCGATGCCGGATCGTGACCGGTACATCGGGGTTTACGGTGTGCGGAACCAGCGCGTAACGGTCTCAACCACCGACGATGGAGCCCTGGAGCAGTCAATCTCGGTGGAAGGAGAGCTCGCCGACACGGTCGATCGCGCAGGGTTGGACAAAGAGCCGTCCACGGCGAGGCTCCATCCGGTCTCCGGTGACCTGTTCGCCACGGCCGACTCGGACGGTACCGCAAGCGGCTACCTCCAATTCTTGGACGCTGACCATGACGGCCGCGCGAAGTTCGTCCATATCGGAGGCCGCTCGCTCCCTCGCATCAGTGCCTGAGCGTGACCCGGAGCGTCGCCGAACACGACCTCACCGACCGCGATGAATCGGGCCACCATATCGGCCTCGCGGAGACGAGCGGTGACCACGGCCGGGTCGCGCCGGTGAGGCTCGCTCACCGTGGGCGAGTCCCGCTGTAAGACAAGGAAGCAGCTCCCAGCAGCACAAGAGCGGTCTACTTCCCCGGCCTCCCGGTGGCTTCCGTGCTCTTATGTCAGGCCGCCCTGCCGTTCGGCTCGGCACCGGGTGGGTCGGAGTGCCGTTCCGGCCCGCGAC
>JAJYSW010000102.1 GCA_021793335.1 Actinomycetes bacterium
CCGTCGTCGAGCGACAGCTTCACCACGCAGTCGGCCCTCCGTTCCACCGGCCCGGGGGAGCCTACGGAGCACGAACGAGTCTCGGCGCTCACGCATCCGGCTTGTGGTCGACGGGCGTCGGTCAGCATCAGCAGATCGGCGGCGATCGCCGGCTGGTCCTGGACGAGCTTCACGACGACCTCGCGGAGCGTTCCTGGCATCACTTCTCACTTTCCGTGGACGGCTACCACGGATGAACGAATATGAGCCGAAACGGACACGGGTTTGTCGGCTATGCGACACCGGCTCCAGGACCGGCGGACTCGGCCTTTCAACGGCCTCGACTTTTCAGCGGCGCAGTCGGATCGAGTCGATGTAAATGCCGCCGGAACGGAACCTGAGATAGAGGTCCTGGACGCCTTCGGCTCCGTGGACCGGGGCCGAGACGTCCTCGAAGTCCTGGAGACCGCCGGTGATCGGCACGGTCACCTCGGCCAGGACCGGACCGTCGGCCTCGCCCGCTCGGACCTCGACCACGGGATCGGACAGGTCCGCCCACGCCGCGCTCGTCGTCGCGACACGCAGCTCGACCGCCGTCGCGCCATCGAGCACCACCCCGGTGAAGCCCACGTGGTCGCCCGCGCGGCGCGAACCCGTCGAGTGGTAGCCGCCCCGGCGGGCGACGGTGTTCAGCTTCGAGACCTCCCAGTACGTCACGCCTCGGCTGATCGTGGCGGCCTCCCAGACGTTGCGCGTCTCGGACAGGTCGAGCGGCGCGATCGTCTCGCCCTCGACGCGGACGATCGCCTCCGGGCCGTCCGCCCCCACGGCGAGCACATAGCGGCCGGTCTCGACGACCCGCTTGCCGCTCACCACGTCCCACACGAACAGATCATCCGGATCGACCTCGATCTCGACGCGGCGGCTCTCACCGGGTGCGAGGTCCGCGACCCGCTCGAAGCCGACGAGCTGACGGCGCGGCACCCGCTCCCCATAAGCCGAGTCGAGCGAGGAGGCGAAGACCAACACCACCTCGTCCGAGGCCCGCTCGCCGGTGTTGGCCACCTCGAAGGCGACGGTGAACGGGGCGGCCGCCGAGACCTCGGCAGGCGCTTCGAACCCGCCGTATTCGAACGTCGTGTACGTCAGGCCGTGCCCGAACTCGTAGATCGGCTCGGCGCTGGAGAAGCGATAGGTCAAACCGGCCGAGATGACGTCGTATTCGAGCATGTCGACCTCGTCGACACGGAACTCCTCGGTCGCCGGGCCCGGCGTCGGCAGCGCCTCGATGCCGGCCGGCCAGGTCGAGGTGAGCCGCCCGGCCGGGGCGCAGTCGCCGAACAGGGCCTCGGCGAGCGCGGTCCCCGCCGCCTGCCCCGCGTGCGAGGTGTAGAGGATCGCGGCCACGTTCGGGTCGGCGTCGATGTCGCCGATCGCGAGCGGATATGAGGAGACGACCACGACGACGGTGCGGCCGGGCTGCGCTGCGGCGACGGCGCGCACCAGGTCCGCTTGGCGGGCGGCGAGGTCCAGGCCGGGGCGGTCGAAGCATTCGCGCGCGTTCACCAGCGGATGGTTGCCGACCACGACGACGGCGTAATCGGCCTCGGCGGCGAGCGCGGCGGCGGCCTCGGGGCCGTCTTCTACGAGCGTCTCGGTCAGCTGGGTACCCGGCCGTCCCCTGTGCAGCGGCAGCGATCCGTCCTCGGCGACGGCGACGTGGAAGGCGTCGGCGGCGCTGATGTCGGCCTCGACGTGGTTGAGCCCGAAGATCGAGACCCGGTCGTCTTCGCGGCGGTAGTGGAAGTTCTGGAAGGTGAACCAGGCGTTGGCGTCGACCATCCGCTCGTCGGTGGCGGCGAGCAGCGGCACCTCGCCCTTGCCGCTGGCGCCGATCTGGTTGGTGAAGCCGGCCGGGCCCTCGTCGGTTCTGAGGATGTCGGCACTGAGGAAACGCTGTGAGGCGACGTTGCGGAACATGTACTGGCCGTGCGCCCAGTCGTAGATCTCGAACGTCTCGTTCCCGCCGATGCGCTCGGCGGTGGCGCTCAGAACGCCTTCGGGCCCGGCGGTGACGTAGCGGCCGTCCGCGGACCATGCCACGACGTCGTTGCCGGTGTGGTGGGCGACGTTCGCCTCGCCGAGCCGGTCGACGATCGCCTGGAGCGGGGTGAGGCGATGCTCATCGGCCACCAGGGGGCTGTAGTAGTCGCGCAGGTTGCGGTCGGCCAGCGGCCCGACCACGGCCACGCGCGGCGATCCGGCCAAGGGCAGCAGGGCCTCGTTCTTGAGCAGCACGAGCTGCTCGCGGGCGGCCTGGAGCGCGAGTTCGCGTGAGCCGGGCCGGTCCTGCGGCCGGTCGCTGCGCTCGATCCGGTTGTACGGGCAGGCGTCGCCGTCGAGGCGTCCGGTGCCGACCAGGAACATCAGCCAGTCGCGGACGACGCGGTCGGCGTCGGCCATGGAGAGCCCGAACAGGCCGCGCCGGATCGCCTCGGCCGCACCGGCGTTGAACGGCAGGTCGGAGCCGTCGCGCAGGTTCGTCTGCCCGGCCTTGACCATGAGCCCGCAGGCGTAGATGAAGATCTCTTCGCGGTCGATGTCGCGGCCCTCTTCGGCGGCGAGGGCCTTGGGATAGGGCACGTCGCGGCCTTCGGGGGTCTCCCAGGTGTCGAAGGGCGCGCCTTTGGTGGTGTTCAGGTTGACCGCGTCCCACCCGTCGGGCAGGAACATGAAGCCGCCGGGGGCCCATTCCTCGCGGAGCACGTCCATGATCGGGTGGACGACGGCCGGCACGCCGTTGACGAGGTTGTAGGCGGTCATCGCGCCCAGGACGGCGCCGGCCTCGACGGGCTTGCGGTAGGGCACGGCCTGGTACTCGTGGAGTGCGCGGACGCTCATCGAGGCGGAGGTGCGGTGCCGGTGCCATTCGTGGTCATAGCCCAGGAAGTGCTTCATCTGCGGCAGGACCCGCACGTATTCGGGGTGGCGTCCGCGCAGGCCCTGGGCATAGGCGGTGACCATGGCCCCGACGTGGAACGGGTCCTCGCCGAAGCCCTCCTCGTAGCGGCCGGCCAGCGGGTTGGAGCGGATGTCGGCGACGGGACCGAAGGCGGCCAGGGTTTCGGGGTCCCGGGCGCGCATCTCGTGGCCGACGACCTCGCCGATGCGTTCGAGCAGCTCGGTGTTCCACGTGGCTCCCAGACCGATGGCCTGCGGGAACAAGGTGGCGTCGGCGTGGTGTCCGGAGCCGTGGAGGACCTCGGCGAATTTATTGGTGTGCGCGGGGAGGGTGCGGCCGTCGGCGAGGGTGATCTCGGGGACGCCGTCGAAGCAGGCGAGTTTCTGCTCGTCGGTCATGAGGGCCAGGATCGCCTCGACGCGCTCGGCCACGGGCCGGGAGGGGTCGAGGTAGTCGGCGGAGTGACCGCCCGGGGCCGGGCGGGGCGAGGCAGGAGAACCCATGAACTTCCGATCGTCGATGACAGGTCCCTCGACATTACGACGCATGACCCGACTAATTCAAGGTGATATTCGACGCTCGCATCGCCGCATCGCGGGTCCGCGCCGTCCGCCCTCCGGCGCCCCGACCGGCGCACGGCGCACAGCACAACGGCAGGCGATCGCGGTCACCGGATTCGAGGACGGCGCGGACCGGCGATGCGATCTGGAAAGGTGAAGCCCGACCGACCCGGACACCCCCGCCCAAAGAGACAGAGGTTCAGGATTTGACATTCCTCATCATCGCCGTGCCGATCGCCGTCGCGATCGCCGTCTACTGCGTGTGGGCCATGCGCCGCGAACACCGCATCGAGACCACCTCGCACCTCGACGCACCGGCCCACGAAGTCTGGGCCGTCCTCACCGACTTCGCCTCCTACGGCGAATGGAACCCGTTCATCACCGCCATCAGCGGCCGACCGGCCGAAGACGAACGGCTCGACATCGTCCTCGCTCGACCGAACGGCAGGCGACGCCGCGTGCGCCCCACGGTCATCCGTGTCTCCCCGGCCCGCCAATTCCGTTGGTTCAGCCGCCTCGGCCCCGGCGGGCTCTTCGACGGCGAGCACTATTTCGTGCTCGAACCTCAAGAGGACGGCACCACGCGCCTCACGCACGGCGAGCGCTTCACCGGTGTCCTCGCACCCGTGATGGCCGGCCCGCTCGGCCAGGCCGCCACCGGAGTCGAGGCCATGGACACGGCCCTGGCCGAACGCATCGGCGCCGCCGAGCGGTGACCGCCCCGCGAAAACGGCTCGACGCCGCGACGTGAAGACGTCGCGACGCCGAGCTTCTACAAACGGGTCTCCCGCGTGCGGTTCCGCCTAGAGCAGGTTCGCCCCGACCAGGTCGGTGACACCGGAGACGGTGCTGGAGACCGTGCCGGAGACCGTGGAAGCAACGTCTTCGGGAGTCACGTTGCTGCCGAGGTCGCCGGCCGGGAGGCCGTCGGTCAGGTCGGAGGCCACGTCGTCCAGCGCGGGGACGGCGTCGAGGGGCAGTCGCTCCTCGTAGACGTCCGCCTCGGCCGCCGTCGGGTACTTGTGGACTTCCTTGTGGCCCGGGTCCTCGGGCTCTTCGATGTTCGCCTCGGAACCGCCCTCGCACGAAGCGGAGGCGTAACCGAAGATCGCGATGGCGTTCCCGCACACGTTGATCGGCGCCTGGATCGGCGCGAAGACCTGGTTGCCGTTGGCCAGACCGACGTTGTCCTCGCTGGTGAAGTCACCACCGAAACCCTCGAACTGAGCCTCGGAACCGCCCTCGCAACCCGCACCGGCGGCTCCGGCGAGGGCGACGGCGTTGCCGCAGACGTCGATCGGGGCCTGGATCGGCGCGAGCAGCTGGTTACCGGACAGCAGGCCGGTGTTGTTCCGCGTCGTCACATCGGCCCCGCCGTGGCGTCCCGACTCGGGGATCGAGGCGGTCGAACCGCCGGCGGACCATGCCTGGGAGGCCCCGCCGATGGCGGCGGCGATGCTGCTGACCTCGACGGGAACCTGGACCGGCGCGTACGCCTGGTTGCCGTTGGCCAGACCGACGTTGTCCTCGCTGGTGAAGTCACCACCGAAACCCTCGAACTGAGCCTCGGAACCGCCCTCGCAGCCCGCACCGGCGGCTCCGAGGACCGCTGCGGCGATGCCGCAGATGTTGACGGGGGCCTGGATCGGGGCGACCACCTGGTTGCCCGTCACCGCGCCGACCTGGTCCGACGTCACGACGTCGGCGCCGTGGGCGTGCACGGTGCCCGCGCCCGCCACGAGGACCGCTCCTGCCGCGATCATGCCGGTCTGTGCAGTCTTACGTGCCCATGAGTTGTTCAAGAACCGTCACCTTTCAGGGAAATCGTTCTCGTTGTTCCATCACGTATCCCCCGTGAAGCTCCGGTGGCTCCAATGGCTTGTGCGCGTTCATGCCGACGAGCGGTGCTCGCCGTAACGGGATGCCTTGGAAAACCGGAGAGTTGTGTTGGCCGGCGGGCTGCCCGGGACCGGGCCCTTGGCGCCGAGTGCGCCCGCCGACCGAAGTCCGCTCACCGCGAAAGGCGCGACGGTCATTGCCGTCCGCGGCCGAGCCGTGTTATCGGTGCAGAGCGGCGTCTTAGAACGGCAGCTTGGCCGGGAGACCGCCACCCAGGTTGTCGAGCAGCTCGCCGACGGTGCCGCCCGCGGTGTCGACCGCGTCGACGACTCCGGCGCTCTCGGCGGTGACGTCCTCGCTCGCCGGCTCGCCGTCCTGGCCGCCCTTCAGGTCCAGGCCCAGCTTGTCGAGCGCCGACGAGGGCAGGTCCTTCACCGCGTCCAGACCCGGAACGGCGTCGGCCGGGACCTGCACGCCGTCGAATACCCGGTCGGGCACGGACTGGATGGCGTCGAGACCGGCGTCATCCAGCGGCGCCTCGGAAGCCTGAGCGGCCGATCCTGCGAACAGCAGAGCCCCCGTGGCGATGCCTCCGATGAGCGTCGCCTTACGCACAGTGCGCGTTTTCATCTGCGTTGCTTGCCTTTCTGCTGACCGCACACGGGACGGCGGGCGACTGCGTTCGCAGCGCACCGCGAACCGCCCCATCGTGTGGGCCAAATCGTCGGTGTTGTCGATGGTCGTCCGGCGAACCGGTGCTGCGACGCGATGCGCCGCCTCCGGTACGGGCCCTCAGCCGCGACCACGCAGACTGGATCGCCTGCGGGGTCGAGAACCCTCGCGCCGTCCTCGGGCCGGTGACACTTCCGGCCTCAGACCGCCGATCGCGTGATCGTGCGGCCACCCTGACTAACTAGGCAGGCGGGCGGACGGTTACGCCCGGACGCGAAGAAATTCGAAAACATCGAACGGGCTCGCGTCCGACACCGACGAAGGCGCACCCTCAGGGCCGCTCGGCCGCCTTCTTCTTCTGGGCCTTCGCCTCCAAGACCAGCGCCGCCAGCACCAGCAGCGCGCCGAACAGCGCGAGCAGGACCGGGAGGGCGACCGAACCGGACGGCGCTTCGAGCCCGTGCTCGCCGTCCTGCCAAGGCCACAGCGCCCGGAGCGAGCCGGTCATCAGGCCGGCGAGGACCGCCATGGTCACCTGCCTGCGATGGTGCAGCAGCCACTGGAGGGTCTTGACGAACGAGCCCAGCCCCACCGCCGCACCGAGCGCGAACACCCCGATGAAGACGAGGTTGCGGTCTTCGAGCGCGTGCAGGATCGGCACGTACAGCCCCATCGCCAAGAGGATGAAGGAGCCCGACAGGCCCGGCAGCACCAGCGCGTTGATCGCGACGGCCGCGCCGACGAACACCAGCCACAGCGGCGGGCGGTCCAGCTCGGCCTGCGGCAGGCCGGTGAGGACGAACCCGAGGACCGCCCCCGCGGCCATCAAGCCCCCGTCCAGGACACGGAAGCGGTCCGGCATCATGCGCAGCGGCACGGCGATCGAGACCACGATCATGCCGAAGAACAGCCCTCGCATCGGCACCGGATGGGATTCCAGGATCGGCGCGATCGTCTTGAGCGACAGCAGCAGCACCGTGGCCATCCCGGCGAGCACCGGCACCAGCAGCGGCCAGTCCACGGCGCGCAGCGCACGCAGGCCCTCCCCGACGCCCTGGCGGCGCACGAGGCCCGAGATCAAGGTCCGGCATGCGTGCAGCAGGTCGCCAGCGGCGTCGATCAGACCGTCGTACAGGCCGACCACCAGTGCGACCGTCCCTCCCGAGATACCGGGGACGGATTCGGCGGCGCCGACCAGACCGCCGCGCACGGCGGCGAACGGCGCGGCTCGCCACGAGCTCTTCGGGCGAGGCTCAGCACCTTCGGACACTGGGTCGAGGGGGACCGGGCCGTCTTGCGTGCTGCGGTAGATCGTCACTCGATCAGCGTAGCGGGGGCCGCCTCCCGTGCGCTTCGGTCCTCCGGCCGATACCGCCTGGACGGCATGCCTGCCGAGCGGCTTCGCGGCCACGCCCGTTCGCGTCGTCCCCACGCGGTTCGGGCCGCCCGGGGGCCGGGCCCACCTTGTGTCGCCGCGCGAGCGGGCCCGGGCCATAATTCAGTGATGATTCGCGGTGCGTCCGGCTCGCGCTCACCTCGCGGAGCCGGATGGCCGGTCGGCAGCGCGCAGGGGGAGGGAGGGCCACGATGAGTCGTACGGTCGGACCGTACACCGATGTCGCGACCACTCGCGTCGAAGGAGCCTACGAGCTGTGCGAAGGCGTCGACGAGGCCGGTCGCCCGGTGCAGATCCTCACGCTCGGATCGACCTCCTCCAAGGACCCGGCCAGGCGCGGCCTGCTGTCCGACACCGTCGCCTGGGCCTACGCCACGGCGGGCCCCGAGGACGCTCCGATCCTGGTGGCCGATCTCGAAGCCGAGCAGCCGTACGTGGTCGTGCTGCGCGATGCGCGCCTGCACGGCGCCGGCCGGATCATGGACCGGCTGCTGGCGCTCGGCCCGGCCACCGGCCCGCTGCCCGTCGGTCCCGCCGCAGTCGCGCACCGTCCGCAGCTCCCGGCCTCCCCGGTCGGGCCGCCGTCGGCTCCGCCGATGTCCCCGCCCACGGTGGTGATCGCCCCGCCCAGACGCCCTTCGCAGCTGCGGCCCATCCTCATCGGCATCGCCAGCGTGGTGGTGATCGTGGCGCTGGCCGTGGGCGGCTGGTTCATCTGGACGGCGCTGGCCTCCGGCGACGACTCGGACGAGTCGCTGCCGCTCCCGGCCACCGAACGGGCGCCCGCCGAGGCCGAGGGGGCCTTTCCCGAAGGCATGGCGGAGGAGCGGCAGGAGGAGCGCACCGCGCCCGAATGGCAGGCCGATACCTCGGACCTGTCGGTGGCGGGCGAGCTGTTCACCGAGCACGACGACACGGACGTCGTCGCGGTCACCGGCTGGCCCTTCGCCTTCCGGGTGCCGGCCGGCTACCACTGCGAGGCCGGTGACCGGTCCACGGTGTGCATCGCGCCCGACGGGGCCTCGTCGGTGGAGGTGGGGTGGACGGTGTGCGAATCGCCCTGTCGCGAGGAGGCCCGCGAGGCCCTCCAGGAGGCGCTGCCGTACCAGCCGCTCCAGGCTTATGAGAATGGTGACATCGGCTTCTCGCACCGCGAGCCGTACGGGAAGTGGAAGGCGTCGCTGAGCGTGTTCGTGGAGGACGGCGGGCGGATATTGCACGTCACCGCGGTGGCGAACGTGTCCGCGGAATTGGCCCGGGAGGCGCAGCCGATCCTCAACGACGTGCTCAATCAGGCTCAATCGCTGGAAGAGTAGGCTTCCCAGGTCTCCAGCGCGGCGGCGACCGCGGAGCCGGAGCCTCCGGGACGCTCGGGGACCGCCGGCCCGAATCCGGCCTCGATGAGCAGGTTGGTGTACACAGGGCTGCTGTAGGAACGCAGGAGGTTCGCGGCGGCCTCGCGGCGGGCGTCATCGAGGTCGGCGGCCACCAGCATGGGGTACTCGAACTGGCCGATCTGCGCGTAGCCGTCGGGCGGTTCCAGGCCGGCGCTCGCTTCGGCGTTGCGGCGGCGGACCTCCGAGGCCGACATGACGGGGACGGCGTCGGAGCCGGTCTCGCCGGAGACGTCGGCCTCGTCCACACCGCGGATGACGATCCAGACCAGACTGGCCGGGTCCTTTCGGGGGTCTTCCAGCGCGATCGCGGTCGAGTCGAAGTCGATTTCGACGGTGGTGTCGGCGCCTTCGGGCAGCGCGAGACCGACCGCGTCGGAGGCCGTGGAGGTCGCGAAGTGCTCCCACTGATCGGCCAGACCGGCGTCCGGCACTTCCAGGACGAGGTCGGTCTCGGGAATCCACACGTCGGCGTCGGCTGCGGCGATCTCACCGGTGGGCACGGCGTCGACGGTGATCTCGGCGCACACGTCCGATCCACGGGCGGGGGCTCCCCCGCCCTCGGCGACGAAATCCTGGAGGACCGGAGCCAGTTCGGGGGCCGCGGCCACCGTCAAGGTGGTCTCGGTGCCGCAGGACTGCACGTGGGCTATGGCCGCGTTCAGCGTGTAGACGGTCATCGGCGCGAAGACGGCCAGTAGCGCGGCACCACCGAGGAGGCGACGACCCTCTTTCGAGAGTCGTCGCGGTCTGCGGTGTCGGCCGGTCATGTCACGATTGTATGACCCGACACAGCCACAGTCGAGATCCCGTCGTTCAGTTATCCACTGCCGACCGAACGTCACGCCGAATGGCGCGGCGCTCCAGGGTCTGCTTCAGGACTCGGGGCGAGCCGGTATCCGAGTCCATTGGTTCGCTCGCAAGGTGCGAGGGTCTCCCAGATCCCGTTCGGCTCTGGCAGGCCCGACAACGCAGCGAGCGGGCGAATGGACCGGATGGCGCCCGTCCAGGGTTCTTGAAACAGGCCCTAGCGACGGCGGCGGCGCTTGGGCGGCGTGAGCAGGTCCGCCACGATCCGCATCGTCTCGGGGACGAGGCGGAAGTAGGCCCACACCCCGCGCTTATCGCGCTCGACGACCCCGGCCTCGGCCAGGATGCGGAGGTGGTGGCTCACCGTAGGCTGAGACAGGCCCAGCGGATCGGTCAGTTCGGCGACACAGGCCTCCTGTTCGGGAGACGCCTGGATGAGGCTGATGAGTTGCAGCCGGTTCGGGTCCGCAAGTGCTTTGAGGACACCTGCGATTCGTTCTGCGTCGGATTTGGAGATCGTCTCGCCGCTCACGGGCGAGACCGGTGTCTCGGCCTCGACGGTGACTCGCACCATGATCGTGTTCCTTCCGGATTGTTCGCGGTCGATGCCGGACATGGCTTCACTGCCATTGATCCAGTTCCAACCGTGAATATGCCCTTGCGTTGTGGCCGGGCGGTAACGACGACGCTTCCAGCGCGCAAAGGCTTCGGTTCCCAGTGGTCTGAGAGAAAGCTGCACCACTGCCTTCGTCAGACCTAATGCCGAGAATACGCCGCCCGAACCACCCGGGCCACCACCATTCGGGGATCACTTTTCGCGGCGCGACCATTTTCTTCCGGTCGGAAGGATGACTACCAGGCGTTATATCCAAATACGCCTATATTCGATCGCTTGCCGATTTCAGCGTGAGATGGACGTCACTCTCCGTGAGTGACAAACATCTCAATATTTAGAACAGGGCGGAACCGCAGCATAGATTCACCGCGGCTGTATCCTATAGGATACAGCCCAAACGAACTATGAGATCGCTTTCCGCCCGGACGCGCCTCACCCGAGGCGTTTTACGGCCCCACCAGCTCACTTGTACGCATTGCGCACACCGCAATGAAGAAAAGCCGCAACGCACATCGAACACGCTCTGCGCCCGCCTCCGAAAGAACGTGATCACCTTCCGCGTGGGGGCGCGGTGGAATCGCGCTCGACGAGTTCGGTGCCGATCAGGAGCACTTCGGGAAAATCCTCTTCCAATGCCGCTGTAAGCGCTTTGACACCCATGTCGTGCAAGGGAAGTGCAACTGTCGTCAGCGAAGGCGTCAAATCCCGCACGATCGGAATATCGTCGAACCCGGCGACCGAGACTTCTTCGGGAATCCGCACGCCGCCTTCCCGCAGCGCCGTGCACAGGCCAGTGGCCTGCACATCACCGGTCACGAACACCGCAGTCGGCAGCGAGCCGCGCTCCAGCAACTCACGGCCGGCCTGGTACCCGCCCTCCCGGCTGAAC
>JAJYSW010000103.1 GCA_021793335.1 Actinomycetes bacterium
TTCGCTCATCAGTGCGATTTGGGGTCGGTCATGGACCTGCGCCTTTCCGCTTCGGTGGCAATCGGGGAGGCGGGCCTGCTCACCGACCCCGACGCGCGGTGTCCGCGAACGGTCCCAGCCGTGTGGCTCAACGGTAACGTGCGAGCCCTTTGGGGCCTAGACTTCGTCTTATGCGAATCGGGGAGCTGGCGGAGCGGACAGGGGTACCGGCCGCCACGATCAAGTTCTACCTGCGAGAGCGCCTGCTCCCGCCGGGCGTGCACGGCGAGAACAACATCGTCGACTACGGGCCGGTGCACGTCCACCGGCTCATGCTCATCCGTGCGCTCTCGGAGACCGCGGGGCTGTCGGTGTCCCAGATCGGCGGCGTGCTCACCGTCCTGTCGCGACACCCGGACTCGGCGTTCCGGGCTATGGGCGCGACGTTGGCGGTCACTCACCGGGAGCCGAAGTTCTCGCTGGCCAGCGAGGAGTCCGTCGAGCGGGCCGAGCGGACCGTGGAACGGCTGCTCGCCGCATACGACTGGGCCGAGGTCACGCCGCCGATGTACCGTGAGGCGCTCGTGACCGCGCTGGCCGCTTATTTCCGGCTCGGGCACCCCGATCTCGGCGATGTGCTGACGCACTGGGCCGACGCCGCCGCACAGCTCGCGTCGGCGGACATCGAGTCGATCGTCGAGGCGACCCGGGACGGCGACGTCGACGTCGAGCAGGCCGTGGTCACGACGCTTCTGGGCGAGACGGTGATCGGGACGCTGCGGCGCATCGCGCACATCGCCGCCGCCGCACGGTTCCAGGCCGGGGAAGGGTCTTCGGGCACAATGGGGGCGTGAGACCCGCCCTTGCCGCGTTCGGCGGCCCGCTCCCGAACGGAACCGTATGACCGTGCCGGCCCCTCCTCGGTTCGCCCCCGACCCCGACCATCCTTCGCTGCTGCACCTGGTGGCCGACGGGGTCGTCCAGGCCACCGTGGACCTCGACGACCCGGCGTACCTCGACGCCGAGTACATGCAGCGCATCTCCTATCTCATCGACGAGGCGGCCCCGCCGAAGCGGCCGCTGCGGGTGTTGCATCTGGGCGCGGGCGCGCTCGCCCTGGCCCGCTATGTCGCCGTGACCCGGCCCGGGTCCTACCAGCAGGCCGTCGAGACCGATGCCGAACTGATCGCGCTCGTGCGCGCCGAGGCGCCGCTGCCGCGCCGTGTGAAGGTCAAGATCCGCCGTGCCGACGCCCGAGCGGCGCTGGAGGCCGCGCCCGATGCGAGCTACGAGTTCATCGTCACCGACGTCTACGATCAGGCCCGGGTCCCCGGGCACGTCACGACCGTCGAGTTCCTCGGCCATGCGCGGCGGGTCCTGCGTCCCGGCGGGCACTATGCGGTGAACCTGTGCGACGGCGGCCGGATGCGGTTCCTCAAGCCCGCGCTGGCCGCGATGGGCGCGGTGTGGGACCACGTCGCGGTCATGGCCGAGTCGGCGGTCCTGCGCGGCCGCCGGTTCGGCAATGTCGTGGCGGTGGCGGCCGACGTCGAGCTGCCGGTCGATCGGCTGCGCCGCCACTGCGCGGGCGCACCGTTCCCGTGCCGTGTCCTCACCGGGTCCGAGCTGAGCGAGTATCTCGGCGGCGCGGCTCCCGCGCTCGATGCGACGGCGAGCGGCTCGCCGCCGCCGCCGGTGTCGCTGCGACGTTTCTGAAGCACCGCGGCCAGGGCGCTTCGGCGATGAAACTGCTGGATAGCGGCCCTATCGCCTCTTTCGTCACCACTGTCCGTTGCCGCATTGTGGAACATTTCACAGGGGGGTCGGCGGCGGCGGCGCACTCGGCCGACGTCGTCCCCGTTCCGGACGGGATGTCAAGGACTCCCCCCGGGGCCCTCCTGTCTGGACCGCCGAACCACATGCGCGCGAATGGAACCCGTTCTTCCCGATCTTGTTCTCCGTGCCATGTGGACCGGGGATTCACCGCGTCCCGAAGAGGCGCTGCGAAGTCGGGGGCATGATGTCATTCCTCTTCCTTCGACGCACGGGGGCGAATCCCGCCCAAGGCTCACGTCAGGGCGGGTAGGGTCCACTTCCCAGCCCGAATCCGACAGCTAACCCAGTAGGCGGCCGAGGAAGAAAGGGCAGACATTGCCGCGATCGTGCTCTGTAACCGAACAAACTTCGCGGTCCGGCGCCACCGTGCGCCGCACCACCGCGCTCGTCGGCGCCGCCGCGGTCGCGGTCGGGGCCGCGACCGTCTTCGCGGCCTCGCCGACCGAAGCGGACGAGATCGTTCTCGAACAGGCGAGCTCAGCGGAGATCGAGGACCACCTCGCCGAGCTGGAGAGCGAGCGCGGCGACACGGCCGACCGGCTCGCGACCCTCGAACGACGGCTGGTCTCCGCGCAGACCGTCGTCGAGGAGGCCACCGCCGACTACGGTACCGCCGACGCACAGCTCGACCGAGTGACGCTCGTCGTCAAGGCCGCCGAGGACGATCTCGGGGCGAAGATGACCTCGCTCATCGGTTTCGCCAGGGAGCAGTCCGAATCCTTCGAAGAGGCCCAGGCCGCGGCCCAGGAGGCCGAGACGCTCCAGATCGAGATCGGTGTCGCCCAGAAGACCGTCGCCGGCCTCGATGAGCGGATCGAACGGGCCGAGGACGCCGCGGCGGCCGCCGCGGAAGCCGCCGCCGAAGCGGCCGCCGCGGCCTCGTCCGGTTCAGAGGGCGCTCCGGGCGCTTCGCCCGGCGCTTCGAGCGGGTCCTCCACGCCGAGCTACAGCTCCGACGCTGCGACCGCCGCCGTCGAGTTCGCCCGCGAGCAGCTCGGCGATCCCTATGTCTTCGGCGCGGCGGGCCCCGACGCATGGGACTGCTCGGGCCTGATCCAGGGCGCCTATGCGGTCTCAGGGGTCACGGTCACGCATTCGACGAACGCGATCTGGTCGGAGACCGCCGCGATCGGCCGCGAGGACCTGCGCCCCGGCGACCTGGTGTTCTACCACGGGGTCGGCCACGTGGCCATCTATATCGGGGGCGGTCAGGTCATCCACGCCCCGCACACCGGCGACGTCGTGAAGATCTCCGATATCGACATGGCCGGCGTCGACGGCTACCGGCGTGTCTGATCGCACCGGCGCACGAACGCGGACGGCGGGCCGGGGCTTTCGCCCCCGGCCCGCCGTCCGGTGTCGTCCTCATCGTTCAATCGGTCAAGCGGCCTCCGCCATGACCTGGTCATTCGCCAGTTCCTTCAGGCGCGCCAGCGCCTGAATCTCCAGCTGCCGGATGCGTTCGCGCGACAGGTGGAACCGGTGGGCGACCTCGGTCAGCGAGTGCTCGCGGCCGTCTTCGAGCCCGTAACGGGCCTTGACGATGCCCGCCGAGCGCTCGTCGAGGTGGTTGAGCATCATCTCGATGCGCTGGCGTTCCATCCCGGCGAGCACGACGTCCTCGGGACTGGGCTCGTCGGAGTCGGCGACCAGATCGCCGAGGTTGGTATCGCCGTCGTCGCCGATCGGCGTGTCGAGCGAAACCGTGTCCTGGCTCCATCGGATGAGCTCGTTGACCCGTTCGACGGTGACGCCGAGTGCCTTCGCGACCTGCTCGGGCTCGGGGTCCCCGCCCAGCTCACGGGTGAGCTGGCGCGTGACGTTGCGCATCCGGTTGACGTCCTCGACGAGATGGACCGGCAGGCGGACCGTCCGCTCCTGCTGTGCGATCGCGCGGCTGATGGCTTGACGGATCCACCAGGTCGCGTAAGTCGAGAACTTGAATCCGCGCTGGTAGTCGAATTTCTCGACGGCGCGGACCAGGCCCGTGTTGCCCTCCTGGATCAGGTCCAGCATGGGCATCCCGGAACGGACGTAGCGGCGGGCGATCGACACGACCAGGCGCAGGTTCGCCTTGATGAACTGCTCCTTGGCGCGTGCGCCGTCCTCCACCAGGCGCTTCAGATCCTTCTCACTCGCTCCCGAAAAGGTTTCGTCTTCGCTGAGCAGGTGCTTGGCGTACAGGCCGGCTTCGACGGCCTTGGCCAGATCGACCTCTGCGGCCGCGTCCAACAGCGGCGTCTTCGAGATCTCGTGCAGGTACACACCTACCAGATCTCGCTCCTCAGCGACCTCTTCGGTGGTGAGGGTGGGTGTATTCGTAGTCTCCACGCTCAAGGTCTCCTCCAGCTTCCTCGTCCCCCGACACCGCGTGAGCGGTGTACCAGTTACAACGACCGCTTCGTTGCGTGGAATTCCGTGTCCAAGTGTTCGATACACCACGGTTACAAAACCGATGCCCGGCGGAGTCCTGAGCGAGACCGCCACACCGACCGCGGTGAACTGGCCTTTCCCAGAAGACCTCGTTCACGGCTCCCATACCCGAGACGGGGGTTCGGACCGTTCATGATGCATGTGAGACGCGGATCACTGCTCCTCAGGTGAGGTCATATTGCGCTTGGTCCTGGTCACGGTATTGCCCGGCCTGCCCCATCGCAAACCTTCTATCTCTAGGGGTACACGCGCGGTACCTGGAAATTGTCGAGAGATAATCCCAATGCGGCGCCTATCACTGCGATGCCGACCGCACGGCGGCGACGCTCTGATGCCTGCACCATAGCGGACCGTAGCAGTGACGGACAACACCTTTTCAGGTCGATGACGGTCGACTTTTCGGCACTTTGCGTTCTCAACCCGTCGCAGAGAGTGCCCATTCGGAAGGCAGGGCAAGCCGCCCACTCGGGCGGAGGGACCCCGCTTCGGCGAAGATCACGTTTCAGGTCGGTTGCGCGTAGAGTGGGCCGGGTGACTGGAGAACGCCTAGTGTGGGTCGACTGCGAAATGACCGGCCTCGACCCGGAGACCGAAGCCCTCATCGAGATCGCCGCACTCGTCACCGAGCCGGACCTCACTCCTCTCGACGGCGGTCTCGACATCGTCATCGGCTGCGAGCCGGCCCTGCTCGACGGCATGGGACCCGTCGTCACCGATATGCACGCCAGGTCCGGACTCACCGAAGAGGTCAGGGCCTCGCGGACGACACTGGAACAAGCCGAGGACGCGGTACTGGAATACGTCAAGCAGCACGTGCCCGAGGCTCGTACCGCGCCGCTGTGCGGGAACTCGATCGCGACCGACCGGACGTTCATCGCCAAGTACATGCCACGACTGGACGACCACCTGCACTACCGGATGATCGATGTCTCCTCGATCAAAGAGCTGGCCCGGCGATGGTACCCGCGCGTGTACTACAACCAGCCCCCGAAGGGCCTCGCGCACCGGGCACTGGCCGACATCAAGGAGAGCATCGGGGAGCTGGAGTACTACCGCAGGACGGTCTTCGTGCCACTGCCCGGCCCGTCCTCGGACGAGGCGAAACAGGCGGCAGCCGACATCGCCGCCGCCGAGCGGTGAGCACGCCCGCGAAGGACGCCGCCCACGCGACCCCGCGCTGAGACGCCGAACACCCGACCCGGTTGACGGAATGGACCGAGGACTGGCTATGATTGTCGACGGTTACAGGGATTCCCTGATGAACCGACAATGGTGGTCGTAGCTCAGTTGGTAGAGCGCTTGGTTGTGGTCCAGGAGGTCGCGGGTTCAAGCCCCGTCGATCACCCCGAATGAGGAAAGTCCCGCAGTCGCCTGCGGGACTTTCCGCTTTTCATGGCCTACCGCCGATACTTCTTGCGGCGCATGCGCTCCTGACGACGCCGCTCCTCGGCCGGGCGCATGATCGCCCGTTCCGCCGCAGTCAGCGCTCCGGCCACCACCAGCAACGGCACGAGGACCCACACCGGCCAGAAGTACACCGGCCCGATGGTCGCCAACAGGATCAGCCACACGCCGAGGTTGATGCCGATCGGAATCGAGACGCCGAACCACAGCCACTTGACCCAGGTCGCCGTGCCCAGCGGCTCGACCGCTTCGGAGTTGACGAGCGCCTGGTAGGGCGGCAGATCGTCCAGCACCTCCTCGGCCTCGCCGAGCGTCTTGGACTCCATGAGCACACCGACGCGCTTCTCGTACTCCTCAAGGGAGAGATAACCGCGATCGACGGAGGTCCTGAGCAGTTCGGACAGCGCGGTGCGCTCGGCGTCGCCGATCCGCAGACTGCGGTCGCGGTAAGACTCCAGGCCGGACATGGGCGGGCTCCTTCATGAGGCGTTCGGGGAATATCAGCTTTTCTCGTCACTCGTGCCGCAGCCGTCGTCATCGTCGTCATCGTCGTCCCCGGTGAGCCAGGTGGCGATGCCGATCGCGGCCATGATCCCGAGCGGCCATGCGGGCCAGAAGTACTGGAGCCCACCCGAGGCCACCGAGGAGAGCAGCCAGATGGTGGTGGTGATGGAACCGACCAGGATCAGCGGGTGGAATGCCGACGGCACGCTGCGCCGGATTCGCCGGGCCAGCCCCTCGCGCCCGGCGGATTCGGCGACGGGGCGGTGGGCGGCGACTTCGCCCGATCGATCCGAGGGCAGGTCCTCGAAGACCAGATCGAGCTCGGCCCGGGTCTTGGCGCCGTAGACGGCCTGAGTTCGCTCGTCGAACTCGGACAGGTCGAGACGGCCTTCGTCGAGGGATAGCTGGAGGCGGGCAACGGCTTGGTCTCGCTCGGCGTTCGAGATCCGAAGCCTTCCTCGGTCTTCACTCACGAAATCAGTATGTCATTCACGCAGGGTTCTCGATAACCGCGTTCAGGTCCCTCGCCCGCTCGCCGCGGCAGACCCGAGCGTCGTGCCGCCGGCTCCGCGGAGTCCGGCCGACGGTCGGATTCCGAGCGCTGCCGGCCACTGTGGTCGTCGTGCATGACGCCATTATGACATCATGATGTCAGTCATGGTGAGCCGCACTTGCGGCCAGTTCGCCGAGCTGCTCCACGCCGCCGTCCGGGGCCGTCAGGACCCACACGCCGTCCTCGCACAGCGCGATCGTGTGCTCGGTGTGGGCCGCGATGGAACCGTCCTCGGTGACGATGGTCCAGCCGTCGTCGAGCTCGGCGGTATCCGGGGCGCCGAGCGTGATCATCGGTTCGATGGCGAGGGCCATGCCGGTCCGGAGACGGGGCCCCTCGTTCACGGGGCCGTAGTTGAGGATGTGCGGGTCCTGATGCATCTCGGTGCCGATGCCGTGCCCACCGAACCCGGTGACGATCCCGTACTCGCCGGCGGCGCCGACGGCCCGCTCGATCGCGTTGGAGATGCCGCCCAGGCGCTTGGCGGTGGCCGCCGCGCGAATGCCCGCCCACATCGACGCCTCGCATGCCTCGCGCAGCGCGGTCGCCTCGGGGGCCACCCGGCCGATCTCGATGGTGATGGCGGCGTCGCCGTGCCACCCGTCGAGGACCGCACCGACGTCGATGGAGATCAGATCGCCTTCGGCGAGAACCGCGGTCTCGCTCGGTATGGCGTGGACGACCTGCTCGTTGACCGAGGAGCAGATCGAGGCGGGGTACGGCCCGAACCCGAGGTCATAGCCTTTGAACGAGGGGATCGCGCCCGCGGAGCGGATGACGTCCTCGGCGATCCGGTCGAGTTCCGCCGTCGACACACCGGGCTTCGCGGCCTCGCGCATGGCCCGATGGACCTCGGCGACGACCAGACCCGCGGCACGCATCTTGACCACCTGCTGCGGGGTCTTGTACTGGATGCTCTGGCGGCGACGGCGGAACACGGCGGCTACTCGGCGCCGTGGCCGCGCAGGGCCGACATGGCGCGTCCGGTCACCGTTTCGACCTCGCCGACGGCGTCGACGCGCACGAGCCTGCCCTGGGCCTCGTAGTAGCCCATGATCGGCGCGGTCTGATCGGCGTAGACCTTGAGACGGTTCTTGATCGTCTCGGGCCGGTCGTCCGAGCGCTGGTACAGGTCCGCGGATTCGGGGTCTTCGGGCGGGTCGAATTCGAGGTGATAGACCTTGCCGGTGGTCTTGGAGACGCGGCGGCCCGAGAGCCGGCGGACGATCTCGTCGTCGTCGACGACCAGTTCGAGCGCGAGGTCCAGGTGGTGACCCTGCTCTTCGAGCAGGCGGTCGAGCACCTTGGCTTGATCGGTATTGCGGGGGTAGCCGTCGAGCAGGAAGCCCTTCTGGGCGTCGTCCTCGGTCAGTCTGTCGGCGACCATCTTGTTGGTGACCTCGTCGGGCACGAGGTCACCGTCGTCCATATAGCGTTTGGCCTCCAGGCCGAGCGGGGTGCCGCCGGAGACATTGGCCCGGAAGATGTCGCCGGTGGAGATCTTCGGGACTCCGAGTTCGGCGGCGATGACCTCCGCCTGAGTTCCTTTCCCGGCCCCGGGCGGGCCTACCAGTACCAGTCGCAAGTGTGCTCCTCAGTGGTGTAGCAGAGGCGCTGCCCGCGTTAGCGCAGGAAGCCCTCGTAGTGGCGCTGCATCAGCTGGGACTCGATCTGCTTGACCGACTCCAGTCCGACTCCGACCATGATCAGCACGGAGGTGCCGCCCAGCGGGAACTGAGCGAACAGCTGCTGGTTACCGAACGCGATGATGGCCAGGTTCGGAAGAATACTGATCGTGGCGAGGTACAGCGAGCCCGGGAAGGTCAAGCGTGACAGGACTCGCTGCAAATAGGTGGCGGTGGGCTTACCGGGGCGCACACCGGGAATGAACCCGCCGGCCTTCTTCATGTTCTCGGCGATGTCGTCGACCTTGAAGGTGATCGACACGTAGAAGTACGTGAAGAAGATGATCAGCAGCGCGTAGGTCAGGATGTAGACCCACGAGCCCTGGTTGATCAGGTAGCGGTCGACGAACTGCGTCCAGGCCGAGTCGGTGCCCTGGTTGAGCTGAAGGAACAGCGTCGGGATGTACAGCAGCGACGAACCGAAGATGACCGGGATGATGCCGGCCTGGTTGACCTTGATCGGGATGTAGGTGGAGGTGCCGCCGTAGGAGCGGCGTCCGATCATCTTCTTGGCGTACTGGACCGGCACGCGCCGCTGCGACTGCTCGATGAAGACGACCGCGACCATGATCGCGATGGCGACCGCGAAGATCGCCACGAACATGAACCAGCCTTCAGACTGCTGGAGGCCCCAGAACTGGCCGGGCATCTGAGCGGCGATCGAGGCGAAGATCAGCAGGCTCATGCCGTTGCCGACGCCGTGCTCGGTGATCTGCTCGCCGAACCACATGATGATGGCGGTCCCGGCGACCATGGCGGCCACGACGGTGACGACCGAGAGCCAGTACGGCGCGCCGACCTCGCCGACCGACAGGTCGGGCAGGATCGGAGTGGGGCACTCGGTGTTGAACAGGATGCCCGAGCGGGCGAGCGCGATGTACCCGGAGGCTTGGAGCAGTGCCAGACCCAGTGTCAGATAGCGGGTGTACTGGGTGATCTTGACCTGGCCGGGCTGGCCCTCCTTGCGCAGCTGCTCCAGGCGCGGGATCACGACCGTCAACAGCTGCATGATGATCGAGGCGGTGATGTAGGGCATCACGCCCAGCGCGAAGACCGACAGTTGTAGGAGCGCTCCACCGGTGAACATGTTCAGCAGGCCGAAGACGCCCGAACCGTCGTCGGGCGCGGCGTTCAGGCAGCTCTGCACCGCGGCGTAGTCGATGCCGGGACTCGGCATCTGGGCACCGAGACGATACAGCGCGATGATCATCAAGGTGAACAGGATCTTCTTGCGCAGATCGGGGGTCCGAAACGCGCTGATGAAGGCGGAGAGCAAAGCAGTTCCTCCTGAACAAGCCCCTTGGAGGGGCCTCCCGGCGGGGCCGTTGGATACGGCACCCGACGTGGTTACCAGTGGGCGTGTTGAGTTCCAAACGAGGGGCTCACACGCCGAGGTAGACGGTGGTCCTCGCTACGGGAGCCTAGCAGGCGGGCATCGACACTGAGTATTCGGATTCACCATGACGAAACGGGCCGGAGTGCTCTCCGACCCGTTTCACCGATCATGTGTTCGGCCTCAGTCGTATTGACCGACGTCACTGGAGTTATCGGGCCTCCGCGTCGTCGGCCCGGCGGCTACTCGCCGAGGGCCTCACCGGTCTTCTTGTCCACGACCGTGGTCGTGCCGCCGGCGGCGGTGACCTTGGCGGTGGCCGAAGCGGAGAACGCGTGGGCCTTCAAGTCGAACTTGACGCCCTCGAGTTCGCCGGAGCCGAGGACCTTGATGAGCTCCTTCTGGTGGAGCACACCGGCCTCGATGAGCCGATCGGGACCGACCTCGCCACCGTCGGGGAACAGCTCGACGAGACGGTCGAGGTTCACCACCTGGTAGACGGTCTTATTGTGCGGCTTGAAGCCCCTGAGCTTCGGCAGACGCACCTGGAGCGGCATCTGGCCGCCCTCGAAACCGGGCTTGACGGTCTTGCGGGCCTTGGTGCCCTTGGTACCGCGGCCGGCGGTCTTGCCCTTGTTGGAGCCGTCACCGCGACCGACACGGGTCTTGGCCTTCTTGGCGCCGGGGGCGGGTTGCAGGTCATGAATGCGGATCGCCATGACTACTCGACCTCCTCGACTTCGACCAGGTGAGGGATGCTGCGGACCATGCCGCGGAACTCCGGACGGTCGTCCTTGACCACGGACTGACGGATCTTGCGCAGACCGAGGGTCCGCAGGGTGGCCCGGTGCTGCGGCTTGGCGCCGATCACGGAGCGCACCTGGGTGATCTTCAAACGTGCCATGTGTCTTCGATCCCCCTTATGCCTGCGCGGCCTGAGCGGCCTCGGCGCGGGCGCGGAGCAGGCCCTGGGGAGCGATGTCCTCCAGCGGCAGGCCACGGCGGGCCGCGACGGCCTCCGGGCTCTCGAGCTGCTTGAGCGCGGTC
>JAJYSW010000104.1 GCA_021793335.1 Actinomycetes bacterium
ACCCAAGCCGGGCAAGATTTACGTCAACAGCTACGGGACGCTCCCGGGCCAGCGCCTGTGACCGCTGCTTCTCACATGTTTCGCATCCGAAGAGGCAAGGCAGATCCTCACCTCCCACGGGGACAGACCACCCGAGCAGGTTCGAACGGGTTCCTGAACGCTGTCAGTCGTCGATGCCGCGCGTCCAACATCCTTGATACACCTCGTAGTGACTGGTCAGGGCGCCCCAGTGGCGATTCGTTGCGTGTCGCTTAGCGGGTATTTGACATTTTTGTTGCGCAGTCACTCAAACCGAAACCGGTATGCCCGCATTGCGAAATTCGGTGGGGCTCTGACCTCTCCTACGTTTGAACGCGGCGCTGAAACCGAAGGCATCGGCGTAACCGACGGCCTTCGCCACCTGTGCCACCGTCAAGTCCCGATCGGACAGAAGGTCTTCGGCACGCTCCATGCGCCACTCGGTCAGGTAGGTCAACGGTGGTTCGCCCATGATCTCGGTGAAGCGCTTGGCGAACAGCGCCCGCGAGACTCCGGCCTCGGCGGCGAGCGCGGCCACGGTCCACGGATGGAAGGGCTTGGCGTGGATGGCCGCCAGCGCGGGGCCCGCGACGGGGTCGGCGAAGCCCCGATACCAACCGGGCGCAGCGCCCCCTTCCTGGTCGAACCAGGTGCGCAAGGTGCAGACCAGTCCCCAATCGAAGAGCCGATCGATGAGCGCCTGTGTGCCGGGCCGCCGGACCGCGAGCTCCATCGCGGTCGCATCCAGCCACGCGCACACGTCGGCCTCATCGTCGACGACCAACGCGGACGGCAGCGCCTTGAGCAGCCGTTCATGGCGACGCCCTGTGGCCCGATAGGCACCGACGAACATCGAGGTCACCTCCGGGTCGTCGTCATGCCCGCTCACGGGCGGCTCACCTGGATGTCGGGTCTCGGGCTCGAAGCAGGTGATCCAGTACTCGGTGTGGGGCCGTGCGATCGAGGCGGCGCAGTCGGCCAGTCGGAACGGTTCGCCTCCACTGACCACGGCGGTCTGCCCGCCCTTGACTTCCACTTCACTGCCATCGGCGAGGAACAGGACGCCGCCGCCTCGCACCATCGTGAGCATGGTCAGCGGCGCACGGTCGTCGAATCGAAGCACCCAGGGGGCCTTGAGGATCGCGTCGCCGAGGATGGCGCTTTCGGCGCGGATGCCGCCGAGAAGTTCACTCAATGGGTCCATGGCCCGATCGTAGACGAACAGACATGCATTAGAGCGTTTCAGCCATAGCCCGTCCACGATTTCGGCGGTGTACTGGCTTTAAGCAAAGGACCACCAAGGAGGACAACGTGAAAGACGTGGAAGCCGCGCCCACCGCGCTCATCGTCGTGGCCCACCACCGCGCCGACTCGCTCACCGCGCACATCGCCGGCCTGGCCGCGAAACGGCTGGAGGTCGCCGGATACCGGATCGACCTGCTGAATCTGCACGGTGAGGACTTCGACCCACGCATGAACGTGGCCGATCAGCCCGACTGGAACGACCGCGAGAAGGTCTACTCGGGTGAGGTACTGCGCCACCAGCGGCGCCTTCTGGAGGCCGACGTGATCATTCCGGTGTTCCCGGTCTACTGGTTCAGCATCCCTGCTGTCCTCAAGGGATGGATTGATCGGGTATGGGGCTATGGTTTCGCTTATGGGCGGAGCAGGCCGAGGCTGGCCGGGAAGCGGATGCTGTGGCTCGGTCTCGTGGGAGCACCCGCCGACGATCCGACCGCACCGATGATGCAGGAGGCCATGGACGGCCAGCTCTGCGAAGGGATCTCCTTCTACTGCGGCATCGCCGAAGCCGCTGTGAAGCTGCTGTTCAATGCCGATGGCCAGCCGCAGAGCACTGATGCGAGCGGTCTCCTCGTCATGGGCCGAGCCTATGAGGGAGCCGAGCGCGAGGCGCACTACGCCGAAATGGAACGTCTGGCCGTGGAGCACGTGGAGAAGTTCCTCGTGCTCGCGTGAACGCAGAGCCGAGCCGAGGACGGAGCCGCTGAAATCCTGCCTTCGAGAGACTACGACTATATATCCTTATAGGAGAGTTAGTCGTGTGGAGGAAGCGGTCTGCCCGGGCCACGGGACGGCGCGTACGCCGGTCTTGATCCGCGGCCGCATGTTCACCGGCCATGAGCCGATGACACGGGCCGTCCCGCATGATCGCCGTGGTCTTGGGCCTGTCGCTCGCCGTGCATGGTCCAGCAGCCCTGCCCGCCGTCACCGATACGGCGGGCAAGGTCCTTCTCCGGTGGACCAGGGTCTTCGCAGTGCCTGAGCTTGGCCGACGGCGGCCTCGAAATGCTCATGGATACCGGAGACCGCATCGGTGAAGCATCGCAGTACGAAGGCGGACATTTCACGTTGTGTTGCCCGGCACCGATTTCTTCGTTCAGGTGCGGCCCGCCGTATAGGTTCCGGAGCACGGTCTCGACTTCGAGGAGGCTCAGTGGCCAGTGGCGCGCCGCTCCAGCGGATCGCAGCTCGGCCATGAACCGCCTCATCTTGGCATCGACCTCGACGATAGGCCAGGCGTACGACATCGAGCAGCGTGCCGCACTGTCTCGCCTTGACGCTCACCCTGCGATGCTCGATTCACGAACGCGTTGAGGGCTGGGTCGGTGGAGGAGGTGTCTCGTCTGTTGTTCCCACCCTGTTCCCATGCCGCCATAGCCGTTCTGTTCATGTTGGGGGCCCTGGACGCTGTGCGAGGTCGACATCGTTGTGGCCGGTGCATACACTCCAAACCGAGTAATGGTCATCACTGTCATACCCGCATGATCGAGGTGGTACTGATGTCGTGGATCGACGTCGACGCGGCGAAGCTGCGCCAAGCCGCGTCCGGCCTGCAACAGGCGGAAGGCGAGGTGGAGGCCCTGGCCACCTACGCCAAAGAGGCCGACCCCGACTGGTGGACCTGGGGCATAGCCGGAATCGTCATGGCCCCCATCTATTTCAACGTGGCCGACATCTTCCACACCTCGATCGCCGAAGCCGGTGAGGCCGTCTCCGGCCTGGCCGGCCGCCTCGAAGACTGCGCCGACGAACACGAAGGCAATGACGAGGCGATCGCCCAGGAGCTGGAGAAGATCGGCCAAGAACTCGAAGGAGAGGGAACCTGATGACCGGCGGCACCGAAGAGCTGAACTGGCAGGAAGACGCCCCGAGACAGGCAGCCACCGCCGACGAGGGCAGCGCCTGGATACCGAGCGGCGAAGACGCGTGGAAGGCCGTCACGGGCCAGGGCTCACCGTCCGGCAAAGAGCACGGCGCCTCCGGCATGAACATCCTCGGCGGTGCGGCCGCGCCGGTGAACGCGGTGCAGAGCACCGTCACCAACATCGGCAAGATCGACAGCCTCACCGACTGGGACGGCTACTCGAACCTGATCACCGGCCTCGCCGGGAGCATCACCGGCATCCAAGGAGCGGCCGAGAACTTCTGGGGCATGGTCGAGGGCATCACCGACCCGAAGTTCGATCCAGTGCAATGGCTGGCCGGCACCCTCATCGACTTCATGATCCAGGTGTTCCAGCCGCTCGAAGACCTCATCGGCATGGTCTCGGGCAACGAATCGCGCATGCGCACCTCGGCCTCGATGTGGAACACGGTCTCCGACGGCGCGCCGCAGGTGGCCGACTACGTGCAATCCGTGGGCGGAGAACACCTGAACGACTGGCTCGGCTCGGACGGCGACGCCGCCCGCATGCGGGTCGAGGAGGCGAGCGAGGCCATTCGCGGCATGGGCTTCATCGCGGTCGCGCTCGAAGGTCTCCTCGGGCTGATGGGCGATCTGGCGAAGGCGCTGCGCCAGGACATCGTCGACCTGCTCGCCAAGGGCGTCTCATGGGCACTCTCGCGGCTGCTACCGCAGGTGGCCGCCTCGGTGGCGACGTTCGGTGCCACTCTCGCCACCGCGATCGCCGACGCGGTCTACAAAGTGGCGACCCTGGTGGCGAAGGCGATCTCGCGCATCAAGCAGGCCAGCGAGATCTTCTCCAAGGCCGTCGGCGCGTTCGAGATGATCAACGATGTGCTCACCAAGATCAAGCCCGTGCTGGACTTCCTGAAGGACTACAAGCACGGCGTCAACACGGTCGTGGGCCTCGTCGAGCAGGCCACCGAGTGATGTGTTCGGTCTGATCAGACGGCTTCGGTACATACCGACCGGAGAACGCGAGTATTGGCTCGCCCCGCACCCGGTCGGCGGTTTCGCCTTGCGTGGACGAGGCCGAGACCCCGGCCCGGGGCGTGGACTGATCGTGGTGCGTTCGGTCAGCGCTCCGAGCGCACCCGGCGCGGCACTCGGACCGCCGGGCCGCCCGAGGCCTTACACTCCCGTGATCCTCGTCGACGGCAGGCCCGCCGCGACCGGTTTCGGGGTCGGCGCGATCGAGGTCGATCCCGGTCTCAGGCTCGTGCAAGTCCAATGCGGCGCTTCAGGGGCTTATGCTCACGTGGAGGTTCCCTCGGCTGGGCGGGTCGAACTGTCCTCCGTCGTCCCTCGACGGCTCGACCATCGGACGGCCGCGCAGCGCACCTCGAACTTCCACCGCCAGTTCGACCTCACGGTGAAAGGCCGACGTCACGAGCCCGCGGTGTCGCCCGAGGACGATTGGCAGGCAATCGCCCCGGACGATCCGCAGCGGCCCCGTTCCGAACCGGGCACGGCGGTACTCCGGTTGGATCTGGCCTACATGCAGCGCCCGAGCGAGGAGGACATCGCGCTCGGGCTCTCCGCTGCGGCGCCGCCCGAAGCGAAGGACGACGGGCGTCACGGCCCTCACCGTCCGAGACCGTTCGAGACGTTCAAGGAGCAGATCGGCGAGGACTTGGAGCGGCTCGCCGAAGGGCAGCACCGGATCTGGGGCGAGCATCGCGCCGCGCAGCGGGAGATCTGGTCACGGTCCGGCAAGGCCAGGGCCCATGCGCTGCGCGGTCTCGATCTGCTCGGCGAATCGCGCTGCCCCGTGGTCCGCCCCTGGGTCGATCCACCGAAGGTCACTGTCGGGGACTCCCCGGTCCGGGCGATCTGGGGCGTCAACGAGTACCGGTTCGCGGCGGGAACGCACCTGGTCGAGATCGCGGTGCCGCCCCCGCCGGAGGCGGTCGGCCGGGGCGCCGCCGTGTCGCTCGACGGCGCCTCCCGCCTCCTGTTTGAGCTGGAACTGCCCGAGGGCACGATGACAACGGTCGAGGCGATCGCCGAAATCGCGATGACGGTCGACGCGGAGGGGACCGGGCTCGCCTCTTATGCGGGGACGATAGACGCCGTCTTCGCGCCCGAGACCTGACTCGGGTGCTCGTCGGCGTCCCCGCGGACCGAGCCTCGGCCCGGGCCTGCGGACGTGCCCGCCCACCGGTCTTTCTCGCGGCTCACTTGAAGACCTGCGCGCCCAGGTCGAGTTCCAGCGCGTGGTCCTTCTTGAACTTCTCGTAAGTCGCGTGGTGCTTCTTGATCGTCCCCAGGAATTGCAGCACCGGCTGGACCTTCGTGACGATCTGCTGGAAGATCTGCATCGACTGCACCGCGGTGGTGAAGATCTGAATGGCCTGCTTGATCCAGTTGTAGGCGTCGATCACGAGCGTCACGATCTTGCGCACGGTGTCGGCTACGGCGACAGGGACCGCTGCGCCCAGGGTCGCGAAGCTGGAGGCGATGTACGGCGCGATGCGGGTGAGCACCCATTCCACTCCGTCGGCCAGCAGCTCTTTGACCTTCTTATAGGCGGCCTTGGCGAGCTCTGCCGATTGGAGCATCAGGTGCTTCATGCCGACCGCGGCGTATCCCATGATCTCCAGGCCCTGGCCGACCTCGTCGACACGGGTGCGGGCCGCGTTCGACGCCTCGCCCTCCCAGCTCTGGAGCGAGGTCTGGCCGGTCTGGGTGATGAACTGCGCGACCTGTGGCGCTCCTTCGGTGACCGAGTCCCACATGGTCGCCGAGTGCTTCATCAGGGCTTCGTTGCCGGACACGAGCATGACGAGTTCGTTGAGCGGCTCGAAGCAGCCCAGCAGGAAGTCCACGATCGTTCCGGCGAGCCAATCGAGCGGGTTGCCCATGAACTCCTTGACGACCTTGACGAATCCCTCCACCTGTTTGCCGACGGAGGCCACTTCGGTGGAGAAGGTGTTGGCGAGGTTCCACAGCCCGCCCCAATCCGTGAGGCTGTCGACTTCGTTGAACGCGTCGACCGTCTTCGAACCGGATTTGATGATCGAATCGACGTGTTTGACGCCGTCGACGGTCTTGGCCGCGTCACCGAAGTTCGGCGACCACGAATCACCGCTGGTGAAGTAGTCGCCGGGGTCGGACGTCTTGTTGTCCTTCTGCTCGGGCGCGCCGTCCCGCCAGGTCGGTTTCTCCACTTCGGTCATACGGCGACTCCGTCGATCTCGGCTCCGGCCTTGTCGATGCTCGCGGAGAGCTCGTCGTCGCAGGAGGCGTAGTCCTCGCCGCAGGCTTCGATGCCGTCCGCCACGCCTTCGAGCGCGTCGGAGCATTCGCCGAGGACATGCCGATACAGCTCAGCCAGCCCGAAGTAGACGAGCCCCATCGGGATGCCGCACAGGCCCCACGTCTCCGGGTCGGGATCGGCCTCCTGGGTGTAGTCGGCCATGGCCTGGATCTCACCGGTGGCGCTGCGCAGTGTGGAGGCCGCCTGAGTAAGCTCCTCAGGGGACACTGTGAATCCGCTCATCGGTGCACTCCTTCCGTCGGGGGCAGAACATGAAATGGGCCTACGGCCCGCTTATGGCGGAAGCGGGCAGATCACGGGCAGAACATTCGATACTAGTAAGCGGGTTCAACAGCGCCCTCAAGCCGGCCTGATGGTCCCTCGGTATTCCTTGACGGTCGTGCCGTTCCTCGCAGGGGTCATCCTGATGCGGGCGTAAGCGCCGACCGTGGCCGGCCGATCCGCTCGAACGGGTAGTTTCGTCCGCATCGTCGCGCGCTCGCCGAGTTTGATCGCGGCGCCCTCGGCCACGAGCTCCTCCGGCGGGGGCGGCACCGCGACCTCGACCGTGTGATCGCCTGGGGAGAGCCGGTACTCGTTCAGGCCCCACACCGCCGGCAGTTCCCGGCCGTCGATGCGGATGATCGGCGGCGCGGCCCACGGCCGGACTTTCGGCGGCGCCGGTTCGCCCGTCGCCCGCCAGTTGTCGCGCCGCTCCAGCGCCCGCTTATCCGTCGCGAGCGCCTTGAGGCCCGTCCCGGTCGGCTTGCCGGGCCCGGCGTTCTTCCCGTGGCGTTCCTGCCGGTAGACCGCGTGGACCCGCAGCACCGCTTCGCCGGGGGCAGCCTCGGGCGCCGAGGTGTCGGCCGGGTCGAGCACCCGGTGCCCGATGCCCGCCGTGTGCTCGGGGCCGAGCGCCTCGCCCGGCGGGCTGCGGCGGCTCGATTCGACGATCGCGCGCAGGGCCATCGCCGTGAACACCGTGATCGCCAGTGGCACCAGCGTGGCCGCCGATCTGGTGTCGAAATCGGGCATCGGGCCGATGCCGCCGAAGACCAGCATGAGGATGAGCAGCGCGGCCCCGGCCGCGCAGCCGGTGAAGAACGAGCGGTGCGGTAGGCCGTCCTCGATGCGGACGCGGCCTCGTGGGCCGAGTGCCATGTCGGCGTAAGAGTCGGCCGGGCTCCCTTCCATGCATCGCAGGTTCCGTCGTCTCGTGGTGATCGCGTCCAGATCGACGGTGCCCCCTTCGGGGACGTCCACCACCCGGTACGGGCCCGAGGCGCCCGATTGGAGCTGCACCAGGCGCCGCCCGGCCGGGACCGTCACGGTTCCCTCGCCGAAACCGGTCGCGGCCGGCCGGCCGTCGATCAGCAGCACGGGCGTGAATGGACGGAACGCGCCGGTCAGCGTGTCGATGACCGCTCGGGGCCCGTCCAGGTGCCGGGCCCAGGGCGGGGCCCGGAAGTCCTTCCAGGCGTCCGGCTCTCGTGCGGAGCGGGAACCGATGTTCTCCGCGTAGCGTCGGAACCGGTTGCCCCGAGTCCATCCCGATCGGACGCGAATGCCGCCGTGCCCCGGGGCGTAGCCGCTCACTTCTGTGTCTTCCACCGGGTAGGGGCTGTGCGCGTGCGCCTGGAACCGGTACTCGGGGTCTTTGCGAAGCCGGAACCGCACGGAGCGCAACAGGGACATGGAAGCATCCTCTCCGCGGACGGTCGGTCCGGTGTCCGCCGCGATGAGCCGATGTCGGGGTGGCGACTTCCTTATAGCATCGCGGGGGAATGTGGTCGAATCAGGGCCGCAAGGCAGGAAGGAGCCCGCTCATGCCCGATGAGCAGACCCAGGACATGCGCCGCCGCGCGAAAGAGGTGGAGCGGATCGCCGTCGAGGCCCGTGCCGAGGCGGTGAGCGAGGACGGCTCAGTCCGCGTGGTGGTCGGGGCCGGCGGGAACATCGGGGAGATCGACCTCCAGTTCAGCGCGTTCCAGATGAGCGGAGTCGAACTCGGCGAGGCGATCGTCGAGACGATCCGGGCCGCCGAGAGCCGCGTGCAGACCGAACTCGCGGCCGAGATCGGCCGCATCATGGGCACCGATGTCCCGGCGGACGCCTTCGGCGGGCGTCCCGGCGGCGACGAGCAGTCAGGGGAGCAGCGGCGATGACCGATCGGAACGAGCGTCGGGACCCCCAGGAGATGCTGGAGCGCCTGGAGCAGATGAAGGAGGAGGCCGAGGCGACGATCCGCAAATATGAGGAGATGTCAGCCGAGCTCGGGGCCGACACCGTCGAGGTCGTCTCGGACGACGGTCTGCTCCGCGTCAAGCTGGACGCGGACGGGAACGTCGACCACATCGGCATCGACGAGCAGGCGATGCGGCAGCGACAGACGCTGGGCCCGAGCATCATCGGCCTCATTCAGGAGGCGAAGGCCACCTACGGGTTGAAGATGGCCGATCTGGCGCAGGCGCTCGTGGGCGACAAGGTCGACGTCATGGCCATGGTCACGCGCGATATGCCGGAGCATCTGCGAGAACGCGCCCGGGAGCGCCTGGACCGGCAACGCGACGGGGGCGAGGCCTGAGCGGTCGGCGGGCGGGCCCGGTCGTTCCCGGCCACGGTCGGGCCGCACCGGGCCGCGGACGCCACGCGGGATCGCGGGCGGTGAGGACGTTGCGGCGGCCCGGCGGCGAGGCGTCACCGAGCGCGACCGCCGAGTCGTAGCGGCCGGTGATCGGTGTCCCGTCCATCGAAGGCCGTCGCGACCTCGACGTCCTCGTGTTCGAGTCCATGGTCCTGGCCGGCGGCCCGGGCCGAACTCCGGCCGTGAGCAGCGGCCTCGCCGAGTGCCGGGACCGTGATCGCCACGGGCATGGCCACGGAGCCGACCGCGGCCCGGGCCTCACGGGCGCTGGATCGGCCTGAACCGCCGAGGGAACGGCGCCCGCCCCATCACCGGCGGCCGCCACGCCGGTTCCGCCTCGTGCGAGCGAGCGGCCGGAGACTCCACGGTGTGCGGCCGCGCTCCCGCCACACCGGTGAACGCCCCGGAGCGCTCGGGTGTGCAGCGCTCCGAGCGTGTGCTCGACGCATCGCGACAGCAGGCGTCGTCGGCGCTTGCCGAGCAATACCGCCGTCCGTTCGACGCGGGACCTCGGTCGATCCGGTTCTCGGACATGGTCTTGGCCCTCGCGGTTCGGTGTCCGCGGCCGTTGCGCCGATGACCGGCACGGCATTCACCGATCCGGCCGGCTCCGGGAGCCGTCCCACTTTCAGGAAGGCGAGGGCGCGCCGCATCGCTCGGGCCGCGAATCCTCTTCTCATCGAGTCCCTACGGGACGCTTCCCCGTGTTAATTTGAGGTTATGTCCCTCCGTGACCCATAAGGGAGCGATATGGCACATCCCTCACGACAGTCGGATTTCGATCCCGAACGCCGGACGCCACAGGAACCGCACGGCGGTCATGTCCCGCCGTCAGGCTACGAGATAGCGCCGCTCGGCCCTTGGCGGCCACCGGACCATGGCGGCCCGCCGTCTGCCCCGGCACCGATGCCGCAGCCGTTTCCAGCTCGGAAACCCAAGACCGGCATGGTCTTCGGCATCTTGCTCGGCTCGATGATGCTCATCGTCATCGCCGGGCTGGTCAGCGGACAGGCGGGCGGCAGCGGTGGTCCGTCACCTTCGGACTCCCCTGAAGCCGTGGTCGAGCAGTATCTGGACACCTTGCATTCGCTCAGGAGCCCCGGCGGACAGTTCGATGCCGAGGCCGCCACCGAAGAGCTCGCCCCTTATCTCTGCTCCGAGATCCGGATCGGGAGGTACGACGATCTGGAGGAACGGGACGCTGCGGCGAGCCGTTCCGAAGAGGAAATAGCCCTCTCAGACGGGGACGGCCTCCACTTCGACTTCGTGGTCATCGATTCGGCGGTCTACGGCGAGTTCGCGGTCGTCGACGTCGAGGTGGCCGCCCAGGAGGCCTTCAAAGCAGAGGCCACGGGCCTCGACGGCGGCGGACTCGTGAGCGTCGAATTGGTCCGTGAAAACGACACCTGGCTGATCTGCAATACCACCGGCTCCCGGTAGCGGCGCCGCCCGCACTGGGCCGGTGGGCTCGGCCGCATCCGCAGTCCACGCGAGCCGCTTCGACGCCCGGGCCCGTCCGGGGCCGTGGCCCTCGCCGATCCGTTGAGGGGGCCCTG
>JAJYSW010000105.1 GCA_021793335.1 Actinomycetes bacterium
GTCTGCGGGCTCCCGCAGACTCCGGGCAGTACCGGACCCAAGTTGGGGAGCATCGCCACGGCCGAAAAGAGACGCCCACGTCTGCAACGGCGTCCACCCACCGATGGCTCGGCCGCCGGACTCCGGTGAAACGCGGACCGGCCGGGACCGGAGCCGGCACCACTCCACATCGACCCTAGAACCGTGGTCACCGCGGCGGCCCCTGCACGAGCAGCACCGGCGGCCGGGAGACCGCACGAGCCTCGGCCCCGATGCCCATCAGGGCGTCGCTCGGCGTCGTTCCTCGGCGTCATGCCATGGCGTCTCATGCCACGGCGTCGCCGCTCAACACTATTCCTCGGTGCCGTTCTGTCCGGCGGCCTCGGGGTTCGCCTCGACCCACTGCTTCACGGTGTCGTCGTTCAGCGCCGCCCACAGGCTGGAGGCGAGCTCCTCGTCGTAGGCGACGCCGGACGGGCCGCCCTCGTACGTCGGCGTGGTCATGAAGACGATGTCGTTGCTGCGCAGGTGCATGAACTCGATGCCGGTCTCGACCACGTTGAACTCGGTGTCGACCTTGACCGCCTCCGAGACCGAGTTGATGAACGCGGTGAGCTTCGACTGCGAGGTGAGGACGTCCGCCGTCACCGCCGCGTCCATGATGGCCTTGATGAGATCCTGCTGATGCCGCATGCGAGCGAAATCGCCCTGAAGGTACTGGTAGCGCTGGCGCACGTAGTCGAGGGCCTCTTCACCGTTCAGGAAGTTCACGCCCGCCTCGAAGTAACGGTAAGGCTTGTGGATCGAGGTCACGCCGCTCTCGTCGTAGTAGTTCGGAGCGTCGGCGGGCTCGACGTTCATCTCGACACCGCCGAGAGCGTCGACGACCTGCACCAGACCCGCGAAGTCGATCTCCACGACATGGTCGATGCGCACGCCGGTGAGCATCTCGGTGGTCCGGACGGTCAGGTTCGCCCCGCCCCAGGAATAGGCGGAGTTGAACTTGTCCTCGGTGCCGGTGTATTCGGGATACTTCGCATTCGCGTACTCGGGGATGTAGACCCACGTGTCGCGCGGGATCGAGATCCCGTACGCCTCAGTGCCGGACTCGTTGACGTGCATGATGATGCAGGTATCGCTGCGGGCGTCGTCATCTTCTGCGCGAGCATCCGAGCCGAGGACCATGACGTTCATCGCCCCGGTGGTCTTGTCGGGACGATCATCGAGATCGCCCAGGTCGAAGGCCCGTTCGAGGTCTTCATTGGCGCCGTTGGCGGTGGCCCACACCGCGGCTCCGCCTCCCGCCGCGGCGATGGAGGCCACGAGGCCGACGGCCGAACCGATCAGGCCGCGCCGCGTCGGACCGCCGGTGGCCGCCGAGGCGACACGTGCGCCGCCGCGACCGGGCACCGAGGCGCTGCCCCGGTAGTTGGAACCGGAATACGTCATGCGGACAGTTTACGCAACGGGCGCATCATGGCGCTGCCCCCGAGCGCGCGCCGCCGAATCCGGCCCTTGAGAAGCCGTGGCGAAGAAATCGATCGTGGCCTTCAGACCGGCCTCATACGGAATCTGCGGGGCGTATCCGAGCAGCTCCTGAGCGAGAGTGAGGTCCGGGCGGCGACGCTCCGGGTCGTCCGCAGGGCGGTCGGTGTACTCGATCTCCGAGGACGAGCCGGTGAGCCGGATGATCGTCTCGGCGATCTCCCTGACGGTCATCTCGTGCTCGGCTCCCAGGTTGACCGGACCGTACTCGTCCGATTCGAGGAGCATGACCAGCCCGCGCACGAGGTCGTCGATGTAGCACAGCGAGCGGGTCTGCGAGCCGTCGCCGTGGACGGGGAGGCGCTCGCCCGCGAGCGCCTTGGTGATGAACGTGGGGACGACGCGGCCGTCGTCGGGGCGCATGCGCGGCCCGTAGGTGTTGAAGATCCGCACGATCGTGGCGTCCAAGCCCTTGTGGCGGTGGTAGGCGGCCGTCGCGGCCTCACTGAAGCGTTTCGCCTCGTCGTAGCAGGAGCGCACGCCGATGGGGTTGACGTTGCCCCAGTAGGTCTCCGCCTGAGGGTGGACGAGCGGGTCGCCGTAGACCTCGGAGGTGGAGGCGAGCATGAAGCGCGCGCCGTCGGCGAGCGCCCGGTCGAGCGCGTGCAGAGTGCCGACGGAGTCGACGCGGAGGATCTCGACCGGGAGGGTCACGAAGTCGACGGGACTGGCCGGGCACGCGAAGTGCAAGATGGCGTCGAAAGGCTCGTCGCCGACGGGCAGGCCCTCGGTGACGTCGGCTTCGACGACGGTGAGGCGCTCGTGGTCGGCGAGGTTGTGGCGCGATCCGGTCGAGAAGTCGTCGACGGCGGTCACGTCGCAGCCACGCATGAGGAACGCGTCCACGAGGTGAGAGCCCACGAGGCCCGCTCCGCCTGTGACGAGTACCCGGCTGCCGGTTCCGTAAGAAGTCATCAATTCCCCAGAATATCAGGGTTCTCCTGCGATTCACTCGACCGCGACCGGTCAGTAAGCGCCTTTCCGCCGCAACACTACCGCCACGGTGCGGAAGAGAATCTGCAGGTCAGTGGTGAGAGACCAGTTGTCGACGTAGTAGAGGTCCAATCGGACGGCGTCGTCCCAGGACAGGTCCGAGCGGCCCGAGACCTGCCACAGGCCGGTGATGCCGGGCCGGACGAGGAGACGTCGGCGGACATCGCCGAGGAAATCGCCGTTCTCTGCGGGCAGGGGCCGGGGCCCGACGAGGCTCATCTCACCGCGGACGACGTTGATCAGCTGCGCGAACTCGTCGATGGAGGTGCGGCGGAGGAATCGGCCGACGCGGGTGATGCGCGGATCGTCCTTCATCTTGAACAGCAGGCCGTCGGTCTCGTTGTGCATCATGAGCGCGGCCTGGCGCTCCTCCGCATCGATGTACATCGTGCGGAACTTCCAGCAGCGGAAAGTCTCGCCATCGCGGCCCACCCGTGCCTGACGGAAGAAGACCGGGCCGGGGCTGTCGACCTTGATGGCGATGGCCACGGCCAGGAACAGCGGCGAGAGGACGATCAGGCCGAGCACCGAGGAGGAGATGTCGAGGATGTTCTTGACGAGCCAGCCGACACCGGAGATCTTGGGCTCCTCGACGTGGAGGAGGGGGAGCCCCTCGACGGGGCGGATGTGGACTCGGGGGCCGGCGATGTCGGTGAGCTTGGGGGCGACGACGAGATCGCGGCCGGTGCCTTCGAGCTGCCAGGCGAGACGGCGCAGGTCGCCGGCCTCGGTCGAGGCGGTGCCGCAGACGGCGAGGGTGTCGGCTTCGAGCTGTTCGGCACAGGTGACGACGTCGGTGCCGGCGAAGACGGGGACGGGCGTGTCGAGATTGCGGACCGATGAGGCGCCCTCGGTGACGTAGATGCCGACCGGGACGAGCCCGGCGGCGGGTGCGCGGCGGACGGTGCGGTAGACCTCCAGGGCCTCGGGATACGAACCGATGAGCAGGACGCGCTGGACGGCGCGCCCGGCCTTGCGCATCTTGTGCAGGCCGAGGCGGGCGGCGTAGCGGCAGGCGGCGACCAGGAGGGCTGCCGAGAGCAGGACGACGGCGACGGTGACACGTGAGACGTCGGCCTTGAACGTCAGGGCCATGAACGAGACGAGGGCGAGCATGAACATCGAGGCGCGTACGACGCGTTTGAACTCGTCGTTGCCCAGACCGAGGTAGCGGCGGTCGTAGCAGCCGTTTCCCCACAGTGTCAGCAGCCATGCCGCGGGCAGCAGCAGCCACACCAGGACGTGGAAGAAGCCCATCAGGCCGTCTTCGAAGCCGGCGTCGGCGTGAGGGGTGAGGTTGACGGCGATGGCCGAGGCTATGAGGGTGGCGGCGAAGTCGATGCCCACCAGTGCGGCCTGGTAGGAGCGGTGCCAATTGGAGGCGCGTACGAGCCGCCGCCACGCCGATCGGGTGACTCCGTTCGTGACGAGCTGGGGATCACCGTCCTGCTGCTTGCCCGCCACGTAGGTCCCTGTCCGTTCGTATTTCCCGGCTGGGTATTGCTCTGCTGGGCGTTCCAGGCTCGTAGCCACTGCACATCCCTGCGGTCGTCAGCTTACGGTGGAGGTGAGTGTCCGCGCGGGAGATCGTAGCCGTCGATCTATACCGGGGGGCCCGCCGACACGGTACCCGACAACCTACACCTATTCCCAGTCTGAGGTATCTTCGGCCGAGCTGAAAGCCGTGCGCACCACCCGGAGGCTCCTTGAAGATAGTCATCGCTCACAACCGGTACTCGTCCGCGCAGCCGTCGGGCGAGAACGTGATCGTGGACTACGAGATCGGCGCGCTCCGGGAGGCGGGCGTCGAGGTGGTGCCGTTCCTCCGCTCGTCCGATGTGATCGGCGATCTTGCGCCGCATAAGAAAGCAATGCTCGCGATTTCTCCGGTCCATGCGGCCGGGACCCAGCGGGAACTGGCGTCGCTCTTGCAACGCGAACGGCCGGATATTCTGCACCTCCACAATCCCTATCCGCTCTTGTCACCCTCCGTGGTGACGACGGCGCACCGCGCCGGGGTCAAAGTAGTGCAGACCATTCACAATTATCGGCACGACTGCATAAACGGGCTGTATTTCCGTGATGGACACGATTGCCGTGACTGCCATGGGAAGCGCTGGAACGGACCGGGCGTGCTGCACGGCTGCTACCGGGGTTCGCGGCCGCAATCGGCGATCATGGCCGTGGCGCTCGGCGCCCGCCGGGGCACATGGAAAACGGTGGACCGGTACATAGCATTGACGGACGCTATCGCGGATTACCTGCGCAGCATCGGCATCGAGGACGACCGCATTCGTGTGAAGCCGAACGCGATCGCCGCTGCGGACGCGGTGCCGCTCGGCGACGGCTTCCTGTTCGGGGCACGCCTGGTGCCGGAGAAGGGCGTGGAGCTGCTGCTCGAAGCCTGGCGGAGGGCCGATCTTCCCGGCCGAACGCTCCGCATCGCCGGTGACGGCCCACTGCGCCCACTCGTGGAGGAGGCGGCGAGGGCGCCGGACGTCGAGTACCTCGGACAGCTCGACCCGGAAGGCATGCGCAAGGCGCTCGCGGACTCGGCTGCGATGGTGATTCCCTCGATCTGGCAGGACATCCTGCCGACCACGGGGCTCGAAGCGCTCGCGAGCGGCAGGGCGATCGTGGCCACCCGCATGGGCGGGGCCCCGTTCATCGCGGGCGCGGACACCGAGGCTCCGGCGGGGGTGGCGGTGGAGCCGACTCCCGAAGCCCTGGCCCGTGGCCTGGAGACGGTGGCGGCGCGCCCCGAATACGCGGCCAACGCCAGAGCCAGATACGAGTCGACCTTCTCCCCCGGCGTAGTCTTGCAGCAGCTCATCGCCGTCTACGAAGAACTGCTCGCCGAACGGTGACCATCACGGGCGTCACTTGAGGAGGCGACGAGGTGCGTGCCGACCCAGCCTTCCATGACGGCGTCGGCGACGGCGTGCGCGAAGTCCGCGTAGCCGACGGCGGCTCCCCTGAACAGGTGTTCGTCGACACCGGGAGATCGGCGGCCGTACGCCCCGGTCCGCGGCCCCGCGGGGTCGAAGGCCGGCGGAGGGATCAAGTACGTCCACGATAGATCGGCACTGGCTTCGAGATGGTCGCGCAGGAGCGCGTGAGCGCGCCCCCGAGGCACGGTGCGCCGGGGAAACTCCGGCCGCCGCCAGAACCGGGAGCCGTCCGGAAGACGCAATGCACCCGCGCCGCCGATCGTCACCGTGCGTGCCGGGCCGCCGTCGGGGCCTCGCACCGTGCCCACGATGCGCTCGTGCAGATCGACGAGCGCTCGCGGCGGGATGTCCCCGCGGAGACGGACCGCATTCACGACGACGTCGACACCGCTCGCGGCGGCCCGGCGCAGACTCGCCGGATCATCCAGGTCGATCAGGGCGTGGCGGTGGCGTGCGTGCGCGCCGGGGAGGCGGGCGATGTCGTTCGGTCTCCGGACCGCCGCGATCACCTGGACATCGGAGGGCAGGCTCGTGAGCACGAGTGCACCGGAGCGGCCGGTGGCGCCGAGGAGCAGGACACTGGTCATGCCGAGACCTCCGTCCTCCGGCGAGGCGAACGAGCGTCTCGGGCGGCGGCCTCGGGCTTGTCCGCGATGCGGGCGAAGACGGTGAGGCACAGCGCCGCCGCCGACAAGAGCACGGCGAAGACGACGAGGAGCGGGGCGTAGGCGATCGGGCCCCGGGCGACGAGCGGGCCGATGCTCGCCCCGAGGAAGAGCACGAAGCCGTTCAGGGCCATGCCGCCGGCGCGGTTTGGAGCGGTGGCCTCGCCGAAGAGGGTGATCATGGCGGGGATCGCGAGGGCGACGCCGGTGACGAAGAGGAGGCCGGTCGCGATGATCCCGGCGAGCGAATCGGCGAACAGTGCCGCTGCGGCGATCCCGCAGGCGGCGAGCAGGTAACCGGCGCGGGCGACCCCGGCCATGCCCAACCGCTGGGCGAGCGGCCCGACGGCGAGCGCGGCGAACATGCAGGGAAGCCCTGCCGAACGGATCCAGATCACCTGCGATGCGTCGAGCCCGAGGGCGTCCAGATGCGGGCCGAGCGCGGTGTACATGCCGACGAACGACAGCAGCAAGGTGACGTGTGCGGCGCATAGGAGCAGCACGGCGGGTTTCGTGGCGGCGTTCGCCGTGGCGAGGAGGCGGCTGCCGAACGTCACGGACCGCTGCGGACGCTCCTCGCTCGCCGGTTCGGTGGGAAGCCGCACGACCAGCGCCGCAAGGAGGGCGAGGGCGATGCCGCACCCGTGGAACAGCCAGGGCCAGTCCGCGTGCATGGCCACGATGGAGGCGAGCACCTGGCCGAAGATCCCCGCGAGGAGGAACGCCGCCGACATGGCGCCGATCGCACCGGGCCGCCGCCGGGACGGCAGCGCCTCGCTGAGATAGGCGAGTGCGGTCGGGGCGAAGCTCGCGGCCGCGAATCCCTGCGCACCGCGTAGGAGGGCGAGCGCCGAGACCGTCGAAGCGAATCCGCACGCGAGTGTGGTCGCGGCGAGGAGCACGAGCCCGATGACGAGGACGCGCCTGCGACCGACGTGGTCGGAGACCGGTCCCCAGACGAGGAAACCCGCCGCGTAGCAGAGGCTGAACACGGTGGAGAGCGCGAAGGTGACATCGCTTCCGAGTGCCCCGGCCACCGGTCCCAGGAGCGGGATGGCGGCGTAGAGCTGGGTGAGCACGAGCAGTGCGGTCACGACTAGGAGCAGGACGCCGCCCCGCGCCGGCGGGGCGGGACGGCCGGATGCGGTGGCCGGACCAGTGGGTGGCATTGCGAACCTCATTTTCCAACGGAAGCGTTGGAGATGACTGTAGTACCCTTCGAGGCAATAAACAACGGCAGCGTTGGAGATTTTCGGGAACACGACGGTAAGGGGGCTCGCGTGGCTTGGGACACCGAGGGGACGAAGCGGAAGATCCTCGACGCCGCGGTGGCGGAGTTCGCCGCCCACGGCCCCGACGGCACCACCGTCGAACGCATCGCGAAGACCGCCGGAGTGAATAAGGAACGGGTGTACAACTACTTCGGCGGCAAACGGGAACTGTTCTCACGCGTGTTGCGCGAGGAACTGGCCAAGGTCGCGCAAGCGGTCCCGGTCGAGTCGTTCGCCGCCGAGGACATCGGCGACTATGCCGGCTGCGTGTACGACTACCATCGCGAGCGGCCGGAACTGAACCGGCTCATGCGCTGGGAGGGCCTGAGCTTCGACGGGGAAGTGCCCGACGAGGCGCAGCGCCGCGAATACTACGGGTACAAGACCTCCGCCATGGCGGAAGGCCAGCGCCACGGCGCGGCGACCGACGCGATCGATGCCGACCACCTCATGTTCCTCGTGCTCTCACTCGCCGGATGGTGGTTCGCGGTGCCTCAGGTCGCCCGGATGATCACCGAACCACTGAGCGAAGCGGAGCACTCACGCCGCCGCGCTTCCGTAGTCGAAGCCGTCCGGCGCCTCACCCGCAGTCCGTAGATCCGACGGTCCTGCGCCCCCTCGGATTTCCGCTCGGTGCGGCCGACGATGGCCGCCGCGCCCGGCACAGCGTCCTCAAGACTGCGGCGAGAGCGGCACCGGAGGGCGACTCGTTCCTGAGGCCGCGTAGAAAGCGCTCGCACCGGCTGCGGTCCGAAGCCCCGGCCCGCAGCCAGCGGACGGCGAAGCGCCCCGATCGCATGGCGGACGCCAGAGCCGGAACGAACCGGTGTCTTCTCTTCCGAGGTGGCCTTGCAGCAGGTCATCGCCGTCTATGAGGAACTGCTCGCTTCGTGAGCGATTCAGGCGTAGGGGTCGTTGTCTTCGTCTGGTGCGGTGCCCCAGATGTCGTCGTCTTCGGTGAGCCAGGTTTGGCGGTCTTGGTCGTCTTCGGTGGTGCCGGTGGCGCCGCGGCCGCCCATCATGGGTCCGTTCATGCCTCGGCTTGCGCCGGTCTTCGAACCGAGACCGCCGGTACCGCCGGCACCGCGGCCGCCGCTGCCCGTGCCGCCGCCGGCACCGCGTCCGGCACCCGTGCCGCCGCCGGTACCGCCGACCATGCCACCACCGGCACCGGCCCCGAGCCCGCCACCGGCGCCGCCGGTACCGAGTCCGCCGCCGAGGCCGCTGGTGCCACCGCTACCGAGTCCGCCGCCGAGGCCGCTGTTGAGGCCGGGGGTGGGGTTGGTGGCTGAGGCGAGGCCGCCGCTGAGGTCGTCGGGGTCGGCTCCGGCGTAGGAGGACCACGGGTTGGCATCGTCCAGGCCGGTCCCGGGGCCGTCGAGGCCCCCAAGTCCGCTGGGGTTGGTGGTGAAGTCGCCGAAGCCACCGCTACTACCGGTGCTGGTGCCGAAGGGGGTGGTGGTCGGGGGTGGGTTGAGGCCGCCGGTGCCGGTGGCGGTCGGGGAGCCGTTGAAGGTTCCGCCTCCGGGCGGGGCGTATTCGCTGCCGGTCAGGTCGCCGGTCGAGTCGCGGAAGGTGGTGTCTTGGGCGGGTGCGATGGTGGGGGTGAATTCGGCGGTGGAGGTCTCGGCGTCGCTCCAGCGGGCTATGACCGTATCGTTTTGTTCGATGGCTCTGGCTTCGTAGTCGTCGCTGGCCTGGTCGTAGTCTTGGGCGGCGCGGTCGTTGCCGTCTTGTTCGGCCAGTTGCCGGGCCTGGGTGCGCAAGGCCGCCTCGTCGGCGTCGGGGTCGTCGGCTTTGAGGCGGGTGAAGTGGTATTCGGTCTGGTCGGTCACGTACTGGTTCAGCTCATCGGCGTAGTCGCTGTCGAAGCCGCCCAGTTCCATCGCCTGCTCGGTGTGCCCATCGCCGAACATGCATCCCTCGGCGACTTCGCAGTCCCCGTGGGTGAACGGAGGCCGCACATGCACCTTCGGATTCGAGAACAGCCAGTCCCTCTCCTTCACCCAGTACTGCGGCGCCGGATACGGCAACTCACCGGAGCCGCCACCCTGCAAAGCATAAATCTCATCGCCTTTCTGACGAAGCAGGCCGACCATGCCCGAGGAGTCATCCCCGATGTCGGTCGCGATCCGCTCGCAGTTGGTGAAGACGGTCTCCATCTGCTCGGCGAACCCATCGAAGTCATCACCCTGCCAACCATTCGCCAGCTCCGTGAGCTTCGAACGCAAAATCGGCGCAACGGCAGTCTCAGGGTTCTGTGAAAAATCGTTCCGGAACTGCAACCACTTGTCCGAGAGTGACCGGAGTGCGTATTTGTCGCTGTCTGGGGGTCGGATTTGGGCGACCAGTGATTGGACTTCGGCGGGGGTTGGTGCTGCGGTGCCTGCGGCGACGCATTTGAAGCTTTCGACCTGTCCGGCCACGGGGATGGCCGAGACGAGTTTGACCCATGCCTTTTCGGCCGGGTTCGAGGTATTGGTACAGCCTCCCTCAGAACAGGGCGCCCCTGAGAGCAGGCCGGCATCGGCGGTGGTCTGCTGCTGACCGATCGCCTCGGCGCCTTCCATGCCCTCGTAGATATCGGTCTGGAACTCGATGCCATCGCCCACGGTCACTGCACCTCCGCAATCCGCTCGTTCACGATCTGATTCACCTCAGGCAAATAAGACTCAACCAACCACTGATTAAGCTCGTCATCGGTAAATCCCAGAGAGGGACCAGCCCCATTGCGGATTCCGAAATCTTGTGTGTGGTAAAGCTGAATATGGAAAACCCACTGGCCATCACGGGCTACGACATCTACAAATGGCTGGTTGGTGTCGCCGATCCAGGAGATCATCGTTCCCTCGTCCCACGGGTCCGCGAACTCTTCGGTGGCGGCGTCGGTCCACTCGGAGGCTTTGAACTCGGCGGAAGTGGCCCGGTCTTCATAAGCGGCAGCAGCCTGCTCTTCACTCTCAGCGGGAATGATCTTTCCCTTGAGCTCGCCGCTCATGCCATAACTGCCTCCATCAGCCCCCTCAAGACTGCCGAGATTGAAGAGGCTGCCGCAGCCGATGGATTCGGGGTCGAAGGTGTTGCCGATTTTGGAGCTGCCCGGTTGGCCGCTCTCGGCGGTGGAGGAGCCGTAGCCTTTGATGTCCATGTAGTCGGTGATGGGCTGGAG
>JAJYSW010000106.1 GCA_021793335.1 Actinomycetes bacterium
GCCTCGCGATCGTCCTGCCCGAGGGCGTCGTCCTCGCCGCCGAAACCGCCGAACCCGATTGGCGCTGCGAGGCCGAGGGCACACGGGCCCTGTGCACCACCCGCGACATCGGCCGGACCGCCGTCGCCGATGTCCGCGTCGCCATCGCCGAGCACGTCAGCGGCTACCAGACCTTCGGCGTCTCGATCACCGGCCCCGACATCACGGGAGCCGCCGAACTGCGCATCCCGATCGCCCCGGCGGGCGGCGGAGTCGCCTACGCGGACCGGGGAGCCACCGGCGTCACCGCCGTCGGCAACACCTGGCTCACCTGCGCCGCCCCCTCCTGCCACAAGGGCTACGGGCCCAAGAAGCCCTATGCGCCGGGCCCGCGCCACCCGCAGCCGCCCGCGGGTCGGGAAGGCGCGGCCGTCAGCGGCGCCGCCCTCACCGTCCCGAACGGGGCCGAGATCGTCTGGGCCGGTCTGTACTGGGCCGGCAGCGACGCCGATCCGCCCGAGCGGGTCGCACTGGCCGGCCCGGGCGGGTCCTGGACCGATCTGAGCGCCGCCGCCGTCACCGGAGAACAGGCGTTCGCCGCCGTCACCGGCCTCGTCGAGGGGCCGGGCGTGTACTGGCTCGCCACCGACGTCCACGAGCTGCCCGCTCCACAGTGCGGGCACGGCAGATGGAAAGGCGGATCGCACTGCCGCGATTCACGCTGGGCCGGGTGGTCCCTGACGATCGTCTACGCCGAACCGGGCGCCGAGAGCAGAGAGATCGCCGTCTACGACGGAGCACGGGCGGCCGACACTGTGATCGACGTGCGCGGTGGCGGCGAGGTCACCGTCGCCCACACGCTGTGGGGCGGCTCGGCGCACTGCACCGGCGACGGCATGACCATCGGCGGTGCGAGCCAGGGCGAGCCGGGGCGCGGCCGTGCGAACGGCGCGGTGAACGACCCCGGCCGGCGCGCCTACGGCGTCGACGTCGCGGTGAACTCGGCCGAACTGTCCGAGGACGGCCGGGTCCGGTTCGTCCGAGGAGACGATCCCTTCATCGTCGGCGTCGTGGCCGTCGCGACACCGCGCGGATGAGGCGGAGGACACGATAGGCTGGGGCTGTGCCGAGCGCTTCCACCGACACCTCACCCGAGTCCTCTTCGGCTTCAGGGATGGGCAATCCGATCATGCGCGGCTGGCGCCTGCTGCGAGCGCACAGCGGCGAACTGTTCCGCTTCGTCGGCGTCGGAGGCACCGCCTATCTCATCGACGTGGGCCTGTTCAACCTGCTCATGCTGGTACTGGACTGGTCCGACTGGAGCGCGAAGATCGTCGCGACCGTGATCGCCACGACGTTCGCCTTCTTCGGCAACCGGCACTGGACATGGCGAGACCGCCTCGTTTCGAGCGGAGCGCACCGCCAATACCTGCTGTACTTCTTCTTCAACGGCATCGGCCTGCTCATCTCGCTCCTGTGCCTGTGGGCCAACAACGGGCTCGGACAGGTCTGGCCCGGGTACTTCGACACGGTGCTCGCGAAGAACCTCGCCGCGAACGTCGTCGGCGTCGGCATGGCCACGGCGTTCCGGTTCTACGCCTACCGCACCTGGGTGTTCCGAGACCACAGGGCCTGAACGGCGAGACCGGAGACGCCTGAGACGGGCGCGGCGCTCCGGTCGCCGGACCCGGAAACGACGAAGGGCCCGGTGACGGAACCGGGCCCGAACGCGTCTCGGACGATCAGGTGCCGTCGCCGGCTTCGGCGCGGCGGCTGCGGTCGTCCTCGGCGAGCTGGTAGATGACCGCCTTCACCTTGTCCACCTTGGGCACATCGATGAGCTCGATCTCGCCGTCGTCGCTGGCCGAGTCGATCTTGAGATCGCCGTAACCGAAGATGCGCTCGGAGATCGTCTGCGTATAGGAGACGGTGTTGACCCGGGCCAAGGGGATGTGGCGGCTTTCGCGCGTCACCATGCCGATCCGCCACATGACGCGCTGGTCGGTGATGACATAGTGCGTGGTCTGCCAGCTGATCCAAGGGATGATCGCGAGCCACACCAGCAGGCCGACGGTGATGACGACCTCGGCGAGGATGAGCCACGGTTTGATCGACCAGTCGGTCCGAGCGGTGTAATAGACGGCGATGGCACCGATGAGCAGGAAGACGACGAACCAGAGGACGGGCCCGACCGCCTCCTTCCAGTGCGGGTGCGAATGGAGCTTGACCTCTTCACCGCGAGCGAGCTGATCGTCGGGATACCCCATTGCGTGACCTCCAGGAGTGAGCGTTGGGCGGTACGAGAGCACGGTTCGCCGGTCTCGCCGTGCCGAAGCAATACGCGGCTCACGAGCATCGCCGTGCCGAGCGGTAATCGTTGCCTCTGCACAGTACAACACCGCGGCGGCATGCAGATCCGCCTGATCCTCCCTCGGAATGCGCCTCCGGCCCCCGAAGCCGCTCCGATCAGGACACCCATCCGTGCTTGGCGGCGTGCCAGCCCAATTGGATGCGCGTGTCGACCTCGGCGAGGTCCATCAGGTCGCGAACGCGGCGCTGCACCGTGCGCAGCCCGATGCCCAGTTTCGAGGCGATGGCCTGATCGGTGAGGCCCGCGATGAGCAGACTGAGCAGCAGCACATCGTCATCGTCGATCCCCGCAGCCGGCCCCGTCCGGGCCCCGGTGCCCTCGCGCGCCTCCGGCCGCGCCGGGATGGCGTTGATCCACAACAGCTCGAACAGTTCCACGGTCAACCGCACGACCGACTCGTTCCCCGTGATGAGCACCCGCGGCTTGTCGGAACCGGGGTCCTCGATGACCGCGGTGCGCTCGTCGATGAGCAGCAGTTTGAGCGGCAGCCGCTTGGCGAAGCGGATCTCGTCGCTCCATTCCAAATGGTGACGCAGATGCGTCCCTTCGGGATCGGAGTCGAAGATCGAGCGGTCGAACAGCATCCGGCACCGAACGCCCCGCTCCTGGAGTTCCCGGTGCCGCTCGCCGTCGGGCACCGGCAGGACCATCGGCGGCTTGACGAAGGTGCGGACGCACCGCTCGGCGGTCTTCCGCAGCTGCGTCAACCGCGACTGGATGGCGACCGCGCCGGTGACCTGCTCCCAGCGACCCCGATCGTCACGTCCGCCCCGATCGGGCCCGGCCCGATGGAGCTCCAGCAGCTCGCGCAGCGCGTCGTAGCCGAACCGGACCGTTTCGAGCTGCGTGGCGAGCCGCCCGCCGAGGACGATGTCGGGGGCCACGGCGCGGTAGCGCGAATCGGCGCTCATGGTGACGAACCCCGCGTCGACGAGTTCGGCGAGCGCCGCTCGCACGTCCCCTTCGGCCAGCCCGCTCTCGGCCGCGAGCCGACCGACCGAGGCGTCGGTTCTGGCCAGCAGCATCCGGTAGAGCCGTTCGGAGTCGACGCCGAGCCCGGTGGCGGCGCCGTGGGGCTCCGCTCGCACGTCGTCGGTCAATACGGCACTCCTCAGTCGCCTCTGCGGAGGTGGACGATGTCACCGGCTGCGACCGTCAGCACCTCCTCGCGTCCCTCCTCATCGCGGCCCGCCACGACCAGCCGGCCGTCCGCGGCGATATCGGTCGCCACGCCCGCGACCTTGCGGCCGTTCGGGAAAGATACCTCAACATGGCGACCGAGCGTGGCCGAATATTCGCGCCACCGTTCGATGACGTGCGCCGGGCCGGTCGCATTCCAGGTGCGGTAGACCGCCGCGAAGTGCGCCAGGAAGTCCGCGGCGATCGCCTCCCGTTCGAGCGTCGCGGCCCCGGCCAGCAGCAGCGAGGTCGCCTCCGGGACGGGCAGCTCCTCGGCGGTGAGCGACACGTTCAGGCCCAAACCGAGCACCACCGCGCCCCGCCCCGCCGCGCGCTGATCGGCAGGGTCCTCGCCCGTGCCGCCGACCGTCGCCAGAATCCCGCAGACTTTGCGTCCGTCGATGAGGACGTCGTTGGGCCACTTGAGCCTCGCCGTGACACCCGCGACGGCGCGCAGTGTCTCCTCAAGGGCCACTGCGGCCGCCAGGCTCAGCGTGCCCCACTCCTTTCGCGGACGGCCCGGCCGCAACAGCATCGACAGCATCAGACCGGCCCCCCTCGGGCATGACCACCGGCGGTCCAGGCGGCCCCGCCCCGCCGTCTGCTCCTCGGCGATGAGCACCCGGCCCTCTTCTCCGCCGCGCCGCGCGAGGTCCACCAGATCCGCATTCGTCGAACCTGTGATGTCAACCACATTCACTTCGGTCCAGAAGGTGGACTTCTCCGACAACCGGGACCGGAGTGCACTCCGGTCCAGCGCCGTTCTCATCGGTGCGCTCACGCACCCAGCGTAGCCACAGACGGGACCGTTACGATCCGAGTCGTGACCGACATCGACATCCACACGACGGCCGGGAAGCTCGCCGATCACGCCGAGCGCCTGGACGAGGCCGCCACCGGCAACCCCCGAGCCATCGAGAAGCAGCATGAGAAGGGCAAGCGCACCGCACGCGAGCGCCTGGAGGCGCTGCTCGACGAGGGGTCGTTCGTCGAACTCGACGCCCTGGCACGCCACCGCTCCACCAACTTCGGCATGGAGGCCAACCGGCCCTACGGCGACGGCGTCGTGACCGGCTACGGCACCATCGAGGGCCGCGAGGTATGCGTCTTCGCGCAGGACTTCACCGTCCTCGGCGGCTCCCTCGGGCAGGTCTCCGGCGAAAAGATCACCAAGATCCAAGACCTCGCACTGCGCACCGGCCGCCCCATCATCGGCATCTCCGACTCCGGCGGCGCCCGCATCCAAGAAGGCGTCGCGAGCCTCGGCGGCTACGGCGACATCTTCTTCCGCAACGTGCGCGCCTCCGGCGTCATCCCGCAGATCTCGCTCATCATGGGCCCGTGCGCGGGCGGCGCGGTCTACTCCCCGGCGATCACCGACTTCACCGTCATGGTCGACCAGACCAGCCACATGTTCATCACCGGGCCCGACGTGGTCCGGGCCGTCACCGGCGAGGACGTCGGCATGGAGGAGCTCGGCGGCGGCCGCACCCACAACGCCGTCGCCGGCAACGCCCACTACCTGGCCGACGACGAGGACGACGCGCTCGAATACGTCAAGCAGCTGCTGTCGTACTTCCCGTCGAACAACCTCGACGAGCCGCCCCTCTACGAGACCAAGGACTTCGAGCTCGACCTGACGGCCACCGACGTCGAACTCGACACGCTCATCCCCGACTCGGCGAACCAGCCCTACGACATGCACAAGGTCATCGAGTCCGTCCTCGACGACGGCGAATTCCTGGAGACGCAGGAGCTGTTCGCCAAGAACATCATCACCGGGTTCGGTCGCCTCGACGGCCGCCCCGTCGGCATCGTCGCCAACCAGCCGATGCACTTCGCCGGCTGCCTCGACATCGACGCCTCCGAGAAGGCCGCCCGGTTCATCCGCTTCTGCGACGCGTTCAACATCCCCGTGATCTCCTTCGTCGACGTCCCGGGCTTCCTGCCCGGCACCTCCCAGGAGCACGACGGGATCATCCGCCGCGGCGCGAAGCTCATCTTCGCCTACGCCGAGGCCACCGTCCCCAAACTCACCGTCGTCTGCCGCAAGAACTACGGCGGCGCCTACTGCGTCATGGGGTCCAAGCACGTCGGCGCCGACCTCAACCTCGCCTGGCCCACCGCCGAGATCGCCGTCATGGGCTCCCAGGGCGCGGTCAACATCCTCTACCGGCGCGACCTCGCCAAGGCCGACGACGAACAGGCCAAACGCGCCGAGCTCATGGCCGACTACGAGGAGAAGCTCAACAACCCGTACGTCGCCGCCGAACTGGGCTATATCGACGCGGTCATCCAGCCGCGGGACACGCGCGCCCAGCTCGCCCGGGCGCTGCGCATGACCGCCTCGAAACGCGACGAGCTGCCCGCCAAGAAACACGGCAACATCCCGCTCTGAGGCCCTGCGACGAGGGCCGGGGCCGCACGGCCCCGGCCCTCGCCGCGCCCTTCCGGCGAACTTCGTGAAACGATCACGGCGCGCGGGGCCGACCCCACCACTCCCATTCCAAGAGCCTGATCCGGGTACCGTCTTATAGAGCCGGGGGAAGCGGGACATTTCGTCCCGACCGAGATTGGGAGTGGGCCATGACACAGACTGTAGGGATGCTTCCTGGGCTATTGACCAGGCGGTACGCCATGTTGATCGACGTCGGCTACCTCTATGCGGCCGCCGCCGAACTCCTGTTGGACGCCACGTCGCGCAAGGACTACCGGGTCGACGCCGAGAAGCTCATCGGCACGCTCATGGAAGGCGCCGCCCGCCAACTGCCCGACGGTGAGCTGCTCCGCCTGTACTGGTTCGATGCCGCCCGCGACCGCGTTCCCACTGTCGACCAGCGCGTCATCGCCAACATGGAGTTCGTCAAAGTCAGGCTCGGCAATCTCAACTCGCGAGGCCAGCAGAAGGGCGTCGACGCCCAGATCCGCTCGGACCTCGAACTGCTCGCCCGCCACCGCGCCATCCACGACGCGATCCTCCTGGCCGGCGACGAGGACATGGTCCCCGCCGTCGAGGTCGCCCAGGCGTACGGCGTCCGCATCCATCTGTGGGGAGTGGAACCGCCGTACGGCACCAACCAGGCCGAACGGCTCGTTTGGGAATCCGACACCGTCGAGACCATAGACGCCGAAGACCTCAAGCCCTACTTCACCAAGAGCGGCACCGCGGCCGCGGCGACCCGCGGCATGGTCGGCGCTCCGATGGCCGAGCCCGAGCCGACCGTGCCCAGCCCGGCCGCCGTCTTCGGGCAGCGCCAATCCGTCGCCGTCACCATGAACGCCGCCGACGCGCTCGCCCAGGCCGAATCCGCGCGGCCCAAGTTCGTCCGCACCACCCAGACAGGTGAAAAACTCGACCCCGAGACCGTCAGGTCCATCGGCGAGTACGTCGGCCACAAGTGGCTCCTGACCCGCGGCGCCGACAACATCGCCGACCTCCTGCCCGGCCCGCAGCTGCCCACCGTCATCGACAAGGAGCTGCTCGTGGAAGCCGAGAAGGAACTCGGTTATTCTCTACGCGACCACCCCGAAGCCCGGATATGGGTCCGCGACGGCTTCTGGGAGAGGGTCCACCGCGAATTCGACATCGAGGAGTGAACGCGATGAGCACCGAACCCCCCGGGAACACCGTCTTGACGGTGCTCCGCGGACATCCCTCCGCCGAGGAGCTGGCGGCCCTGGTCGGCGTCCTCACCGCGCTGCCGCGCGAGGCGGAGGCGTCCGAGAACGGCGCGAGCCGCAGGCCCTGCTGGACCGATCCGGGGCTGCGGCTGCGAGTGCGCCGGTCCTGGCGGGACTCGGCGGTCCCGGCACGCCGGGGAACGGAGCGATGAGCCCGAGCGGCGCTCGCCCCTTCGTCCTCGCCTCGGCCTCGCCCGCGCGGCGCGAGCTGCTCGTCGCGGCCGGCGTCAAACCCGAGGTCATCGTCTCGGGCGTCGACGAGAGCCGAGTGACGAGCCGCGACCCGGCCGAACTGGCCGGCACGCTCGCCGAGCTCAAAGCCGAGGCCGTGCGTGAGCTGGTCAGCCCCCGAGCGCTCATCCTCGGGTGTGATTCGGTGCTGTACTTCGAGGGCGAGACCCTCGGCAAACCCGAAGGGCCCGAGGAGGCCCTCGCGCGGTGGAAGCGGATGCGCGGACGCTCGGGCACGCTGCACACCGGCCACTGCCTGATCGACGCCGCCGCCGACCGCAAGATCATCCGGGCCTCCGGCACCGTGGTGCACTTCGCGGAGGTCTCCGACGCGGAGATCGACGCGTACGTCGCCACCGGGGAGCCGCTCCACGTCGCAGGCTCGTTCACTCTCGATGGTTACGGTTCGGCGTTCGTCTCCGGTATCGAAGGCGACCCGGGAACCGTCATCGGGCTTTCCATGCCGTTGCTGCGCACCATGCTCGGCGAGCTCGGAATCGCCCTGACTGATCTGTGGAGCTCTTAGGGCCTTTAAGGACCCCGAGCGCATCGGCGGAACCGGTCGAACCGCCTCCACGGGCGGCGTGCAGCCTCCGGTCGGTGGCCGGGCTGAAGCAGCCCGGCCACCGACCGGCAGCGGTGTCTCAGACTATTCGCGCCACTTGATGCCGCAGCCCGTGGACGGGTGGTGCGGTTCGGGGACGGCCTCGTCCTTGCGGACCGATTCGACGGCGGCGGCCAGATACTCGCCGGTCAGCGGGACGCCGTTGCCGGGCGTCGATCCGTCGAACGCGCCGCGGTAGGCGAGTTTGCGGTCGGGGCCGTAGAGGAAGAAGTCAGGGGTGCAGGCGGCCTTATAGGCACGGGCGACCTCTTGCGATTCGTCCACCAGGTACGGGAACGTCCAGTTCGCGCGGGCGACCTGCTCGGCCAGGCCCGCCGGGCCGTCGTCGGGATAGTTCTCGGCGTCGTTGGAGCAGATGGCCACGACGTCGAGGTCGGCCTGCTCGGCCGCGAAGGAGCCGAAGACCTGCTCGATGTGCTTGACGTAAGGGCAGTGGTTGCAGACGAAGGCGACCAGCAGGGCCGGTGCGTCGAAATCGGCGAGCGAACGCTCGACGCCGTCGAGGTCCGGGAGAGTGAAGTCCGGCGCGGGCGTGCCGAGCGGGACCATGTTCGAGTTGAGAGCCACGGGTATCGCACTCCTGGGTTAGGTCGATGGTCGCCTCCATCGTAGGGATCGTGTCCGTCCGGAAGCGGAGCCCTCCCGAACTCGGCTTCGGGCGGGCCGCCGCCCTCACCTGAGCATCAGGTCCCCCAAAGCGAAGGCGAACAGGGCGATCGCCACGAAACCGTTCGCGGTGAAGAAAGCCCGATTCACCTTCGTCAGGTCATCGGGCTTCACGATGGCGTGCTCCCAAGCCAGGATCACGCCCACCAGGGCCAGGCCGATCCAGTACAGCCACCCGAAACCGGTCAACGCACCGAACCAGGCGAACAGCGCCCAGGCCGCCACGTGCGTCACGGTCGAGGCCCGCAGTGCGGCCTTCACGCCCCATCTGGCGGGAGTCGAGCGCACGCCGATCCGGCGGTCCACCTCGATGTCCTGGCAGGCGTAGATCAGGTCGAAGCCGCCGATCCACAGGCCCACCGCCGCGCCCAGCACGATCGCCGGCGCCGAACCCGCGAAATCGCCGGTCACCGCCAGCCACGCGCCGACGGGCGCGACCATCTGGGCCAGCCCGAGGACCGCGTGCGGGTAGTCGGTGAAGCGCTTGGCGTACGGGTAGACGATCAGGGGGGCCACGGCCAGCGGGGCCAGGACCAGGCACAGCGGATTCAGCAGCGCCGCCGAGACCAGGAACACGACCAGGCTCACCGCGCAGCCGACATGGGCGGTCTTCAGCGAGACCCGCCCGGTCACCAGTTCACGCTGCGCCGTCCGAGGGTTCTCCGCATCGACCTTGCGGTCGATGATGCGGTTCGCGGCCATCGCCAGGGTCCGGCCGGAGACCATCGCGACGGTCACCAGGACCAGCACGCTCCAACTGAAGGCGTCGTCGAGCGCCATCACGGTGAGGGTCGCCAGGTACGCGAACGGCAGGGCGAAGATCGAGTGCTCGAAGGCGACCAGCTTCAGGAAGTCGCGAACGTGACTCGGTCGGTCGGTCACCTCAGTCAAGGCCGTACTCTTTCCAGCGGCGGTCCACGGTGGCCCGTACCGCCGAGCTCATCCGCGTCGGTTCGGGCCAGCCCCGCGTGTAGCCCTCCTCGGGCCATTTCGCGGTGGCGTCGATGCCGGCCTTGCCACCCCAGAACTGGTGGTACGAGGCGTGGTCCAAGTGGTCCACGGGCCCTTCGGTCAGCAGCAGGTCCCGCGAGTAGTCGACGTTGCCGAGTGCGCGCCAGGCCACCTCGCGGTAATCGTGGACGTCGCAGTCGGCGTCGACGACGATGATGAGCTTGGTCAGGCTCATCATCTGGAGTCCCCAGAGGGCGCTCATGACCTTCTGGGCCTGCTTGGGGAACTTCTTGTCGATCGAGACGATCACGCAGTTGTGGAAGACCCCGGCCGCGGGCAGGTCGTAGTCGACGATCTCGGGGATCATGATCTTGATGAGCGGCAGGAAGATCCGTTCGGTGGCCTTGCCGAGCCCGAGGTCCTCCTGCGGCGGTGCGGAGGTGATGATCGTGTGGTAGATCGGGTTCTCTCGCATGGTCATCGCCTCGACGCGCATGACCGGGAACGGCTCGATCGGCGTGTAGAAGCCGGTGTGGTCCCCGAAGGGGCCCTCGGGGAGGCGCTCGGCCGGTTCGGCCCAGCCTTCGAGGACGATCTGCGAGGTGGCCGGGACCTGGAGCGGCACGGTCAGGCAGTCGACCATCTCGACGCGTTCGCCGCGCAGGAATCCGGCGAAGAGGTATTCGTCGATGTCCGGCGGCAGGGGAGCGGTGGAGGCGTAGGCCATGACCGGGTCGGGGCCGATGGCCACGGCGATGGGAAGGCGCTCGCCGCGCCGCTCGGCTTCGGCATAGTGGC
>JAJYSW010000107.1 GCA_021793335.1 Actinomycetes bacterium
TCAACGGCGGTCTGCGGGCACACTCTTCGAAGAGCACGGGGCGCCTCGGCGCACCTCCCCGATCGATCTTCGAACACGGCGCCGGGCCGATTCGTCATGTTCCGCCGCCATGGCGCGATCGCAAGGACACATCGAGCAAGGGAGCCCCGACACGGCGGACCCCGTGGAACCCCCGGAACGAGACCAGGCCCGCGATCATCAGACGCCGCCCACGCCCGACGCCGCCCACGCCCGACACTGCTTCAGGTCGAGGCCGCGCTCGCGGCCGAATCGACGGTCGGGCCGGCCCGGCGCCTGCGCGATCTCCTCCGAGAAGACCGGCCGGCGGCGCGCCCCGCATGGACCGGGCTGCGGCCGCTCAAGGCTCCACCGCAGCGGCGAGCCGACCGATGAAGGCCCGCTCATCGGGGTGGACGGCGACCTTCCTGCTGAAGAATCCGCCGACCTTGGACTCGGCGGCCTCGCTGACCTGCGTGGCGATGCGGACCAGCCATGCGGCGTACGCCGCGGCGGCCTCACCGTCCCGCTCGCGCAGCAGCGCGAGCGCCCGCTCTGCCTGTTCGAGCGCTGCGGTCATCGCCTCTTCCGATTCATGCAGACCCTGGCCGCTCGACCCGGTGGATCCGCTCCCGTGGAGCGCGTTCGCGATCTCCCGCACGAACGGGCTCCGGTCCTGTCGGGCCTTCCGGAAGGCCCTGGCGCCTGCGGAGAGCTCTTCGAGGAACGCCAAGGGGCTCGGCCGCCCGTCGGCGACGACGGCGGCTTCGAGCACCGCCCGCGGGGTGCCGAGGAGGAGCGCATATTCGTCCTCGTTGCATTCGGAGAGTGTCGTCATCGTCGTGCTTCCGGTTGGGCGGCAGCGAAACGCCATGACCATATAGCGACTCGGCCGGCAGCGTCCGGCACCGGAGGCGGGACGGCCGCACCGACGGTGGACCTTTGGACGGCACCGGCCGGCGGGGACTCAGGACTTGGACTCGGCTCCGGTGAGGCGGTAGGCATCGTAGACGCCGTCGATCTTGCGGATGACCTTGATGATGTGGTCGAGGTGCTCGGGATTCGCCATCTCGAAGGTGAAGCGCGAGAGCGCGACCCGGTCGCGGGTCGTGGTGACCGTGGCAGAGAGGATCGACACCCGCTCACCCGAGAGCACTTGCGTGACGTCGGCCAGCAGCCGATGCCGGTCCAATGCCTCGACCTGCACCGTCGCGACGAAGGTCGCCTGGTCGTCCTCATCGGACCAGCGGACCTCCAGCACCCGGTCCGGTTGCAGCTCGACCCGCTCCTCGGCGTTCTCGCAGTCGCGTCGGTGAATGCTGATCACGTGGTAGCGCGTCGCGAAACCGATGATCGAGTCGCCCGGGATCGGGTTGCAGCAGTGGGCGAGCCGCACCGGCATATCGCCATCGTCCATGCCCGCCACCGTCACCGCGACATGGATATCGCCGTGCGCCTCCGGCACGATCCTGGCCGGTTGCGTCGGCGCCGTCGCCTCCGCCATGTCCTCGGTGGCGCCCTCGGCCCCGCCCTGGACCTCCAAGAGCCGTGCCACCACATGCGTCGGCGAGATGTGGTGCTCGCCCAACGCGGCGTACAGCGCCTCGACGTCCTTGAGGTTCAAGTCCTTCGCGAGCGAGGTCAGGTTATCGCGTGTGAGCATCCGCTGCATCGGCATGCGGCGTTTGCGCATCGCACGGGTGAGCTCTTCCTTGCCGAGCTCGATGGCCTCCTCGCGGCGCTCGCGCTTGAAGTGCTGCCTGATCTTGGTGCGGGCGCGCGGGCTCTTGACGAAGCTCAGCCAGTCCTCGCTCGGCCCGGCCGTCTCCGAATTCGAGGTGAACACCTCGACCACGTCGCCGTTCGACAGCGTCGACTCCAGCGGCACGATCTTGCCGTTCACCTGTGCGCCGATGCACCGGTTGCCCACCTCGGTGTGCACGGCGTAGGCGAAGTCGACCGGCGTCGACCCCGCAGGCAGCGCGATCACATCGCCTTTGGGAGTGAACACGTACGCCTCGGAGGAGGCCAGGTCGAATCGCAGCGCGTCGAGGAACTCCGAGGGGTCCGCGGCCTCCCGCTGCCAGTCCAGCAGCTGACGCAGCCACGCCATGTCGTCGATGTGCGCCGGCGGCCCGGCCACCGCGGAGTGCTTCGTCTCCTTGTACTTCCAGTGCGCTGCGATGCCGTACTCGGCGGTGCGGTGCATCGCCCAGGTGCGGATCTGCATTTCCACCGGCTTGCCGTTGGGTCCGATGACCGTCGTGTGCAGCGACTGGTACATGTTGAACTTCGGCATCGCGATGTAGTCCTTGAAACGGCCCGGCACCGGCTGCCAGGCCGCGTGGATCACGCCGAGCGCCGCGTAGCAGTCCCGCTCGCTCTCCACCAGGATTCGCAGGCCGACCAGATCGTAGATGTCGTTGAAGTCCCGGCCGCGCACGATCATCTTCTGATAGATCGAGTACAGGTGCTTCGGCCTGCCGGACACCTCGGCCTTGATGCGGGCGTCCTTCAACTGCTCTTTGACCTGTGCGGTCACCTGTTGGAGCAGCATCTCGCGCTGCGGGGAGTGCTCGGAGACCAGCCTCGCGATCTCGGCGTAGCGCTTCTTGTACAGCGTCGCGAACGAAAGATCCTCAAGCTCCCACTTGATGGTGTTCATCCCGAGCCGGTGGGCCAGCGGCGCGAGGATCTCAAGGGTCTCGCGGGCCTTCTGCTCCTGCTTCTCGGGGGCCAGGAATGTCAGCGTGCGCATGTTGTGCAGCCGGTCGGCGAGCTTGATGACCAGCACGCGCGGGTCCTTGGCCATGGCGACGACCATCTTGCGGATCGTCTCGGCCTTCGCCGCGTCGCCGAGTTTCACCTTGTCGAGCTTGGTGACCCCGTCGACGAGCAGGGCGACCTCGCCGCCGAACTCCTCGGACAGCTCTTCGAGCGTGTAGTCGGTGTCCTCGACCGTGTCGTGCAGCAGGGCCGCCACCAGCGTGTTCGTGTCCATGCCGAGCTCGGCCAGGATCGAGGCCACCGCGAGCGGGTGCGTGATGTACGGGTCGCCGGACTTCCGGAACTGGCCGTCGTGCAGCAGATCGGCGCGTGTGTACGCCTGCTGCAGGAACCGCACGTCGGCTCGCGGGTGCGAGGACCGGTGGGCCGCCACCAGCGGTTCGAGGACCTCGGGCAGCGTCGAGGACTGCCACGGCGCGTTGAACCGCGCCAGGCGGGCTCGCATGCGCCGTCCCGTGGGCGGGCCGACCGAGACGGCCTCCGAGCCGGGGGCCTGCGTCCCGGTGCCCGCGGCCTTGCCGCCGGGCACTGCGGCTCGTTCGGTCACCACCGTCGCCTCCTCGAACTCGACTCGCCGGTATCGCTCATCAAGCTTAGGTTCCCATCCTAACTGGGGCCAGGCCCGGTCCCGCGAACGAGACCGTGAACCGCCTCCCGTCCGGCCGCGCCGCCGCCTCCGCAGCCGGACGCCCGGACATCGAGGTCGACATCCGGGCGTCTGGGTCGGTGCGGGAGCCTCGGTCACACGGCGCCGGCGGCGGCGACCTCCTGCACGATGTCGAGACCGGAGGTGATCTGTCCGAGGACCGTGTAGCCCGAGGGCAGGCTCGTGTCCTCGTAGACGATGAAGAACTGGCTGCCGGTGGTGCCCGGACCGGCATTGGCCATCGCGAGCGTCCCGGCCGGGTAGTTGCCCTCGACCTCTGCGGGCAGGTTCTCGTCGCCCATCTGGTATCCGGGGCCGCCCATGCCCGCACCCTGCGGGTTGCCGGATTCGAGCGCTTCGCGCGCGTCGGGGTCGCCGCACTGGAGGACGAAGATGCCCTCGGTGGTCAACCGGTGGCACTGCTGGCCGTCGAAGTACTCCTGCGCGGCCAGGTGCGTGAACGAGCCGGCCGTGCACGGCGCGTTCGCCGTGTCGATCTCGGCGGTGAGGGTGCCGAGGTTGGAGACGATCGTCATCTCCTGGGTCCCGGCGGCGGGCTGGACGGCCGCGGGCATGGCCTCGCCGCCGGTCGTCGAGTACGAGCACTCGGCCGTGGCCGACGCGTCAGGGGCGCTCAGCGACATGCATTCGAGGTAGACGTCGGTGGCGGGCCGGCCGTCGCCGGCTCCGCTGGACTCGGCGCTCTGGCCCTCGCCGCTCGGTTCGAGGCCGTCGCAGCGCGCAGCGGCGGCCTCGGCGTTCGCCACGGTCTCCTCGATCGGCGTGTCGTTCAGGGGCTCGGTCGCTTCCTCGGCGCCGGTCGCCGTGCCGTTCGACGCCGCGGTGTCGCTCTCCTCGTCAGGGCCGAACACGGTGACGGCGCCCCACGCGATGAGGACGAGCGCGACGAGCGCGCCGACGCCTCCGATGCTCCACCAGACGGTGCGCTGCTTGCGCTCGCGCTCGGCCTTCTCGGACATGCGCTGCTGGAGCTGCTGGCGTGCGGCCATGCGCTGCGATTGTTTCGACGCCACCGTCGGGTCTCCTTCGAAATCAGTGATAGGGGCTATTCGGCCGCTGCATCGTCCGCGGGCTCGCTCGACTCGTCCGTCGGCTCCTCGTTCGGTTCGCCCGCGGGATCCTCGTTCGGCTCGTCGCCGATGTCGGCGGCGGGGGCCTCGGTCACGGCCGGGGCCACGGCAGGCTCCTCGGACTCGAAGAACCCGCTCTGCCACAGGTACCCGGAAGTGAGGAGCACGGCGATGGCCAGCAGTCCGAATGCGGCCTGGAGCCTGCGGCGGCGGCGGAGCCTCCCCGCCAGGCGCGCGTTCTTCTTCGCATTGGCGATGCGCTGCTTGCGCCGCTCCATGTGCTTGGACTTGGCGGGCACTGCTGGCCTCCTCGTTTACCGGTCTTGAAGCCGCCGGGCCGTGCGAGGGCCCGGTTCGCGTAGCAAGGGGTTACGCGAATTGGAGTGTATCGGGCGCTTGTCAGGCGCATCACCCCTGCCTGCCGGGTGTAGAATTCTGGCCGCCGATCCAGGACGACCGTCGCATTCGCGAGCAGGTTCCCCGCTGCCGCGGGGACGGGCCGGCACGGTCGAATCGTCCCTGGGTGAGGACTACGTGTCCCCGCGCACGCGGGGCTTTGGCGGGGAGGCCTTTTGCTGATCGAGACGGTCGTTGCCGATGCGTTCGGCACCAACTGCTACGTTCTGGCCGCAGAGCGCGGATCCGAATGCGTGGTCGTCGACCCGGGCATCGGTGTCGCCCCTCGTCTGGAGGACGTCCTCAAGCAGCACCGCTTGAAGCCCGTCGCCGTGATGCTCTCGCACGGTCACCTCGACCACACCTTCTCGGTGGCGCCCGTGTGCGGTGCGAACGACGTCCCGGCCTACATCCACTCGGGTGACGCACACCTGCTGGAGGACCCGACTCTCGGTTTCGGTCCCGGCACCAGCGCCATGTTCGGCACCGGCCTGGACTGGACCGAGCCCGACGACGTCGAGATCCTCGCCGACGGCGGCGTCATCGAGCTCGCCGGGCTCCGCTTCACCGTCGACCACGCCCCCGGCCACACCCAGGGCTCGGCCATGTTCCACACTGCCGACGGCGAGGCGCCCTACACGCTCTCCGGCGACGTCCTCTTCGCCGGGGCGATCGGCCGCACCGACCTGCCCGGCGGCAGCGAGCGCCAGATGTGGGACAGCCTGGAGCACAAGGTGCTGCCGCTGGCCGACGAGGTCGTCGTCCTTCCCGGGCACGGTCCGCGTACGACCATGGCCACCGAGCGCGCCACCAACCCGTATCTCAAGCAGGTGGCGGAGCATCGGCAGCGCTGAGCGCCGCCCGCCGCCGTCCGCACTGAACCAGTCCGTCCGAACGAGGAGACCTCCATGTCACGACCCCGGCCGCTCTCTGGATTCCCCGAGCTGCTGCCTCGGCAGCGCATCGTCGAGCAGCAGGTGGTCGACCATCTCCGCCGCGCCTTCGAGCTCCACGGCTTCGCGAACATCCAGACGCGCGCCGTCGAGCCCATGGAACAGCTGCTCCGCAAAGGGGAGACGTCCAAAGAGGTCTATGTACTGCGGCGGCTCCAGGCCGAGGCCGATGACGGCGGTGACGCGGGCCTGGGCCTCCACTTCGACTTGACCGTGCCGTTCGCGCGGTACGTCCTGGAGCACGCGGGGAAGCTCCAGTTCCCGTTCCGTCGCTACCAGATCCAGCAGTGCTGGCGCGGCGAGCGGCCGCAGGAGGGCCGTTTCCGCGAGTTCTGGCAGGCTGATATCGACATCGTCGACCGCGATGGGCTGCCCGCCCACTACGAGGTGGAGATCCCGCTCGTCATCGCCGACGCGCTGCGCGGCCTGCCGTTGCCGCCGGTGCGCATGCACGTCAACAACCGCAAGCTCTCCCAGGGCTTCTACCAGGGGCTGGGCATCGGCGATACCGAAGAGGCCCTGCGGATCATCGACAAGCTCGACAAGATCGGCGCCGACGGCGTCGCCGAGCTCCTCGTCGAGCGGGTCGAAGCCACTCCAGAGCAGGCGGAGGCGTGTCTCAGGCTCGCCTCGATCAGCTCCGAGGACGCCTCGTTCGTCGACGAGGTCAAGGCCCTCGGCGTCGCGGACCCGCTCTTGGAGGAGGGCTTGAACGAACTGGCCGCCGTCGTCGAGGCCGCCGCTGAGGAGGCCCCCGGCCTGGTCATCGCCGACATGAAGATCGCTCGTGGGCTCGACTATTACACCGGCACGGTCTACGAGACCTTCCTCGAAGGCCACGAGGGCCTCGGTTCGATCTGCTCCGGCGGCCGCTACGACACCCTCGCCTCCGACGGCAAGCACACCTACCCGGGCGTGGGCCTGTCCATCGGCGTCTCACGCCTGCTGGTGCCGCTCCTCCAGTCCGGGAGTCTCACGGCCACCCGCGAGGTCCCCACCTGCGTGCTCGTCGCGCTCGCGAACGAGGAGGACCGCTCGGAGGCCAACGCCCTGGCACGACGCCTGCGCTCCCGCGGCGTCCCCGTGCAGGTCTCGCCCTCGGCGGCCAAGTACGGCAAGCAGATCAAGTTCGCCGATAGGCGCGGCATCCCGTTCGTACTGTTCGACGGGGACGAAGGCCTCCAGATGAAGGACATCCGCTCGGGGGAGCAGACCCCGGTCGACGTCGATGTCTGGGAGCCGCCCGCCGCGGACCTCCACCCGAGGATCGTCGCCGAATAGCGCTCTTCGCAGCGTGCCCACGCCTCGACGGGCACCCGCGTTTTGCGAGCGCCCGGTCCCGGCCGCGGCCTCAGTCCGACGCGGCGGCTCGTGCGGCCCCGGCCGTCCGCTTCGCGAGCCGCTTGCGGCGGACCGGCCTCCCCAGCGTCGGATGGGCGAGACTCCAGGCTGCACCCCTGCAAACCAGCTCTTTGTACGCGGACGCGCTCCGGCCCCGGATCAGATACGGCTTGGCCCGGTCGTCGGCGGTCACGTACTGGATGAGGCCCTCCTTGCGGCCCAGCGAGATGCATTGGTTGAAATAGCGGGGTACGCGGCCGGGGAGCCTCCCGCCGGTCAAGCGCGCGGCGAGCGCGTCGGCGGCCAGCCACGCTGTGGGAATGCCCGAGGCGCACGACATCCGCAGCGGCCTGCCGCCCGGACCCATCACGTGGGCGGCGTCGCCGACGGCGTAGACGTCCGGGTGCGAGCGCGAGCGCATCGTGCCGTCGACGACGATCTGCCCGGTCTCGGTGGTCGCCAGGCCGCCGGCGGCCGCGATCGGGTGAACGGCGAAGCCGGTGGTCCACACCGTGACCGTCGCCGGGAGCGGCCCGGACCCGGTCGTGACGGCGTCGTCGGCGACCGCGGTCACCTCGGTGCGTTCGTGGACGGCGATGCCGAGCCGGTCGAAGGCCCGGTGCAGGTGCGCCCGGCCCCGTGGCGAGAGCCCGGAGCCGAGGTCGCCGCGGAGCACGAGGGCGACGTCCAGTTCGGGGCGGGCCGCGGCGATCTCGGTCGCGGCCTCGATGCCGGTGAGTCCGCCGCCGACGACGGCCACGCTCGCTCCGGCCCTCAGGCCGGCCAAACGCTCGCGCAGGCGCAGCGCTCCTCGCCGACTCGCGATCTCATGGGCGTGCTCGGCGACCCCGGGAGCCCCTTGTGCGTCCCAGCCGCTGCCCAGCGCGTAGACGAGCGTGTCGTAGGCGAGACGGTCGGCGCCGCCCCCGGCGTCGATGAGGGCGACGGTCCCGTGGTCGGCGTCGACGCCGGTGACCCGTGCGAGGCGCACTCGCACACCGGTGCCCGCGAACATGGCGGACAGCGGCCTCGGCGGGAGGTCCTGTCCGGCGGCGAGCTGGTGGAGGCGGATGCGTTCGACGAAGTCCGGTTCGGCGTTGACGAGTGTGATCTCGGTGTCCTCGGGGTGCAGGCGTCGGGCGAGGCGTCCGGCGGCGCTGATCCCGGCGTACCCGGCCCCGAGGACGAGAATGCGGTGCTTCATGGTCTGGCTCCTGTCTCGTTCGGTTCACCCCCTGAACCGAACGGGGCCGTGAAACCTGACAGGGTCTCAATGTATTTTATGTCACCACTTGGCCACGACCGGCGTATCGGGCTCGCGCCGGGACCACGCCGCATCGAGGCGGCCGAGCCGCTCCCTGGAGGCGATCCCGTGCACGGCCGCGATCCCGCCGTCGCCGAGGTCGAGCACCACGACACCCAGTACCCGGCCGTCGAGCACGGCGACCAGGGCGGGAGCGCCGTTGACCAGGTCGGCGTGGATCGCCGGAGTGCCGCCGGCCAGTCGCCGTTTCGCCTCGGTCGGCCGGTAGCCGGCCCGGAAGGCCGCGGCGATCCGCTCCGGTGTCGCGAACCGGAGCGGCCTCGCGGCCAGACCGGCCCCGTCCCCCATCCCGGTCGCGTCCTCGGTGAGCAGGGACACGAGCCGTTCGGTCCGGCCCGATGAGGCGGCCTCGATGAAGGCCTCGACGATGCGGCGGGCGCTCGCGCGATCGGCCCGGCCGCCGCGCGGAGCGCCGGCGAGGCGGCGGCGGGCGCGGTGTGTGTACTGCTGGCTGGCGGCTTCGCTGATGTCGAGGATCTCGGCGATCTCGCGGTGCGTGTGGCCGAACGCCTCGCGCAGGACGTAGACGGCGCGTTCGACCGGCCCGAGCTGCTCCATGAGCATCAGCATCGCCAGCGACACCGATTCGCGCTGTTCGGCGGTCTCGGCCGGGCCGAGCATCGGGTCGCCGTCGAGGACCGGCTCGGGCAGCCAATCGCCGGCCGCGCGCTCGCGGCGCGCCCGCGCCGAACGCAGCCGGTCCACGCACAGGTTGGCGACGACCCTCGTCAGCCACGCCTCCGGCACCTCGATCAGCGCCCGGTCGGCGGCCTGCCAGCGCACGAACGCGTCCTGGACCGCGTCCTCGGCGTCCGAGGCCGAGCCGAGCAGGCGGTACGCCAAGGAGGCCAACCGTGCCCGGTCGGCCTCGAAACGCGCGGTCGCCGCGTGGTCGATCGATGCCTTTCCCACGTTAAACGGCGGCCTCCTCGCCCGAATGCGCGGCGGCGAGACGGCGTCGGCGCGTCGGCAGACCGCCGTCGGGACGGGCCACGTTCCACACCGCACCCCTGAAGACGAACGTCTTGAACCGCGCGGCCGCTCGGCCCCGGAGGAGCCAGGGCCTGGGATGCAGGTCGGCGTCGACGGCCTGGAAGACCGCATCCTCGGGCCCGAGGCCGATGCAGTTGCCGAGGTGCCTCAGCGGGGACTTCGGGACCGGGCGGCCGGTCAAGTCTCCCACGATCGCCGCCGCCGCCCGCCGAGCGGTGAAACCGGCCGAAGCGCAGGACATCGGCAGCGGTCGGCCGTGCTCGGCGATGACGTGGACACTGTCGCCGACGGCATGGATCGCGGGGTGTGAGACCGAGCGCATGGTGTCATCCGCGACGATCCGGCCGTCCTCGGCGGTCTCCAGGCCGCAATCGGCGGCGATCGGATGGACGGCGAACCCGGCCGACCACACGGTCGCCTCGGAGGGAAGGCGAGCGCCGTCGGCGCAGACCACCTGCGCCGCCTCCACGCGTTCGACGGCGACGCGCTCGTGGACGGCGATGCCGAGCCGGTCGAAGGCCCGGTGCAGGTGCGCGCGCGCCTTCGGGCCGAGCCGACCGCCCGGTTCACCGTCGGTGGCGAGGGCGACGTCCAGTTCGGGGCGGGCCGCGGCGATCTCGGTCGCGGCCTCGATGCCGGTGAGTCCGCCGCCGACGACCAGGACTCGCGCGCCGCCCTCCAGGCCCCGCAGGCGCTCGCGCAGGCGCAGCGCTCCTCGCCGGCTCGCGATCTCATGGGCGTGCTCGGCCACACCTGGGACACCGCGGTCGGCGGTGGTGCTGCCCAAGGCATAGACGAGCGTGTCATAGGCGAGCGCATCGGTTCCGTCCTCACCGGTCACGGTGACGGTACGGCGCTCGGGGTCGAGATCG
>JAJYSW010000108.1 GCA_021793335.1 Actinomycetes bacterium
CCTGCTGGCCGCCCTGCTGCGGGTAGCCCTGTGCCGCCGCCGGCGGCGTCTTCGGCCGGTTCCCCGGCTGCGCGAGCAGCCACTGGTGCACCTCGGGCTGGAACACCAGGGCGAACGATGCGCCGACGGCTGCGAGTCGGGCCAGACCCAGCAGCGCGCCGAACGCGGCATACCAGCCCAGGCCCCAGCCGCCGAAGAAACCGAACAGGCTGAAGAACCCGAGGATGCCGAAGCCGATCAGCAGGACCGTGCGGGGATCGGCGGCGCCGAAGACGCCCAGCCGCCCCTTGGCGATGAACCAGGCGATCACACCCGAGAGGCTGTGGAAGACCAGGCCCACGACGCCGGACATCACGATGAACCCGGTGGAGAGCCACCAGGGCGCCGTGGCCACGGCGATGATCGAGAGCAGCAGCATCAGGACCGACGCCGCCAGGTAGCCCCACAGGGCTTGAGTGAGCCAGTTGACCTTTGCGGGGCGCGCGGCGTTCGGTTTGACGCCGAGGTCGGCCAGCGGATCCGAGGCGGAAGGCGGCTGTTGCGGGCCCGGGCCGTTCATGGGCTGGCCGGGCTGGTGCGGGTACGTCATTGCTTCTTCTCCGGGGTGAAGGCGGATATCTTCTTCGAGGTCACTGTAGCCGCTCTGAACTACTTGCAAGGTCAGGCGAATAGCCGCATACCCTGGTCTATAGCGGCAATCTTCTCGAAATTCGAGACGAAATCGTCGCCTGATCCCGCCATGTGGCACGGCCCCGACGCCGCGATCACCGCACCGTGTCGTCGGCGTTCTCATCGGAGCCCGCGAACGGGTCGGTCGACTCGGTGATCACCGACCGTTCCACCGGCCGATCGTAGGTCTGGTGCAGCGTGCGGTCGCCGTCGGCGACGGTGTACGAGCGGCGGGTGTACGCCGGTGCATCCTGCTCGGTCACGAACGGGACGACTTGGAAGTCCACGTCGATCTGTTCGGGCGTGATGGTCGTCTGCACCCACCCGCGCTGGGCGTTGCGGAACTTGATGTGCCGATTGGCCTGGAGCGCCTGGTTGTCCTCGGGCACCGAGTCGACGCCGTCGCCGCCGGAACTGATCGACGTGGTCACCAGCTCGACGCCCACCCGTTTCGAGTCCGGGTCGTCGAAGTCGGCCAACAGTTCGCAGGCCCAGTGGGTGTGTACATCGCCGGTGAGCACCACCGGGTTGCGCACCTCGGCGTCCACCCAGCCCTGGACGATCCGGTCCCGGGAGGCGGTGTACCCGTCCCAGGCGTCGGTGCTGGTGCGTTTGACCGGTCCGATGTCCGAGTCGCGCTGTGCGAAGAACACCTGCTGTCCGAGGAGGTCCCAGCGCGCCCGCGAGGAGTGGAAGCCGTCGATGAGCCAGTCCTCCTGTGCCCCGCCGGTGATCGAGCGGGACTCGTCGTGCACGTCGGGGCATTCGGAATGCCAGCCGTCGCCGCACGCCTGGTCGTCACGGTACTGACGGGTGTCGAGCATGTGGAATCGTGCGAGCCGCCCCCATTCGACGCGCCGGTACAGCTGCATGTCGATGCCTTCGGGAACCGAGGATCGGCGCAGCGGCATGTTCTCCCAGTACGCCTGGAAGGCGGCCGCCCGCCGTGCCAGGAAGTCCTCGCGGTTCGGAGTCTCGGAGGTCTCCTCGGGGACCTCGCCGGCCCAGTTGTTCTCGACCTCGTGGTCGTCCCACACGACCAGCCACGGCGCGACGGCGTGCGCGGCCTGGAGGTCGGGATCGGTCTTGTACTGGGCATGGCGCTGCCGGTAGTTCGCAAGGCTCACCGTTTCGGGGCCTTCGTGGTCGCGGACGTTCCCGTCGGCGGAGAGATACATGCCCTTCTTGTACTCGTACTGGTAGTCGCCGAGGTGGAGGATGAGGTCCGGGGCGGAGTCGGCGATGTGCCGGTAGGCGGTGAAGTAGCCGTGCTCGTACTGTGAGCAGGAGGCGAACGACATGCGCAGCTGTTCGGGCATCGAGTCGCGGGCGGGCGCGGTGCGGGTCCGCCCGTTCGGGGAGAGCCAGTGGCCGACTTTGAAGCGGTAGTGGTACTCGGTGTTCGGGTCCAGGCCGGTCAGCTCGATGTGGATGCTGTGGCCCCGGTCGGGGCGGGCCTGTTCCCGGCCGGCGGCGACGCGGTGCCGGAAGCGCTCGTCGCTCGCCACTTCCCATGCGACGTCGATGACGGCGTCGGGCATGCCGCCCATGCCGTCCTCGGCGAGCGGATCGGTGGCCAGGCGGGTCCACAGGACCACGCCGTCCTCGGCGGGGTCGCCGGAGGCGACTCCGAGGGTGAACGGGTCGCGGTCGAGCGTGGCGTGGCGTCGTTCCTCGGCTCGGGCGGTGGCCGGGACGGTCGCGGCGGCTGCCGCCACAGAAGAGGCGAGCAGGATGCGGCGTGAAACGTGCATGGAGACCTCGATTGCGGTGAGCGTTCGGACGGACCTACTCAGCTCAACAGGCGCAGCCGCCCCCGTAAGGACACACGAATGATGACCCGATGAACATAGGTCGAATACTGATAAGGCGAGTAATTCGACTGTAACCGGACAGACGCTTTCGGGTCGGTCACTCGGGAATATTCAGGGTGATATGCACAATGGATTCGTCTGCGGCGGCCACCTCGGTGACCTCTCCCTCCGGCCGCACCCAGCCGTCCTCGCCGGGCTCCCAGCGCATTCCTGCGTACTCGACCGAGGCGATGTCGTACTCGTGGGACTTCGCGACCGCCCACGAGGCCCGGTTCCAGCCCGCGGTCTCCTCGTCGGCGGCGATGGCGACCGTCCGGTCCTCGACCGCGCTGACTTCGGCGCCCCACTGGTAGGCGTACGCCTCGGCGAGCGCGGCCGCGTCGGTCGAGTCCGCCCGCGTCGTGCCCGCGATGCAGGTCACGCCCGCCTCTTGGCCGCCGGCGAACGCCGCGGCGACGATGAGGGCCTCGTCCTCCCATTGTGCGTAGAGGTCCGGATGGGCGCTGATCTGGACGGCCTGCGCGGCCTCGGTGACCGCCATGTCCTTCCAGCCGTCGATGTGCCGCAGTTTCTCGTAGAACTTGAACGAGGCGTAGACGGGGTCGAGGATCTCCTCCTCGGTGCCCCAGCCGACACTGGGACGCTGCTGGAACAATCCGAGCGAGTCGCGGTCGCCGTAGTCGATGTTGGCCAGCTGCGATTCCTGGAACGCGGTGGCGATCGCGACCGTGACGGCCTGATCGTCCATCCCTTCGCGCAGTCCGACTGCGGCGATGACGGCGGCGTTGAAGGTCTGCTCGGCGGTCAGGTGCAGCGGCTCATCGGCGTGACCGATGAAGCAGCCGGTCGGCGCGGGGGATCGCGTCTTGTCGACGACCTCGGAGCAGCCGACGGTCAGGCCGGCTGCGAGCACCATGGCGAGCACGGCGAAAAGGGGGCGCAACGGACCTCCGATCTGGTCGGTGACCACTTAATCTACCCAGGAGGGTGATCGTTTCTCAATGAACGAACGGACACCTTCTCGTCCTTCGTCCGAGAAGAAGTACTCGGCCGTCAGTGCCGCGGCCTCGCGCAGCCGTTCGCGCAGATCCGGTGTGGCGGTGAGGGCCTTGACCCCGGCCTGTGCGAGCGGGCCCCCGCGTCTCAGGCTCTCGATCAGGTCGTCGAAGGCGCCTGCGGTGTCCGCGCCGTCCACCAGGCCCCAGTCGAGGGCCTGCTCGGCGGTGAACGGATCGCCGGTGATGAACAACTGGCGCATCTTCCCGGGGCTGAGTCGGCGTGCGACGACCGGACCGATCACCGCCGGGACCACTCCGAGTCTGACCTCGCTGAAGGCCATGACCGTTTCGCTTTCGCACAGGGTGACGTCGGCTGCCGCGAGCAGTCCCATGCCGCCGCCCCTCGCCGGTCCTCGGACGAGGGCGACCACGGGCTTGGGGGCCTCGCACATGTCGGCGAGCGCTTCGGCCAGGCGGACCGCGGGCAGGTCCTCGGCGCTGTCGGCTCCGGCCGACTCGGTCAGATCGGCGCCGGCGCAGAACACCGGTCCGGCGTGATCGATGACGATCGTGCGGATCGCCTCGTCGGCGACCGCGCGGGCGATCGCCTCGCGGAGCCGGTCGAGCATCCGGGTCGACAGCGCGTTGCGGCGCGCCGGGTCGTCGAGCGTAATCGTCGCCACCGCGCGATCGGCGCGGTAGGCGATCGGTGCGTCATTGCGTTCCACGCCAGTACCGTAGTCGGCGTGTCCATCGAAGCCATAGCCGCCGCGGCGGCATCGCCCGAAACCGCCCGTGAGGGCTTCGGGTTCTACGTGCATGTCCCGTTCTGCGCTTCGCGCTGCGGTTACTGCGATTTCAACACCTATACCGCCGATGAGCTGGGTGCGGGTGTGTCGAAGGAGACGTACGCGGGCATCGTCCGGGCCGAGATCCGGACCGCCGCCGCGCTGTTCGGGGAGCGCGGCGACGCGCCGCCTCGTGTGGACACCGTGTTCTTCGGCGGCGGCACGCCGACGCTGCTGGCGGCCTCGGACCTGGCCGCGGTCCTCGCCGAGATCGATGCCGCCTTCGGGCTCGCGCCCGGCGCGGAGGTGACGACCGAGGCCAATCCCGAGTCGGTCGACCTGGACTATCTCACCGAACTGCGCGAGGCGGGATTCACGCGCCTGTCGGTCGGGATGCAGTCGACCGCCTCGCACGTGCTGCGCATCCTGGACCGCGAGCATTCCCCGGCCAGGGCCCTCGCCGCCGTCGACCATGCCCACCGGGCCGGGTTCGAGCACGTCAGCCTCGATTTGATCTACGGCACGCCCGGGGAGAGTGAGTCGGACTTCGCCGAGAGCCTCAAAGCCGCCGTCGATTCGGGGGTCGACCACGTCTCGGCCTACGCCCTCATCGTCGAGGAGGGCACACGGCTGGCCCGCCGTATTCGCTCGGGGCTCGTGCCGGGCCCTTCCGATGACGTCGCCGCCGATCGCTATTTGGCCGCCGAAGCGATCTTGACCGATGCCGGATTCGAGTGGTACGAGGTCTCCAACTGGGCCAAGACGGCCGAGGCCCGGTGCCGTCACAATCTCTTGTACTGGCAGGGCGGCCATTGGTGGGGCGCCGGCCCCGGCGCCCATTCCCACCTCCCGGGCCTGCGGTGGTGGAACCACAAACACCCTTCCACGTACGCGACCGCGCTCGCACGGGACATCCCGCTCGCCGGATATGAAACCCTCTCTGAAGAGGAGGAATATCTGGAGCGGATTCTGCTCCGAACGCGACTCAGCGTCGGATTGCCGGTATCGTGGCTGCGAACCGACGGCGCGGCAGCCGCCCAGCAGGCCGTCGATGACGGCCTCGCCGTCATCGAGGGCGGCCGCCTGCTCCTCACGCTGTCGGGTCGCCTGCTCGCCGATGCGGTCGTGAGGGAAATCACGTCGTAGCGGCACCGACCGATAGCCCTCGACAGCGGAGCCCGCGCACCATGCACCGACCACGTCCGTCCCATCGCAACCTGCCACGCCGAGGCGTTCTCACCGGAGCGCTCGCCGGTCTCGCCATCACCGCCGCAGCCTGCTCGGAAGAAGAGGAACCGCAGCCGGTCGACGACGGCGGCATCGGCGCGGCCGAGGAAACGCCCTCCTCCTCGCCCTCTCCCGAGCCGCCCCGCTCGATCACCATCACCCACGTCGGCGACACCTTCCCCGGCTCCTACCCCAACCAGATGCCCTCCGACGAAGGCGCGAGCTTCTTCAGCGACGTCGTGGACGAACTCACCGGCGACGTCGTCATCGCCAATATGGAAGGCGCCCTCTCCACCCTCGAATTCGACAAATGCGGCGGCGGCACCTGCATTTACTTCCGCCTGCCCGGCGAATACGCCCGGGTCTTCGCCGACGCCGGGTTCGACGTCCTCAACCTGGCCAACAACCACGGCTGGGACGCCGGCCCCGACGGCGCCATCGAGACCGTGGAGGCCGTCACCGCCGCCGGCATGGAACTGGCCGGCATGAAGGACGAGGTCACCTACGTCGAACTCGACGGCCTGACCGTCGGCATCGTCGGCTTCGCGCCCTACACCTTCTACACCGACGTGCGCGACCTCGACGCGGTCGCCGCGCTCGTCGCCGAAGCCAAATCCCAGGCGGACCTCGTCGTCGCCACCGCGCACCTCGGCGCCGAGGGCTCCGATCAGACGCACACCCCCGAAGGCACCGAGACCTACTACGGCGAAGACCGCGGCGACACGCGCGCGTTCTGCCGCACCTGCATCGACGCCGGGGCCGACCTCGTCGTCGGACACGGCCCCCACGTGCTGCGCGGCATGGAGATCTACAACGGCAAGCTCATCGCCTACTCGCTGGGGAACTTCGGCGGCGGCCAGAAACTGTTCAGCACCGACGGCCCGCTCGGCGTCTCCGGCATCCTCAAGGTGACCCTCAGCGAAGACGGCGTGCTGGAAAGCGGCATGATCGTCCCCACCCGCATGGACCACGACAACGGCTACCCGCTGCTGGACCCCGACGGCCAGGCGATCGACGCGATCAACGGACTCGCTGGCGACTTCGGCGAGAGCGGCGTGACCGTCGACGGCGACGGGACGCTCATCTTCCCGGGCGTCTGACGCCACCCCGTAGACTGGCACTCCGAGAGCGGGAGTGCCAAACTTGAGTCCAGTCGGATAAAGGCACGGCGGGAGAACGAAGGGACGTGGCGGCGATGGACGATCGCAAGCTCGAAGTGCTTCGTGCCATCGTCGAGGACTACGTCGCCACCCAGGAGCCGGTGGGCTCGAAGGCGGTGTCGCAGCGGCACGCTCTCGGCGTCTCCGCCGCCACCGTCCGCAACGACATGGCCTACCTGGAAGAAGCCGGCTATATCCATCAGCCGCACACCTCTGCCGGACGCATCCCCACCGACAAGGGCTACCGGCTGTTCGTCGATCGGCTCGGCAAGATCAAACCGCTCTCGGCCGCCGAACGCCGTGCCGTCCACCGCTTCCTCGCCGAAGCGATCGACCTCGACGACGTCGTCACCCGCACCGTCCGACTGCTGTCCCAACTGACCCACCAGGTCGCGGTCGTCCAATACCCCAGCCTGAACCGCTCCACGGTCCGACACCTCGAACTGGTCGCGCTCACGCCCACGCGAGTCATGCTCGTCATGATCACCGATACCGGCCGTGTCGAACAGCGCCTGCTCGACCTGCCCGCCGAGCTCGCCGAAGACGACGTCCTCGAACTGCGTCGACTCATCAACGAGCAGCTTCAGGGCAAGCCTCTCGTGGATGCCCCCGATATCATCGGCGACCTCGCCGAACTCGCCCGCCCGGGACTGCGCGACTCGGCCTCTGCGCTCGCGCGCGTCCTGCTGGAGACCGTCGTCTCCCGCACCGAGGAACGCGTCGCCGTCGCCGGCGCCGCCAACCTCACCCGCCACACGGCTTATTTCGCCGGATCGCTCCGAACCATTCTCGAAGCGCTCGAAGAGGAAGTCGTCCTCATGCAGCTGCTCGGCCGAACCGATTCGGGGGCGCTGCTGACCGTCCGCATCGGCGACGAGAACGAGATCGACGACTTCCGCGAAACCGCCGTGGTCACCGCCGGGTACGGTCCCGGTGCCGTGGTCGGGCACATGGGCGTGCTCGGCCCCACCCGCATGGACTACCCGGGCACCATCGCGGCCGTGCGGGCCGTGGCCCGCTATGTCTCAGAGATTTTGGAACAGAACCGCTGACGAGGAACTGATGAGAGCGCACGTGGCTAAGGACTACTACGGCATCCTCGGTGTCGACAAGAACGCCTCCGAGGACGACCTGAAGAAGGCGTACCGGAAACTGGCGCGCAAATACCACCCCGATGTCAGCGATGAACCGGACGCCCAAGAGCGGCTCCAGGAGATCAACGCCGCGTTCGAGGTCCTGATGGACCCGCAGAAACGCGCCATCGTCGACGCCGGAGGCGACCCCTACGACCGCATGGCCGGCGGGGCCGGGGCAAGCGGCGCCGGCCCGTTCATGGGCTTCGAGGACATCATGGACGCCTTCTTCGGCGGCTCCATGGGCGGTTTCAGCCGCCGTGGCCCCCGCTCGCGCACCCGCCCGGGCAACGACGCGCTGCTGCGGCTCGATCTCGACCTCGAAGAAGTCGCGTTCGGCACCGAATCCACCCTGACCGTCGACACCGCGATCGTGTGCGATGAGTGCGACGGCTCCTGCACCGAAGGCAACACCGAGCCCCAGACGTGCACCACTTGCGGCGGCTCCGGGGAAGTCCAGGTCGTGCAGCGCACGATCCTCGGCCAGGTCCGCACTGCTCGGCCCTGCTCGGCCTGCTCGGGCTACGGCAGCATCATCGCCGACCCGTGCCGCAAGTGCGGCGGCGAAGGCCGCGTGCGTTCGCGGCGGCGCATCACCGTCAAAGTGCCCGCCGGAGTCGAGGACGGCATGCGCATCCGCCTCTCCGGCGAAGGCGAGGTCGGGCCCGGCGGCGGCCCCGCCGGCGACTTGTACGTCGAGGTCCACGAGAAGCCGCATGAGGTGTTCACCCGCGAGGGTTCGGACCTGCGTTGCCGTGTGCGCGTCCCGATGACGCAGGCCGCGCTGGGCACCAAGCTCAACGTCCACACCCTCGACGATCAGGTGGAGATCGAGGTCGCCTCCGGCACTCAGCCGGGCACCGTGAAGAAGGTCCGCGGCCAAGGCGTGCCGAAACTGCGCGGCGGCGGCCTCAGAGGCGACCTGTACGTCGAACTGGACGTGCGCACGCCCACCAAGATCGACGCCGAGCAGGAGGAACTGCTCAAGAAGCTCGCCACTCTCCGAGACGAGGAGATCCGCGAGGTCAAGACCGGCAGTGGTTTCTTCTCACGCATGCGCGATGCTTTCAATGGACACGCGTAGCGTGGGAGCCGAATAGGGGTCCAGGAACGGACACGCGTAGCGCGGGAGTTGTACAGGGGCATGGGAACGGACAACGCGCATTATGAGGGTCCGGTCGAGATGCAGGATCGGGCGTGTCCGGCGAGGAGCACGGCGATGAGCATGCCCGGCACCGCTCAGAAGCGCGCGCATTGATCCCCGCCTTCGCCTTCCTGCTGCTCCTGTCCTGCCTCCTGGTCGTCACCGGTGCGGTGACGGTGGCGGCCTGGCTCGTGGTCAGGAACCGCCGCTCCCGCCGCTGAGTCACGCCCGAACCCACCGCCAGAGAGGACGAACACGCAGGTGAGCGACCCGGTTTTTCTCGTCGAAGCGCTCCCGGCAGGCGAGCGTTTCGTGCTCGACGGCCCCGAGGGGCACCACGCCGCGGACGTGCAGCGTCTCCGGCCCGGCCGGACGTTGACGCTCGCCGACGGCTCCGGGGGGCTCGCGCTCGCCCGCGTCGATGCGGCCGAGCGCGGGAGCCTGGCATTGGAGATCCTCGAACGGCGCACCATCCCCGCGCCCGACCCGAAACTGACCGTCGTGCAGGCCCTGCCCAAGGGCGACCGGGGAGAGCGCGCCGTCCAGATGCTCACCGAGATCGGTGTCTGCGAGATCATCCCGTGGGCGGCGGCGCGATCGATCACCCGGTGGAAGGGCCCGCGCGGTGACAAGGCCCGCGGTAAATGGGCCGCCGCGGCCCGTGAATCCACCAAGCAGGCCCGCCGGGCGCATCTTGCGCGTGTCGCCGAACTCCACACCACCGTGCAGCTCGTCGCGCGTCTGCGTGAAGCGACCCGGGTGCTGGTGTTGCACGAGGAGGCGACCGTCCCGCTCTCGAAGGTCGAGCTGGCCGATTCCGGTGAGATCGCCGTCGTCATCGGCCCTGAAGGCTCGATCGGTCCCGAGGAGCTCGACGCCCTGCGCGAGTTCGGCGAGCCGGTCCGCCTGGGCGAGACCGTCCTGCGCACCTCCACGGCGGGGCCCGCCGCCTTGGCGGTGCTTCAGGCCCGCCTCGGCCGCTGGTGACCCCTGTTCGGCGCATTGTCGGTCTACTTGCGTTCCGATGGCCTCAGAGGGTCTGAGGCACCTCGCACCCTTGGGGACGCCATGAGCGCTGTAGGCGGATCGCGTCTGGATCGTATTCATCTCATCGGCGCCATCGTCCCCTCCTTGATAGCCGCCGCGCTCGATGTCTTCGGGTTCGTCAACCAGAGCAAGGCGCAGGAACTGATCGTGAACGTCAAGGGATCGAACGACGATCTGAGTGGAGCGCGGGCCGAACGCGATGTTCTGGCCGAACGCGTCGCGGGGCTCGAAGTCGAGCGGGACGGCGCCGGCGAAGAGACCACCGAAGAAACCGCCGTGACCTCCATCGTTCTCGACCCGGTGGACAGCCTCGCCGCTGAGAACTGCACGAATTTCAGAAGCGGCGGCCACTGGAATGCCGAACCGAT
>JAJYSW010000109.1 GCA_021793335.1 Actinomycetes bacterium
GTGTCGGCGCCCCGAGGGTGAGTGAGTCGGGTCTCGTGGAGTGTCGGCGCCCCGAGACCGCATACGGCGGTACCGCGATGCGGCGGCCCCGCCGCCGCATCGCGCTTTAACCGGCGTGTTTGGCCCGCGCGGCGGCGCGGCCGCGTTCTTTCTGGTCGAGCACGGTCTTGCGGAGGCGTACCGCTTCGGGCGTGATCTCGACGCATTCGTCATCGCGGCAGAACTCCAGTGACTGCTCTAGCGACAGCGCCCGCGGTGGCACGACGTTCTCCGTGGCGTCGGAGGCCGCAGCGCGCATGTTGGTGAGTTTTTTCTCCTTGGTGATGTTCACGTCCATGTCGTCGGAACGGGAGTTCTCGCCGACGATCATGCCTTCGTAGACCTCGGTGCCCGGCCCCACGAACAGGGTGCCGCGCTCTTGGATGTTGAGCATCGCGAACGCGGTGACGGCGCCGGCGCGGTCGGCCACCAGGGAGCCGTTGCTGCGGGTGCGCAGCTCGCCGAACCATGGTTCGTGCGTCTCGAAGATCGAGTGGGCGATACCGGTGCCGCGAGTCTGTGTCAGGAACTCGGTGCGGAAGCCGATCAGGCCGCGGGAGGGCACCAGCCATTCCATCCGGACCCAGCCCGACCCGTGGTTCGTCATCGCCTCCATGCGGCCTTTTCGGGCGGCCATGAGCTGGGTGATCGCACCCAGGTGCTCCTCGGGGGAGTCGATCGTCATCCGTTCGACCGGTTCGTGGACCGCACCGTCGATGGTCTTGGTGACGACTTCGGGTTTGCCGACGGTCAGCTCGAAGCCCTCGCGGCGCATCTGCTCGACCAGGATGGCCAGCGCCAGTTCGCCGCGGCCCTGCACCTCCCAGGCATCGGGGCGCTCGGTGGGCAGGACGCGCAGGGAGACGTTGCCGACCAGTTCCCGGTCGAGCCGGTCCTTGACCAGCCGCGCGGTGAGCTTGTGCCCCTTGCCGCCCCTGCCGACCAGTGGCGAGGTGTTGGTGCCGATGGTCATCGAGATCGCCGGTTCGTCGACGGTGATGAGCGGCAGTGCGACCGGGTGCTCGGGGTCGGCCAGGGTCTCGCCGATCGTGATGTCGGGGACGCCGGCGATGGCGCAGATGTCGCCGGGCCCGGCCTTCTCGGCGGGCCGCCGGGTGAGCGCCTCGGTCATCATCAGTTCGGTGATGCGGAGATTCGTGACCGTTCCGTCGCGCCGCATCCAGGCCACCGTCTGGCCTTTGCGGAGCTCGCCTTGGGCGATGCGGCACAGCGCGATGCGGCCGAGGAAGTTGTCCGCGTCGAGGTTGGTGACGTGCGCCTGGAGCGGGGCACCCTCGTCGTATTGGGGCGCGGGCACGTATTCGAGGATGGTGTCGAAGAATGGTTTGAGGCTGTCGGAGTCGCCGGGGACGGTGCCGTCCTCGGGCTGCTTGAGTGAGGCGACGCCGTCGCGGGCGCAGGTGTAGACGATCGGGAACTCGATCTGCTCTTCGTCGGCGTCCAGGTCGAGGAACAGCTCGTAGGTCTCGTCGACGACTTCGGAGATGCGGGCGTCGGGCCGGTCGGTCTTGTTGACGCACAGGATGACCGGCAGGCGCGATTCCAGGGCTTTGCGGAGCACGAAGCGGGTTTGCGGGAGGGGGCCCTCCGATGCGTCCACGAGCAGGACGACGGCGTCGACCATCGACAGCCCGCGTTCGACCTCGCCGCCGAAGTCGGCGTGGCCGGGCGTGTCGATGATGTTGATGACCATCGGCGAGCCGTCGGCCGGGTCGGTGTAGTGGACCGCGGTGTTCTTCGCGAGGATCGTGATGCCCTTTTCGCGTTCGAGGTCCATCGAGTCCATGACCCGGTCGTCGAGCCGGAGTCCTTCGCGGAACGTCCCCGCCTGCTTGAGCATGGCGTTGACGAGCGTGGTCTTCCCGTGGTCGACGTGGGCGATGATGGCGATGTTTCGCAGATCCGAGCGTATTGACACAACTCCGATTGTTGCTTAAGGGAGGCCTTGGATCTCGATCAGGCCCCGTGACGGTCGACACGGAAGAGAAAACTTCATGTTACTGTTTCAACCACCACGAACATGATGAATTCCTACCATACTGTCGTATGGGTGCATACAACATCGCCATCAGGTTCGCCGTGATCCCGACCCTGGCCGCGGCCGCGGTGCTGACCGGAGCCCTTCCCGCTCACTCCACGGCCGCCCACGGGACCGTGTCCACCGGCGGAGGCCCGCTCAACGCGCGCTCCGGCCCGGCCACCGACCAGGAGATCGTCGACACCGTCGACGACGGCGCGGAGACGCCCGTCGTCTGCAAGGTCCGCGGCGAGCACATCGACGGCCACGTGCGCTCCTCGGCCACCTGGCTGGGCATCGGCGCAGACCGCTGGATCAGCCACGCCTATGTCGACCTGAACGGCGAGGGCGCCGACCTTCCCTGGTGCTCGGCGGGCGCCCAGAAGGCCACGTACGCCAAGGTCGCCACCGGCGGGACCGCCCTCAACGTCCGGGCCGACGCCGACGCCGACGCCGGATCAGCGCTGCGTGGCACTTATGGTGACGGCGCCGCGGTGCAGGTCGCCTGCCAGGTCTGGGGCCGGTCCGTCGACGCCGGAGCCGCCGAGACGAACCTGTGGTACCGCGTCGCCGACGAGCACCACGTCTCCGCCGCCCACATCACGTGGACCGACGGCGAACCGTGGCTGCCGTGGTGCGAGCAGGACCCGCCGTCGATCCCCTCCGGCGGCGAGCAGGGCTTCATCGACCAGCACGCTCCGGCCGCCGAGGACAGCCGCGAGGCCACCGGAGTCCCGGCCTCGGTCACCCTCGCCCAGGCCATCCTCGAAACCGGCTGGGGCCAAGGTGCCCTGGCCCGCGAAGACCACAACATGTTCGGGATGAAGTGCTTCGGATCGCCGGGCGAGCACGCCCTCGGCTGCCGCGATTACGGCACCTTCGAGTGCAGCCCCGCCGGCGGCTGCTTCGACGTGGACGCGACCTTCCGCGCCTACGCCGGCATCGCCGACTCCTACCGCGACCACGGCGAGCTGCTCTCGGGCTGGTCGCGCTATGCCACGGCGATGGAGCACAAGGACGACCCCGACCGGTTCGCCCGCGAGATCCACAAGGCCGGCTACGCCACCGATCCGCAATACGCCGACAAGCTCATCGAGCTCATGGAGAACTACGACCTGTACCAGTACGACGCCTGAGTGACGTGCCGCATTCGGGCGCGATGACCGGGGGCGGAAGCGGGTAGTCTCGACGAACGGGCCGCAGCGCGAGCGCGGCCCGTTCGATTCTGTCGGACCCGAAGGTTAGATTCCCCAGGTGGCCAACGAGCAGCTTCAACCCGCAATCGAACGGACGCCCGCCTCCCCCGCTACGGGGGACATCGTCGTGCGAGGCGCCCGCGAGCACAACCTCAAGGACGTCGACCTCGACCTCCCGCGAGACTCCCTGATCGTCTTCACCGGCCTCTCCGGCTCGGGCAAGTCCTCCCTGGCCTTCGACACCGTCTTCGCCGAAGGGCAGCGCCGGTACGTCGAATCCCTCTCGGCCTACGCCAGGCAGTTCCTCGGCCAGATGGACAAACCCGACGTCGATTTCATCGAGGGCCTGTCCCCGGCGGTGTCGATCGACCAGAAGTCCACCTCCCGCAACCCGCGCTCGACGGTCGGCACCATCACCGAGATCTACGACTACCTGCGGCTGCTCTACGCCCGCATCGGCGTCCCGCACTGCCCCCAGTGCGGCGAGCCCATCGGCAGCCAGACTCCCCAGCAGATCACCGACCAGATCATGGCCCTGCCCGAGGGCACCCGTTTCCAGGTCCTGGCCCCGGTCGTCCGCCGCCGCAAGGGCGAATTCGTCGACCTGTTGAACGATCTCCAGCAGCAGGGCTACGCCCGCGCCCGCGTCGACGGCGCGGTCCACGCCCTGACCGATGTCCCGAAGCTCAAGAAACAGGAGAAACACGATATCGAGGTCGTCGTCGACCGCCTCGTCGTCAAGCCCTCCTCGGTCCAGCGCGTCACCGACTCGGTCGAGTCGGCGCTGGCGCTCGCCGGCGGCGTCGTCGAGCTCGACTTCGTCGACCTGCCCGAGGACGACCCGGGCCGCACCCGCCGCTTCTCCGAGAAGCTCGCCTGCCCGAACGACCACCCGCTCGCCCTCGACGAACTCGAACCGCGCACCTTCTCCTTCAACGCCCCCTTCGGCGCGTGTCCGGTGTGCCACGGCCTCGGACAGCGCCTGGAGGTCGACCCCGAACTCGTCATCCGCGATCAGGAGGCCTCCGTCCGGAACGGTGCGCTCGCCCCGTGGTCGTCGGTCGGCATGGGCGACTACTTCCTGTACCAGATCGTCGCCCTCGGCGAGGCGGTCGGCTTCGACGTCGACACGCCCTGGGCCGACCTGCCCGACCATGCCCAGAAGACCATCCTGTTCGGCCACGGCGAGACCCTGCACGTCTCCTACCGCAATAAGCGAGGCCAGCGGCGCTCCTACGAGACCCGCTTCGAAGGGCTCGTGCCGTGGGTCGAGCGGCGTCACCACGAGACCGACTCGGAGTGGACCCGGGAGAAGTACGAGCAGTTCATGCGCGAGATCCCGTGCTCGGCCTGCGGTGGCGCGCGCCTCAAACCCGAAGTCCTGGCCGTCACCGTCGACGGCAGATCGATCGACGACGTCTGCAACCTCTCCATCAGCGACTGCTCGGTGTTCTTCGCGGCGCTGAAGCTCTCCGACCGCGACGCCATGATCGCCGCTCCCATCGTCAAGGAGGTCACCGCCAGGCTCCAGTTCCTGCTCGACGTCGGCCTCGAATACCTCAACCTGGCACGCTCGGCGGGAAGCCTCTCCGGCGGCGAGGCCCAGCGCATCCGTCTGGCCACCCAGATCGGCGCGGGGCTCGTCGGCGTCCTCTACGTCCTCGACGAACCGTCGATCGGTCTCCACCAGCGGGACAACAACCGTCTCATCGCCACCCTCGAACGGCTGCGGGACTTGGGGAACACGCTCATCGTCGTCGAACACGACGAGGACACCATCCGTGTCGCCGACCACATCGTCGACATCGGCCCGGGCGCGGGCGAACACGGTGGGTCGGTCGTCTACTCCGGCCCCGTAGCCGGGCTCGTCGACGCGCCCGGCTCGATCACTGGGGACTACATCGCCGGGCGCCGCCACATCGAGGTGCCCGCGGCGCGCCGCGCGCCTTCCAAGGATCGGCAGCTCGTCGTCAAGGGCGCTCGGGAGAACAACCTCAAGAACATCGACGTGGCCTTCCCCATGGGATGCATGGTCGCGGTCACCGGCGTGTCGGGCTCGGGCAAGTCCACCCTGGTCAACGAGATCCTCTACAACACCCTCGCCGCGGAGATCAACGGCGCGAAGCTCGTCGCCGGGAAACACCGCACCATCGCCGGTGTCGACGGTGTGGACAAGGTCGTCGGCGTCGACCAGTCGCCCATCGGCCGCACCCCGCGCAGCAACCCCGCCACCTACACCGGCGTGTTCGACAAGGTCCGAAAGCTCTTCGCGGACACGCCCGAGGCGAAGGTCCGCGGCTGGGGACCCGGCCGGTTCTCCTTCAACGTCAAGGGCGGCCGCTGCGAGGCATGCGGCGGCGACGGCACGCTGAAGATCGAGATGAATTTCCTGCCCGATGTGTACGTGCCGTGCGAGGAGTGCGGCGGAGCGCGGTACAACCGCGACACGCTCAAGGTGCATTACCGCGGCAAGACCATCTCGGACGTGCTCGGCATGTCGATCGAGGACGCCGCCGAGTTCTTCGAGCCGATCCGGTCGATCCACCGCCACCTCAAGACCCTCGTCGACGTCGGTCTGGGCTATGTGCGACTCGGCCAGCCTGCGCCGACACTCTCGGGCGGCGAGGCGCAGCGCGTGAAGCTCGCCTCCGAGCTTCAGAAACGTTCCACCGGGAAGACGGTCTACATCCTCGACGAGCCGACCACGGGCCTGCACTTCGAAGACGTGCGCAAACTGCTCAGCGTGCTGGACGATCTGGTGGACAAGGGGAACACGGTCATCACCATCGAGCACAACCTTGAGGTGATCAAGTGCTCGGACTGGGTCATCGACCTGGGCCCCGAAGGCGGTGACAAGGGCGGCACGTTGGTCGCGACCGGCACGCCCGAGCACGTCGCCGGCGTCGCGGCCAGCCACACCGGGGCGTACCTGCGGCCGCTGCTGCTCAGGACTCCATAGCGACGAGGGCCTCGATATACGGAAAGGCCACCGCATTCGGTCCGGCCGACGGCGCTCGTGTCGCGGACCTCGGTGAACGCCGCCGCGTGCGAGCATCTGCGGCATGTTCATCGTCGGCGCGGCGGCCGCGCTTCTCGCCAGTCCCTGCTTGAGCCGGTGTGTCGCCCTGGCCACGGACCGCCGACCGGACCCACGGTTGATCGCCTCGGCCGCGTTCGCCTCGGCGCTGCTGATCGTGTGGCGCGCCGAGGGCGCCCTGCACGGTGCGGCGTTGTCCCTGGTGGCGGCGGTGGGAATCGTCGCGGGGTGGATCGACGCGTATGAGCGTCGTCTGCCGGACGTGCTGGTGCTGCCCGCGTATCCTGCGGTGGCGGCGCTCCTGCTGGCCGCCGCCGACGCCGAGACCATGCTGCGGGCCGCGGCATGCGCCGCCGCGCTCGCGGGGCTGTACCTGGCAGGACACGTCCTCGGTCAGCTCGGCTTCGGCGATGTCAAGCTCGCGGGCCTGCTCGGGCTCGTCCTCGGCTGGGCGTCGTGGCGGACCGTCGCCGTCGCCGTGGCCGCCACGCTGGTGATCGGCGGTGCGCAGGCGGCGGTGGTGCTGGCATTGCGGCGAAGTGAGTTCCCCTTCGGGCCGGCGATGCTGTTCGGTGCGTCTGCCGCCCTTGTAATTACAAATATGGGCATTGCTCACTAACGGCGTTCAAGAAAATAAAAACCGCGACACACGGTAAATCCCAAGAAATTGGTCTAAAGCTGCTTATAGTCATGATGGTTCTGCAATCAGGGCCAATCATCGAAATCGAAATCGATTCAAAGGAGCGTTCATGCTTCGTAAAGCTCTCAAGGGCGCCGCTGTCGCCGGTTCCGCGGCCATCCTCGCCGCTGGTGCGGCTTCGCCCGCCATGGCCGATGACTTCGAGTACAACTACAACTCGGACGACTTCGGCGGTGTCAACGTGCTGTCGAACATCTGCCTCAATGTCAGTGACCTGATCGACATCCTCGCCATCACCGACAGCGAGCACTGCACTGCGACGGAGGTCGACAACAACGAGACCAACATTGACGTCGATGACGTCGATGTTGACGTTGACGGCAAGCACCACCACGGCAAGTGGCACGGCTAAAACACCCGTGACAGCGTTAAACGGGGGCGGTCCCACTTGGGACCGCCCCCGTTCACTGTCATCTCATCCGGCGGTGCAGGACACCGAAGACGGGGTGAGTGCCGTCCGGCCGTCCTTGCCTCCGATGAACCCGAAGGTGTATTCCTGGCCCGGCTGCAGCGGGTGGCCGCCGCCGAGGTTCGTCGCCGTCACCAAGTGGCCCTCCTGGGCCATCTCGGCGCTCCAGGACCGTTCGACGGTCTGACCGGTCGGCAGCGCCCACCGCACGGTCAGCGACTCCAGTGGCTCATCGCCGGTGTTGGCGACCACCACTTGGGCGTTGTAGCCGTCCTCCCACGAGCCGTTGACGGTGTACTGCACCGTGCACGAGGGGGAGGCCGCCGTAGCGGTCTGGTCGGCCGCGAAGTTCGCCACCTGCGCCAGCGAGGCGTTCCAGTTGATGGTGAGCTCGTTGGTCGCCCACGCGCCGATGTCGTCGATGTAGCACATCTGCGGGGCGCAGTCGGTGAGCCACCGCTGGGATACCGGGTCCCACGTCCCGGCGTCCGTGTTCGGCCCGCCCGAGACCGTTCCGGCCGGCGGGTTCGGCAGCGTCGCGTCGAGCTGGTTGGCGTACCAGCGGCTGTGCTGGTTCTGCGAGTAGTGACTGCCGTATCCGGTCACATAGGAGTTGCCCATCGCGTTGCGGCCGAGGAGGTAGTCCAACCCGCTCAGCGCGCCGTCGCGGTAGCGGTCCTCGCCGGTGAGATCGTAGGCGGCCCCCACGACGACCAGCGCGTTGAGCACCAGGCTGTTCGAACCCCAGTCGAAGACCCCGTCGCCGCCGTAGGGCAGATCCCACGGGTTCGCGCCCTGCTGGTCGAGGTAGAACTCGGCCCCGGCCACGACCTGCGCGGTGATCGCCTCGCGTCCGGGCAGGTCGTTCGGCACCAGCGCCAGGTCGATCTTGGCGAGTCCGGCGACCTTCGGCCACGAGATCGGGTACTCGAACACGTCGTCGGCCTCGTGCAGCTCCGAGTCGGTCAGGTGGTCCGCGTACGCCTGCTCACCGGTGGTGATGAACAATTCGGCCGCGGCCCAGTAGAACTCGTCGGTGACGTCGTCGTCGTTATACGGGCCGCCGCCCTCCGGGCCGAACTCCGGCGCGAAGTGGTCCGGATTCGCCAGCGCGGCCGTCCAGGCGGTCTCGGCGGCGGTCAGGCACTGCTCGGCGAAGTCCGCGTCGAACGGTTCGAACAGCCGGGCGCACTGGGCGCCGGTGGCCGCCAGGTTCAGCGTCGCGGCGGTCGACGGCGGGTGCAGGTAGCGCGGTTCGGCATCGTCGGCCGGCATCAGCGGCAGCCCGGTCCACTGCTCGTCGTGGATCTTGTGGTGGGCCATCCCGGCCAGTTCCTCGCCGGCGGGCACCTGCATGCTCAGCAGGAACTCCATCTCCCAGCGGGCCTCGTCGAGGACGTCGGGGACGCCGTCGCCGTGTTCGGGGATGCGCAGGCTTCCGTCGGCGAGCCGGGCCGGGTCGCCGCTCGGGGCGTGCAGGGCGCGCTCGTAGACGCTCATGAGCTGCGCGACCGAGATGCCGCCGTTGACGACGTACTTGCCGTGGTCGCCGGCGTCGTACCAGCCGCCGGTGACGTCCAGCGTGTAATCGCAGGCGTCCTGGAAGCATGCCACTGCGCCGTCGCCCTGGTTGGGCGCGACGTCGAGGTGTCCGGCCTCGCGACCGTAGCCGGGGGCGATCGCATCGTCGATGGCGATGCCCGAGCGCTGCGTGTAATAGAAGGACATGGCGTCGGCGGCCAGGTCGGTGTAGGTGTCGGCGCCGATCGCGAACGGGTAGGACGTCTCGCCGTCGGCGGTGAGCGTGAAGTCCGAGCCGGTCGCGGTCACCGAGGAGAAGTCGATGGTGTGGACCGCCGTGCCGGAGGTGAGGTCCTCGCCGTGGACGACGGTCTCACCGGCGGCGACGGCATCGCCGGCGGCGTCGTGGAGTTCCCAGGCGACCGGCTCGGTCGCCTCGGTGACCACGGTCGCCCGCTTGGGGCCGTCGGGCAGGTAGCCGACCTGGTTGACCCGTACGCGCGGGCCGGTGTCAGGGTCGTAGACGGGCGGCTCGGCGTCGGTGAGCAGGGCGGCCTCCGATATGCAGAGTTGCCACGGCTCGGCGTTGCGGCCGATCTGGAATGCCAGTTGGGCATCGTCCCACGTGGCATTGGAGGTGAATGTGTAGCTGTAGGTCTGCGCTTCGACCCCCAGAGACGGGAACTCCTCCAACTGTGTCGGCCAGGGGTCGACGTCGCGCTGGATGAGGGTGCGGACGCTGACCGGCTCGGTGGCTCGGGCCGTGAAGCGCAGCTCATAGGATTCGCCCTCGGCCAGAGGCAGATCGTTCTGGCCGAGGATGGCGTCCCAGGCGTTGACCGTCCCGCCCGGCACGTCGATGCACCACTCACCGTCGGCGACGGCGCCTGAGAGGTTCTCGGTGACCCACCACGGATCGGCGGAACCGGTGGCGAAATCACCGTTGACGATGAGGTTGGAGGGCTCGTCCTCCTGGGCGTACGCCGTGGCGACCGCGGCGGCCGAGAGCGTCAGTGCCCCGACGGTGGCCGCCGCTAGGACGGCTCGGCGTGGTCTTCGCGAGGGTATGGGGGACAGTCGCGGCATGGGGTTCCCTTCAAATCAACATTGGGAGCGGTACCAACGAACATACTGTCATCCGAATAGATATATGTCAATAGATGGGGCTCGAATGGGTCTCAGCGGGAGCGCGGCGGCCCGCTCGTGCCGCGGACGAGCAGCCGCGACTCCAGTCGCATGTGCGCCCCGGCCGAGCGGACGCCGCGGAGCTGCTCATCGGCCGCCTGTACCGCCAAGCGTGCCAATCGATGCGCGTCCTGGCGCACTGTGGTCAGGTCGACATGGCCGAGCCCGGCGATACGGCTGTCGTCGTAGCCGACGACGGAGACCTGTT
>JAJYSW010000110.1 GCA_021793335.1 Actinomycetes bacterium
CTGGGCCCCGCACCTGTCGCTGGCGGCCGAGATCGGTGGGAAGGTGGTCGGCCATGTGGCCTGCTCGTATGGGCGTCTGGGCGGGAAACGGGTGCCCGGGCTCGGGCCGATCGGGGTCGAGCCGTCGTTGCAGGGCAGAGCGATCGGTTCGGCGTTGATGCACGCGGTGATCGGTGCGGCCGAGGGCCGCGAGGAACCGGGGATCGTTCTGCTGGGCGACCCGAGGTTTTACGAGCGCTTCGGCTTCGTGCTCGCCGCCGAACTCGGCGTGACTCCGTCCGTTCCTCAATGGGCCACGAATTTCCAGGTCCGGCCGCTCACCGCATGGCACGAAGGGCTGCGCGGCGGCTTCAGCTACGCGCCCGCGTTCAGCGAGTTCGGCTGAGCCTCCTCAGACTCCGACCGGTTCGGCCTCCTCGGTGGGGTTCGGGAGGTCGCGCATGTTCCGTAGGGGCGAGAGGAGCACCGGCAGGAACGCCAGGCAGGCGGCGAGGCCGGCAGCCCACAGCGCGGTGCGCGCACCGAAGAGCTGACCGATGACGCCGCCGAGGAGCGCGCCCAGGGGCTGTGTGCCCCATACGAGGAAGCGGACCGTGGCGTTCATGCGGCCCAGCAGCCGATCGGGGGTCAGGCGCTGCCGGAAGCTGACCTGTGTGACGTTGTAGACGACGACGCCGATCCCGACGTAGGCCATCCCGATCGCGGCGAGCCAGATCTGCCAGCCGGGCTGGGCGGCGGGCAAAAGCAACAGGCCCGGCGAGGTGATCGCCATGGAGACCCAGATGATCCGGCCTTCGCCGATTCGGGCGGCTGCGGTCCGGGTCAGGAACGCGCCGAGCAGACCGCCGCAGCCGAACAGCGAGTAGAACAGCCCCATCGCTCCGGGCGAGAGGCCCATCTCGCGCGGGAGGAAGACCAAGGTCATCGCCGTGAAGGCCGCCATGCAGAGATTGCCCCAGGCGGTGCAGGCGACGATGGCGGTCAGGAGGCGGTTGCGCAGGACGAACGCCAGGCCCTCCTTGATCTCTCCGGTGATTTTGGAGCCGCGCTCGACCTGCGGCCGGTCCTCGCGTTTGCGGATGAACACGACGAACAGCGCCGAGGCGCCCATCGCGATCGCGTCGAAGGCGAGGGCGAAGGGGGCGGTGAGCCAGCCGACGAGCTGTCCGGCGAGTGCGGGGCCGCTGAGTTGGGCGGCGGATCGGACGGTTTCGAGCTTCGCGTTGCCTTCGACGAGGTTCGCGCGGCCGACGAGGTGCGGCAGGTAGCTCTGATAGGCGACGTCGAAGAAGACGGTGAGGGCGCCCATCAGCAGCGCTGTGGCGTAGAGGTGCCAGATGGTGAGCACGTCGGCCCACCATGCGATGGGGACGGTCAGCAGGGCTGCGGCGCGGGCGAGGTCGGCGGTGATGAGGACATTGCGGCGGCGCATCCGGTCGACCCAGGCTCCGGCGGGCAGCCCGATGAGCAGGAAGGCGAGTGTGGACATGGCAGCCAGGACGCCGACTTCGAACTCGCCGACATCGAGCGTGAGGACCGCCGCCAGGGGGAGCGCGAGGACGGTGATCTGCTGGCCGAACTGGCTGACGGTGGTGGACAGGAACAGGCCGCGGAAGTCGCGGTCGCGAAGGAGTCCGGGACGGCTCATCCGGCGGCTCCGTTCAGCAGCTCTTTCAGAGACTCGTTCAGCATGACGATCATGTGATTGAGTATTCCCAATCAATTTGGGAATGTCAATCACTCATGCGGTTACGATGATGGCGTGACCGATGAGAACGACGATCGGCGGCTCGCGACCGAGGCCGAGGCCAAAGCGGTGGCATCGGCGGTGCGGCTGCGAATCCTCAGACTGTGCCTCGACGAGGCGCTGACGAACAAGGAGATCGCCGAGCGGCTCGACGCGAACCCGGCCACGGTGCTGCACCACGTGCGCACCCTGGTCGCCACGGGCTTCCTGGCGGCGCAGGAGGAGCGGTCCGGCGCGCGGGGCGCGCGCGAGATCCCGTACCTGGCCACGCGCAAGTCCTGGAACCTGCGCCTGGGCACGGAGCACCATTCGGATCTGAACGCGGCCATGCTCCAGGTGTTCCAGTCCGAGGTGTCCGCGGTGGGCGATCCGGCGCAGGTGAACACGGCGAGGCTCGGACTGCGTCTGGACGAGGAGCAGTACGAGCGGTTCCACGAGCGGCTGCGGGCCCTGCTGAGTGAACTCGAACGCCAGAAACCGGGCCCGGGCGCGCAGCCGTATTCGCTGTTCGTGGCGATCCACCCCGACGTGGACCGGCAGTGAGCGGGTCGCGCCGAATGACCGGCGCGGCCCGACATCTCACTCAGGCTTCGAGCACCCGCCGGACCGCTTCTCGGACCTGGGGCGTGTCCAGGCCCCTGACCGTCAGGGTGGTGCGGCGGCGCAGCACGTCCTCGACCGTCTCGGCCCACTCGTGGTCGCGCGCGTACACCGCCTGCGCCCAGATCTCGGGCGCGTCGGGGTGGATCCGCTCGGCCAATGCCGGACGCTCCCCCGCCAGCCTCGCGATGTCGAACGCGACCGAACCGTAGTGGGTCGCCAGGTGCCTGGCCGTGTCCGCGCCCAGGTGCGGGACCGGCCGGCCGCCGTCGCTCAGCAGCCGTCGCTCGACCGCGCGGGGGTTCGCGATGCCCGGCAGCGGCGGGCGCTTCGGCAAGGCCGCCTGCGGCTGCATGTCCCGGGCGAGCGAACGGCCCGGCAGCGACGCGAGTCGGCGCGTCACGGCACGTCCGATGTGTCGGAAGGTGGTCCACTTGCCTCCGGAGACCGACAGCATCCCGCCTCTGCCCTCGGTCACCATCGTCTCCCGCTTGGCCTTCGAGGTCGCTCCGGGCCCGCCGGGCAGGACGCGGAGCCCGGCGAAGGAGTAGGTGATCAGCTCGCGCCGCAGCTGCCGGTCCCGCACCGAGCGACCGGCCTCGCCGAGGATCTGCTCGACGTCGGACTCGGTGACCGACACGGCCCCCGGATCGCCGGTGTACTCCTCGTCGGTGGTCCCCAGCAGCAGCATGTCCTCCCACGGCAGGGCGAAGGAGATGCGGTACTTGCCGATCGGGGTCGCCAGCGCGGCACGCCAGGGCGAGGTGCGTTTGAGGACCAGGTGCGCGCCCTTCGACAGGCGGATCGACGGTGCGGCCTCCCGGTCCTCCATGCGCCGCAGGTGATCGACCCATGGCCCGGTCGCGTTCAGCACCACGCGCGCGTCGATGCCGAACGCGACGTCGTCGATGCGGTCGTGCAGCTCGGCGCCGGTGACGCGGCCCTGCGTGAACCGCAGGCCCACGGCCTCGGCGTGGTTGAGGACGGCCGCGCCCGAGTCGGCGGCGGCGCGGACGGTCATGAGCGCCAGCCTGGCATCGTTCATCTGGCTGTCGCGGTAGACGGCCACGGTCTTGAGGTGCTCGGTGCGCAGCTCCGGGACGTCGGCCCTGGCCTTGGCCGGGTTCATGAGGTGGCCGATGCCGTCACCGAAGCCCGACAGTGCCGAGTAGGCGAACACGCCCGCGCCGAGCTTGGCCGCGCCGTGCGGGCCGCCCTTGTAGACCGGCAGGTAGAAGGTGAGCGGGTTGGACAGGTGGGGTGCGACCGCGCGGGTGAGCGCGCGGCGTTCAACGTGGTTCTCGGACACGAGCTTCACCGATCCGGTCTGGAGGTATCGCAGACCGCCGTGGAGGAGTTTCGAGGAGGCCGATGAGGTGGCCCCCGCGAAGTCGCCGGCGTCCACCAGGGCCACCCGCAGCCCCGACTGGGCGGCATGCCAGGCGGTGGAGGTGCCCAGGATGCCACCGCCGATCACCAGCAGGTCGTAGAACGCCTCCGACAGCTGTTCGCGGCTCTCGGCACGGCTCGGGTTCGCGCCGACGAACGCGGACGACCCGTCGATCTGGTCCATTCCCGCACCGGGAACGTGCTGCACGGTGGTCATGGCCCTGCTCCTTCACTCCTCGATCCATCCCATGGTCCGCTCGACGGCCTTACGCCATTGACGGTATTCGCTCTCACGCGCTCCGGGGTCCATGTCGGGCGTCCATTCGGCGTCACGGCGCCAGTTCGCCCGCAGGTCGTCGACGCCCTCCCAGAACCCGACGGCGAGGCCGGCGGCATAGGCGGCGCCGAGGCAGGTCGTCTCGGCGACCACGGGGCGGACCACGGGCGCGTCGAGGACATCGGCGAGGAACTGCATCAGCAGGTTGTTCGCGGTCATGCCGCCGTCGACCTTGAGCGCGGCGAGCTCGACGCCGGAGTCCTCGGCCATCGCATCGGCGATCTCGCGGGTCTGCCAGGCGGTGGCCTCCAGGACGGCGCGGGCGATGTGGGCTTTGGTGACGTATCCGGTGAGTCCCGCGATGAGGCCGCGCGCGTCGCTTCGCCAGTGGGGCGCGAAGAGGCCGGAGAAGGCCGGGACGAAGTAGGCGCCGCCGTTGTCCTCCACACTGGCGGCGAGGGTCTCGATCTCGGCGGCGGCGCCGATGAGCCCCATCTGGTCGCGCAGCCACTGCACGAGCGCGCCGGTGACGGCTATCGCGCCTTCGAGGGCGTAGACCGGGTCGTCTTCGCCGATGCGGTAGCCGACGGTGGTGAGCAGGCCCGATTCCGAGTGGATGAGCTTCTCGCCGGTGTTCATGAGCATGAACGTGCCGGTGCCGTAGGTGGACTTGGCCTCCCCGACGTCGTAGCAGGCCTGCCCGAATAGGGCGGCCTGCTGGTCGCCGAGGGCGGCGGCGACGGGCACGCCGCCGAGCACCCCGCCGAGGGCGCCTCCGGCGACCTCGCCGTAGATCTCCGAGGAGGAGCGGATTTCGGGGAGGAGTCGCGTCGGCACGCCGATGGCCGCAGCGATGTCCTCATTCCAGTTCAGGTCGCTCAGGTTCATCATCAGGGTGCGGGAGGCGTTGGTGACATCGGTGACGTGCGCGCCGCCGCCGACGCCGCCGGTGAGGTTCCAGATGACCCAGGAATCCATGGTGCCGAACATCAGGTCGCCGGCTTCGGCGCGTTCGCGCAGGCCGTCGACGTTGTCGAGCAGCCAGGTGATCTTGGGTCCGGCGAAGTAGGCGGCCAGCGGCAGCCCGGTCTCGCGGCGGAACCGGTCCTGGCCGATCTCGCCGCCCAGTTCCCTGCACAGCGCGTCGGTGCGCGTGTCCTGCCAGACGATCGCGTTGTGGACCGGCTCGCCGGTGTGCCGGTCCCACAGCACGGTGGTCTCGCGCTGGTTGGTGATGCCGACGGCGCGGATGTCGTCGCGGACGGCCCCGGCCTTGGCCATCGCGCCGACGACGACCTCCTGGATGTTGGTCCAGATCTCGGCGGCGTCGTGCTCGACCCAGCCGGGCCTGGGGAAGATCTGCTCGTGCTCCTTCTGGTCGACGGCGACGATGCGGCCGCCGTGGTCGAAGATGATGCAGCGGCTGGAGGTGGTGCCCTGGTCGATGGCCGCGATGCAGGGGCCCGCGGTGGGTGCCTCGGTCATGGTGCGCTCCTGAACGTCGTTGATCTGGTTCGATCTTCCTGCCATGGCTAGGCGAAGGCAACGGTGTAGAGGCCGCCCGCCAGCGCGGCGCCGATGAGCGGCCCGGTGATCGGCACCCAAACGTAGCCCCAGTCCGAGCCGCCTTTGCCTTTGATCGGTAGGAGTGTGTGGACGATGCGGGGGCCGAGGTCGCGAGCGGGGTTGATGGCGTATCCGGTGGGGCCCCCGAGGGAGAGGCCGATGCCGATGACGACGAGCGCGGTGATGAGCACGCCGAGGTTGCCCAGGCCGTCGCCGTCGTTGTTGAGCCCCTGGGTGAGGACGGCGATGACGAGGACGAAGGTCGCGATGATCTCAGTGGACAGGTTCTGGACGCTGTTGCGGATCTCCGGGCCGGTGGAGAAGACGCCCAGGAGCGGTCCGGCCTTCCGCACCGGGACTTCGGCGGTGTCGCGGTCGACCGGTCCGGCCTGGACGCCGGTCTCGGCCAGGTGGGAGCGGAACTGCCCGTAGTAGGCGATCCAGACGAGGAAGGCGCCGATCATGGCGCCGACGATCTCGGCGGCGATATAGACGGGCACATCGGTCCATGCAACGCCGCCCTGGATGGCGAGGCCGAGCGTGACCGCGGGGTTGAGGTGGGCGCCTGAGACGCCGGCGGCGATGTAAGCGCCGGTGAGGACGCCGAGGCCCCATCCGAAGGCGATCGCGTTCCAGCCGGCTCCGTATGCCTTGGACCGCTTGAAGTTGACCGCGGCGCAGACGCCGCCGCCGAGCAGGACCAGCACGGCGGTGCCGAGCACCTCGCCGAGGAGGATGTCAGAAGTGGACAACCGCGGCTCCTTTGCCGGTGGTCGAGGTGCGGTCGTGAGGTGGTGGCCCTCGTTCCGGAGGGAGGGCTCGGCCGGTTCGCCGGGCTGCCGCCCTGTGGCACCGGCGACCGGTCGACGCCGGCCCATGCGTGAAAAACCTTCTTTTATATTAGCGCGATGCCGAACATTACATGACAAAACACTGGAAAACACTTGTTTCGCGCGCCTGGCAGGGTCGCACCGACACGGCAGGTCGCATCAGGACGGAGGAGGCCCCGGCGGACCGGGGCCTCCTCAATGCTCACACGCTCATGGAGTCTCGCGCATGGCGCCGCTCAGAGTCCGTAGCGAGGTTTCAGGTGCCGCCACCAATCGCGCAGCATCCACTCGTCGAACTCGGTGATAGTGCTCGACGAACCGGCCTTCATGATGAAGCAGCACTGGCCGCTCGGCGTCCAGTCGTAGAAATCGTCGAGCCCGAAGGTGTGCCCGACCTCGTGCAGGTAGACCGTGACCTGGGCCGATCCGAGCGAGTTCACGAAGTACTCGCTGCCCATGCGTTGGCCCCAGTCGCCGCCGGCGCCGCCGCCCATGCCCTGAGTGAGCCACAGGCTCTGATCGTAGTGGCGTGCGTGGCCCCCGGGGCAGTTCGGATAGCTCCCGCCCCGGTTGAAGAACCGGCCGCACTCCTCGGCGCACTGCGGTGCGTCCTCGCGGATGTCGCCGATGTAGACGTCGACCGAGTCGTCGTTCCACTGGAGGAGGTCCCGGTCATAAGCGGCCCAGCCGACGACCTCGACCTCGATTTCCTGGAAGGGCCAGTCGTTCCAGCCGATCATGTGGTCGAACCACAGCTGGTACTGCTCGACGAGCTTGGCCTCGATGTCCTCGCGCAGCGAGACCGAGACCGGCTCGTGCGAGTCCCAGCGGACGCAGTAGTTGATCTTGCCGCCGGTGGCCATGACCTGGTCCCAGCCGAAGTTGGTGAACCCGAGGTCATAGGTGTCCTCGACATGCGCCCAGACCTCGTTCAGCGGCTGCTCCAGGTGGGCGGGCGGGTCCCATTCGCTCTGGCTGCCGCCGCCGTGCCCCGGTTCGGTCGGCTCCTCGGTGGGGACGTCGGTCGGCGGGTCGGTCGGGACGGGCTCGGTCCGACCCGTGCATTCGATACCGCCCAGCATGAAGTCGCTCGGTGCGGCGTTGCCCGCGGCCTCGTCGAAAGCAGCGGTGAAGCCGAAGTCGACGGTGCTGCCGGCTTGGAGCACGCGGTTGTGCGCCACGCCTCTCGCGGTGACGTGCGAGCCGGACTGCTCGATATCGGCGTTCCAGGCGTTGTGGACCTGCTGTCCGGCCCCGAAACTCCATTCGAGGTCCCAGCCGTCGAGGGGCCCGCCGAGGTTGGTGACGACGACGTCGGCGTTGAAGCCGCCGGGCCATTCGGCCGTCACGTGGTAGTCCACGTCGCATCCCGCCTCGTCCGCCGAGGCCGCGGTCATGACGAAGGCGGCTCCGCCGGCCGCGACGAGGGCGGCCGAGGAGAGCGCGGCCGCGCTGCGCCATCGTGTTCTTCTGTCAGGGAGTGCCGGTCCCATTGCTGTTCCTATCTCATGTGTGAACGATCGCATTCTGGTATCGACCGCTTTCGATGGTTCTATCAGGTTAGGCGCGACCGTCCCGCGACACAAGGCCCACAGGTGCGGCGCCGACGAGAGCGCGGGGCGGCCGATGCGTCGCGCCTCGGTCGGAGGACGGAACATCACGGGACCGGCACGGGGGTCACTCCTCCGGCGGCGCGGCCGGAGGGAACGGCACCTCGGCCAGAGCCGGGATCAGCGATTCCTCCTCATAGTCCAGGTGTGCGGTCAACTCCTCCGCCATCCGGTCGAGCTCGGCGAGGAAGGCCGCCGGGTCGACCGAGTCGACCTCGGCCAGCAGCGCCACGAGCTCGCCTTGGATGAGCGCCACCGTCCGATGTTCAGCGCGGAGCCGATCGAGGGCCTCGCGCAGTTGCGGCTGGTATCCCTCGATGACGGGGAAGATGCGCTCCTCTCCGGTGTGGTGGAATTCCAGTGCCTGGCAGAACTCCAGGCAGTGCCGGCGCAGTTGCAGGCCGAGTCCCGGTTTCGGCGCCCCACCTGGACCGGCGGAGGCGGTGAAGTACGCCTCGGCCTCGGCGCGGACGTGCCGAAGCTGCGAACGCAGCCAGGCGTGGACTTCGAGCAGCTTGTCGGCGAGGCTGTAGGCCCCGGCCGAGGGTTCGTCGGTGGTCGGGTCGTCGTCGAAATTCTGCATGTATGCGGTGATGCTCCGTGAGGTACGGCGTCCGCGCGGGCGGACGGTCGGGAATGATCGCGGCACGGCGTTGCTGCGGCCGTGCGGAGCCTCCGGGGCACGCCGACGGCGCGGCGTCCCTCATGGAGGCGTGGGCGAGACGTTGCAGGGCGGCGCTCGGCAACGCCGAGAACGGAAGACGGTGCGCGAAGGCGCTGACGTCACACGGAGAGTGCGGAGTGGAACCTCATGACACGACCCTTCGATGTACGGCGCTCACCCGGCTGCCGACCGGCCTCGGTCTCTTGGTCGGCGCCACGTGGCACGGCGACCATTAAAGCACCCGGTCCGGTCACGCCGTCGGCGCGGTCCCGGACCGCCCGCCTCGGCCGCCCGGCCCCGCGGCACGGGAGCGACCGTATAGATTCGCGGGAGACACCACCGGTCGACAGGGAGCCGTCCGATGCACACCACACCCGTGACGTTCGAAATCCACGATGAGCGCGGCCACATCGGCGGCGACAGGTACCTCGAACGCCTCTACTCGGGCGGCCGTTGGGTCGAAGGACCGGTGTACGTCCCCTCGGGCCGCTACCTGCTGTTCAGCGACATCCCGAACGACCGGATGCTGCGCTGGGACGAGACGAACGGCTCAGTGGGCGTCTTCCGCTCCCCCGCCGGCTACACGAACGGCCACACGCTCGACCGACAGGGCCGCCTGGTCTCCTGCGAGCATGGCGGGCGGCGGGTCACCCGCACCGAATTCGACGGTTCGGTCACGGTCCTGGCCGATCGCTGGAACGGGAAGCGGCTCAACAGTCCCAACGACGCGGTGGTGTCCGCCGATGGCGCGGTCTGGTTCACCGATCCGTCTTATGGGATCGCCGACGACTATGAGGGCCACCGGGCCGAGCCCGAGATCGACGGGTGCCACGTGTACCGCATCGATCCCGTCTCGGGCACGGTGGATCGAGTCGCCGACGACTTCGACCGCCCCAATGGGCTCGCCTTCTCCCCCGACGAGCGCCGCCTCTACATCGCCGACACGGCGCGCGGGCACATCAGGTCCTTTGCGGTCCACGGGTCCGCGTTGAGCGGCGGCGAGGTCTTCGCCGAGTGCCCCGGTGGTCACTTCGACGGGTTGCGCCTCGACGTCGAGGGCCGCGTCTGGGCCGCGGCGGCGGACGTGTACTGCTTCCATCCGGACGGGACGCTGTTGGCGACGCTGCCGATCCCCCAGCCGGCCGTATCGAATCTGGTCTTCGGCGGGCCCAAGCGCAATCGCCTGTTCGTGTGCGCGACGGACTCGGTGTATTCGATCATGTTGAAGACCCAGGGCGCCTGGAGCCTTTAGCGCGGGCCGGGGCCGTCCGGGCGGCACGCGGGCGAACTCGTGGAATGCCCGGTCCGCTCGGCATCGCCTCCCGGCGATACGGTGCATCGTCCGGGCCGAAGAGCAGTGGTCCTCTGCGATCCCTGGGGCCGGGGAGCCCGTCTCGTCCGACCCGCGGCCTCGACCCCGGCCTATTCAGGAGCGCTCACCGGCGTTCTCCCCCTTGAATCGGATGGGCCGCCGCGGCGAGGGCGTCCAATGCGGCGGCGCACGGGACTGCGCATTCCCCGCTGTCATCATTGGTGGCAATGAGGGGGGAGTGCACGGTGCGACGCCTCGT
>JAJYSW010000111.1 GCA_021793335.1 Actinomycetes bacterium
TTCCGATCTCAGGGCCTAAGCGAAGGCGAAGCCCTCGCCGCGGTAGGTGGGCACCTCGTCGACGATCCGGCCGGCGGCGACCAGTTGCAGGGTGTTGACCCGCTCGGCCAGTTCCCCGGCCTTGGCGTGGCGCATCCACACCCGGGAACCGAGGGCCAGATCGTCGGCGGCCCGGCCCCGCAGCGGGGTCTGGACCTCTCCGGCGCCCTCGGTCCTGGTGTAGGACAGGCCGGAGGGGAACGCCGGCTTCGGCAGGCGGTCCCACCCGGGCGCGCCCGAAGCGGTCCAGCCGCCGCCCAGGGCGGTGACGACGCCCTTGCGGGGGCGGCGCACCACCGGTACGGCGAAGAACGCGGCCGGGAGCGGGCGGATGGACCGGTAGCCGTCGAACAGCGCCGGCGAGTACAGGCCCGAGCCGGCGGCGATCTCGGTGACCGAGGGGTCGGCGGCCGTCGAGGCGACCGAGCCGGTGCCGCCGCCGTTGACGAACTCGATATCGGCCACGCTCCTGATCGCGGCGACGGCCGCGGCGCGCCGCTCGGCGAGCTCGACGCGGGAGAACCGCTGCATGAGCCGCACCAGCGGGTACTGGAGCCCGGCGGCCCCGGCGCCGTCCTGGACACCGGCGATCTGCGACTCATAGCCCATCAGGCCCACCAGGCTCACGCCCGGGCGCTTATCGATCTCGTGGGCCATGGCCAAAGCCTGTTCGGGAGTGCGCACCGGCGAGCGGTAGGCGCCGATGTGGACGCGGCCGCCGAAGAGCTCCAGCGACATGTCCAGTTCCAGGCACAGCCGCAGCGGCCTGCCGGGGACGGGTTCGACGGCCCGCCGGAGGTGATCGAGGTGCTCGACCGAGTCGACCATGAGCGTCACGCGCCGCGCCAGCTCCTCGTCGCCGGCCAGGTGACGCAGGGCATCGGTGTTCGCCGTGGGGTAGGCGACCACGACGTCGTCGAACTCCTCGGCCAGCCACAGCGCCTCGGGCAGCGTGTAGGCGAGGATGCCTTTGAACCCGGGTTGCGCCAGAGCCCGGCGCATGAGGGCCCGGCACCGCAGGGACTTGCTGGCCAGTCGCAGCGGCTTGCCGAGCGCGTTGCGCCTCAGAATGGCCGCGTTGGTGTCGAACGCGCCGAGTTCGACTGCGGCGAAAGGCGGCTGAAGGTTCGCCGTCGCACGGTCGAGCTCGGTGAACAGGCGCTCCCTCGATCCGAGGCTCGGTACGGTCTCAAGACCCATGCGTCTTCCCTCCTCTTTAGTGTGGGGTTAGATGAAAGCTACCTTTACGTAGACCGCAGACATACCGGAGACCCAATGGCTACCTCTCCTTGGCAGAACTGGTCCCGCACCGAAGCCGTCGAACCGGTCCGGATCGTGAGACCCGGCGGGGCGGGCGAGATCGCCGCGGCGGTACGCGACGCCGCCGATGACGGTCTGCGCGTCAAAGCGGTGGGAGCCGGTCATTCCTTCAGCAGTATCGCCGCTCCCGAGGGCGTCATGGTCGACATGAGCGACATGGACGGCGTGGTGCGCGTCGACACCCGGACGAATCTGGTCACCGTCGAGGCCGGCATGCCCTTGTGGCGGCTCAACCAGATCCTGGACGCGCACGGCCTGGCGCTGGAGAACATGGGCGATATCGACCGCCAGACGGTCTCGGGCGCGATCTCGACCGGCACGCACGGCACCGGGGAGCGCTACCGGGGCCTGTCCTGGCAGGTGAGCGCGCTCCAGATGGTGCTGGCCGACGGCACTGTGGTGCGCTGCTCTCCCGAGCAGCGGCCCGAGCTGTTCGCCGCGGCCCGGATCGGGCTGGGCGCGCTCGGGATCATCACCGAGGTGACGATCCAGTGCGTGCCGTCGTTCCAGCTCCAGGCGGTGGAGACGCCGATGCGTCTGGACGCGGTCCTGGGCGGCCTGGACGAGCTGGTGGCCGAGAACGACCACTTCGAGTTCTACTGGTTCCCGCACACCGATCGGACGCTGACCAAGCAGAACAACCGCTACTCGATGGAGGAGCGCAAGCGCCGTCCCACGCGCCTGGCGTACTGGTGGAACGAGGGCGTCACCGAGAACACCCTGTTCGAGATGAGCAACCGGGTGGGGGCGCGGTTCCCTCGGGCCGTGCCGAGCCTGAACCGCTTGGCCGGTCGCGTGTGGAACGCCCGCAATTACACCGACGTGTCGCACCGGGTGTTCGCCTCGCCCAGGCGCGTCGTGTTCCGGGAGATGGAGTACGCGGTGCCGCGCGAGGCGCTGCCGGCGGTGCTGCATGATCTCAAGGCCCGGGTGGACGAGCGGGGCTTCAAGGTCTCCTTCCCGGTGGAGGTGAGGTTCGCGGCCGCCGACGATGTGTGGCTCTCGACCGCCTACGGCCGCAAGACGGCCTATGTCGCGGTGCACCAGTACCACCGGCACGGGCACGAGGAGTACTTCAAGGCGGCGGCCGATATCTGCAATGCCGTCGACGGCCGTCCGCATTGGGGGAAGATGCACTGGCTGGAGGCCAAGGCGCTCGGGGAGCGCTACGCGCACTTCAACGATTTCCTGTCGGTCAGGGACGAAGTGGATCCCGAGCGCCGTTTCACGAATGCGTATCTGGAGCGCGTGCTCGGCGTCTGAACGGCGAGGCGGGCCCGGAGTCCTCGGACCGGACCGTCCTCATGCGCCGCTCCGGTTCCGGTGCGCGCGAGGTCCGGGCGGCGCGTGGCCGCATGAGCACGGTGCGCGGCACCGTAGAGTCGGTGACGGCGGGAGCGCCGCGATTCGCATGGGGCACGACCGGGGGGCTTTCGGCTCCGGCCGATCATCGGGTTCGCAGGAGGGAATCGGGGCGATGGATGCCTTGCTTTGTCGGTTCGATGAGTTAGGTTGTGGCCGTGTCAGATGTGCAGTACCTGAAGCTCGATGAGTTGAGCGAGGCCGAACTCTACAGTGCGTACGCGCCCCCCGAAGAGGACTGGCTGCGGGTGAACTTCGTGGCCAGCGCCGACGGGGCGGCCACATTGAACGGGCTCTCCGGTCCTTTGTCGGGGAAGTCCGATAAGCGGGTCTTCAAGGTGCTGCGGGCCCGGTGCGATGTGCTGGTGGCCGGGTCCGGAACGGTGCTGGCCGAGGGGTACGGCCCGCTCGAACTCAATCCCGAGCGCGTGGCGTGGCGGTCCGATCGGGGCCTGCCGAACGTCCCGGTCATGGCCGTGGCTTCACGCTCGGCTCGGCTCGATCCGGGCGCGCCGCTGTTCGCGCGGGCCGCCCGCAAACCGATCGTGATCTGCTCAGCTGATGCCACAGTGGATCAGATGGCTTCGCTGCGTGAGGTCGCCGACGTCATCGCGGTCGGCTCCGGCGCGATCGATTACCGCGCCGCAGTGGAGGTCATGCGCGAAATGGGGCTGCGGCAGATCCTGTGCGAGGGCGGCCCGACCGTCTTCGGGGACTTGATCGCCGCCGACCTGGTCGACGAGCTGTGCCTGACGGTGTCGCCGCTGCTGGCGGGAGCGGGGCCGGTGCGGGTCGCCGAGGGCCGGTCGTCCGATTCGGCCCGGCCGCTGCGGCTGCGACACGTCATCGAAGCCGAGGGCAACCTCATCCTGCGCTACCTGAGAGGATGAGTCGCATGACTGATTCGGTGGGCAGGGTGCTCGGCACCGAGGACGCCACTCCCCTCTCGTTCTGGGTGGGCGTCGACTCAGCGGCGTACGCGCAGCTCGACGATGTGCTCACCACCGAGCGGGAGGTCCCCGGCGTGGGCACCGTCCGCATCTCCGGGGTGGTCACCACGGTCCGGAGCCGCCACGAGGGCGCGCAATTCGACTCCGACGTCTTCGACATCGCCGGAGGGCTGCTGCCCGCACAGGTGCAGGAGGCCGCCGAGGTCACCGTCACCCGGGTCGAGCCGGAAGTGTTCGTGCCCCCGACGCCGGGAGCGGCGGTCGAGCGCGCCACCGGGGCCGAGCGGGATCGGGCACTGTACTTCGACGGCATGGAACGCCAGGTGCCGCTGGGGTTCTCGCGGGACGGCCAAGCGGTGTTCCTCAACGCGGACTTCCTCGACGGCACGCGGGGCGCCCATGTGTCCATCTCGGGCATCTCGGGCGTGGCGACGAAGACGTCGTTCGCGACGTGGCTGCTGTACTCGCTGCTGAACTCGGGCGCGATCGGCGCCGAGGCCGCGAACACGAAGGCGCTGATCTTCAACGTCAAAGGCGAGGACCTGCTGCTGCTGGACCACGACAACACCCGGATCGACGAGGAGATCCGCGAGGCGTACCGGCGGCTGGGCATGCCGCCGGGCGCGTTCAAATCCGTGGAGGTGCTCGCCCCGCCCCGGGAGGGCGACGGCAACGGCGTCCCCGACGTGGCGTGCCGGTCCACCGGTGTCGACGCGTTCTATTGGACGCTCGCCGAATTCTGCTCCGGCGGGCTCCTGCCGTTCGTGTTCGCCGACGCCGACGACGATCGACAGCAGTACACGATGGTCGTGCACCAGGTGGCTGCGCGGCTGCGCAAGGAGGCACGCCCGAAGGACAACGGCGCGGTCGCCGTCGACGGCCAACTGCTGACGACGTACCGGGACCTGGTCGACCTGATCTGCGAACGGCTCTCGGACGATGCGACGCGCGTGGAATGGGCCGGCTCGGCGATCGGGCTGGGCACCGTCAATGCGTTCATCCGCCGCCTCATCGCCTCCGGTAGGGACATCGGGCGGCTCGTCCGCGGGGACCTGCCGCCGCGGGGCGGAGCGATCGCCTCCGAGGCGCAGGTGACCGTCGTGGACCTGCACAACCTGCCGGATCGGGCGCAGCGGTTCGTCGTCGGCGTGGTGCTGCGCGGCGAGTTCGAGCGCAAGGAGAAGGCCGGTACGGCCAGGCCGCTCCAGTTCGTCGTCCTCGACGAGCTCAACAAGTACGCGCCTCGGGAGGGCACCAGCCCGATCAAGGACATCCTGCTCGACATCGCCGAGCGCGGCCGGTCGCTCGGGGTGATCCTCATCGGCGCGCAGCAGACCGCCAGCGAGGTCGAGCGGCGCATCGCCTCGAACTCCGCGGTGCGTGTCGTGGGGCGCCTGGACGCGGCCGAGGCCACGCGCCCGGAGTACGGCTTCCTGACTCAGGCGCAGCGGCAGCGGGTCCTGATGGCCAAGCCGGGCACCATGTTCGTCGGACAGCCGGAGCTGCCGGTGCCGCTGGTGGTGAACTTCCCGTTCCCGGCGTGGGCCACTCGGCCCGCCGAGGCCGGGTCGGCTCCGGCGTCCTCGGCGCGATCGGTCACGGCGAAGGTCGACCCGTTCGAACTGGCCGCCGACGATGACGACATCCCGTTCTAGGAGCGACACCTTGCGGATTCTGCACACCTCCGACTGGCACGTCGGCGTCACGTTGAAAGGCCGGGCCCGGCTGGACGAGCAGCGCGCCGTGTTCGGTCAGATCGTCGACATCGCCCGTGAAGAGGGCGTCGATCTCGTGATCGTGGCCGGAGACCTGTACGACACCGCCTCGCCCTCCAGTGCCGCGCAGCGACTGCTGACCTCGACGCTCTCGGCGCTGCGCGGGACCGGGGCCGAGGTGGTGGCGATCGCCGGGAACCACGACAACGGGCCCGGTCTGGAGGCCCTGCGCGAGTGGGCCGCCGCGGCGGGCATTCACCTGCGGGGCCGCATCGGCAAGGCCGCCGACCACCTCGTCACCGGTGTGACCTCCGGAGGCGAGCGGTGGCGGCTCGCGGCGCTGCCGTTCGTGAACCAGCGGTACGCGGTCAGGGCCGCCGAGCTGTTCGAGCTGAGCACCGCCGACACCGAGTCGGCCTACGCCGATCACCTCCGGCGCATGGTGGCCGCGCTCTCGCAGAGTTTCAGCGCCGACACGGTGGACCTGTTCTGCGGTCACTTGACGGTCGTCGGCGGCAAGGTCGGCGGCGGCGAACGCGAGGTCCACACCGTGGCCGATTATGCGGTCCCGGCGGCGATCTTCCCGGCCTCGACGAACTATGTGGCGCTGGGGCACCTGCACAGGGCGCAGCAGATCGAGGGGCCGTGCCCGATCCGCTACTCGGGCGGGCCGCTCGCGGTGGACTTCGGCGAGGAGGACCACACGCCGAGCGTCACGCTCGTCGACGTCACCGCCGACACGCCCGCGCGCGTGCGGCAGGTGCCGCTGACCGAGGCGGTGCCGCTCAAGACGCTGCGCGGCACCCTCGATGAGCTGCGTGAGGCCGAGGTGGACGAACGCGCGTGGCTGCGGGTGTTCGTCACCGAGCCGGCCCGTGCGGGGCTGCGCGGGGAGGTCGCCGATCTGTTCCCGCGCGCCGTGCAGATCCACATCGATCCGATCATGCGCGCCGACGCCGCCGCGCCGCGGCAACGGCGCTCGGGCCGCAGCCCCGGCGAGCTGTTCGACGCCTACCTCGCCGAGAACGGGCACGACGACCCGGCGGTGGCGGCGCTGTTCGCCGAGCTGTACGAGGAGACGCAGACCGTCGCGGCAGAGGAGTCCTCATGAGACCGGTACGCCTGGACATGCACGGCTTCGGCTCCTATACCGAGGCCGCCACGCTCGATTTCACCGACGTCGACTTCTTCGCGCTCACCGGCCCCACCGGCGCGGGCAAGTCCACGGTGCTCGACGCGATGTGCTTCGCCCTGTACGGGCGCACGCCGCGCTGGCGCAATAACACCACCCAGCACGCGATCGCGCCTTCGGCCACCGAGGGGCGGGTGCGGCTCGTGTTCGCCGCCGCCGGGCGCAACTACGTGGCGACGCGGATTCTGCGCCGGGACAAGAACGGCAACGTCAAGACCACGATGGCCGCGCTGGAGCAGCTGCCCTCCGGCGTGAACCCCGCCGACGACACCGCGCTCGTCGAAGGTCTGGGCAAGCCGCTGGCGGGAAGCCCTTCGACGGTGAGCACCGAGTCCGAGCGGATCATCGGGCTGCCGTTCGACCAGTTCACCAAGTGCGTGCTGCTCCCCCAGGGCGAGTTCGCGGAGTTCCTGCACGCCACGGCCGCCGATCGCCGCAAGATCCTGGAGAACCTCTTGGGGCACAGCGCCTATCGGCGCGTCCAGCAGCTCGCCGGCGCCAGGCGCGACGCCGCGGACACGGCGCGGCGGACCCTCGAAGCCCAGTTGCAGAAGATCCCGCACGTCTCCGATGAGGAACTGGCCGCCGCGTCGCTGCGGGTCGAACGACTGGAGAAGCTGACCGAACCGGTGCGCGACAAGGCCGGTGCGCTCGACGGCCTCGACGGCGCCGTGAAGGCCGCGCGTCGGCGCCTGGAAGCAGCCGAGGCGCACTCGGCGTCTCTGACCTATATCAAGCGGCCCGGCGGCGTGGACGACATCGCCGCGCAGCTCGCCGACGCCGTCGAACGAGTGAACGCGAAGAGCGCCGAGGTCGAGGCCACCGAGGCCGAGGACGAGCGGCTCCGCGCCGAACTCGACGGGCTCGATTCGGCGCTCATCGAACGCCGGCTCAAGACCTGGGAGGAGCTGGCCGAGACCGACGCGAGCCTGAAGACCGGCCGGGACCTGACCGAGGAACTGCGCCACCAGTACGAGGAGGCCGCCGAGCTCGAAGGGGCCGCCGCCGAAGAGGTCGAGATCCAGCACGCGGCCGTCCACAGGGCCCGCATGGCGGACCTGGCGGGGACGCTGCGCGCCGAACTGGCGAACGGCGGCGACTGCCCGGTGTGCGACCGTCCCGTCCAGGCGATCCCCGAGCGTGATCTCTCCGCGGCCCTGGAAGAGGCCCAGCGGTCCTCGCAGACGGCCACCGCCGAGTACAAGGATGCGCAGGCCGCCGTCGTGAGCCTCCAGGCGAAACTCGACAGCTACACCGAGCGCCTCACCGAGCTCGATGTCAAGAAACGCCGCCTGGAGAACAAGCTCAAGGACGTGCCCGACGCCGATGCGCTGCGGGCCCGACGCGAATCCGCCGCCGAGGCCGGACGGCTGCTCAGCGGCACCGCCGCCGCGCTCAAGGCCGCGCGTCGCGCGCTGCGCGAGGCCGAGAAGCGCAAGGCCGCCGCCGAAGAGCGGCAGCAGCGCGCCTGGCGCGAGTTCGGGCACGCCCGGGACCAGGTCGCCGTCCTCGGCCCGCCCGCGGCCGGCACGGATCTGGCCGAGAGCTGGCATCGGCTCATCGAATGGGCCGCGGACGCGCTCGAGCGGGCCACTGCCGAACGCGAAGCCGCCCGAAGTGAGCTTCAGTCGCTCGACGGCCGCGCCGCCGCGCTGCGGACCGAGCTGTTCGCCACGATGGCCGAGTTCGACATCGCCGTGCCCAGGACCGGCGCGGGCGGCGATTACGTGGCCGTGCACGCCGGGGCCGTCGAATCCTCCCGCGCCGCCGCCGAGCGCCTGGCCGAGGCCCGCCGCCAGCGCGTCGAGCTCGAAGCCGAGACCCGCCGATACGCCCACGAGACCGAGGTGGCCAAGGCACTCGCGACGCATCTCGAAGCCCGCCGGTTCATGGAGTGGCTCTTGAGCGAGGCGCTCGACGAGCTCGTGGCCGGGGCGACGGTGATGCTCAACCGCATCACCGGCGGCCAGTACGACCTGATCTACCGCGACCAGGATTTCTGGGTCATCGACCACCACGACGCCGATATGGCCCGCCCGGCGCGGAGCCTGTCGGGCGGCGAGACGTTCGCGGCGTCGCTGTCCTTGGCCCTGGCGCTGTCGGACCAGTTGGCGGGCCTCTCGCGCGACGGCGCGTGCCTGGAGTCGATCATCCTCGACGAGGGGTTCGGCACGCTCGACCCCGAGACGCTGGACGCCGTGGCCACCACTTTGGAGGCGCTGACGGTGTCGAGTGAGCGCACCGTCGGCCTGGTCACGCACGTCGCCGACCTCGCCGAACGGGTCCCGGTCCGTTTCAAGATCATCAAGGACGCCAAAGGCTCACACGTCGAGAAGACCATGGAGTGACCATGCGGATCACCGTCGACGCCTGGGACCCGTCCTTCGCCGACAACCCCGAGTCGCCGTCCCGTTCGGGCGCGGCGGAGGTCAAGGCCGCGATCGAGACGCCGATCGCGCAGTGGGCCCCGATCGACGCCCCGAAGACCGGGCCGACCCGGCTGCTCCTGGTCGACGGCGTGCGCCGCATCGACGCGAGGGTGGAGCTGCTGGAGGGGGGCGAGCGCCGTCCGGGACTGTGCGCCTCCTGGGCCGCCGGGTCCGTGGCCTGCGATCTCGACGGCAAGGTCGCGGCCGTCACCGAGATCGCGGTCGAGCGCGGCCTGTTCACCGAAGTGGACCCGAAGGTCGATTTCGGCCCCTACGTGTTCCAGGACGCCGGGTCGGCCGAACCCTCCGATCTCATCGCCGCGGTCCAGGTGGCGATGGCGAGGCTCGAAGCGAAGACCGCCTCCGACATGGTCATGGAAGCGGAGTTGGCGGTGCTCGACGGGCCGCTGCGTGGCCGTACGCGGCTACCGAACTCCGTCGGGTACATCAAGAGCCATCACCGTGCCTATCTTCCCGCGGGCCTCAACGAGGTGATCGAGCGGCTGGGGCCGGGGCAGCGCACACCGGTGTTCCATTTGATGTCCGGCTGGCCGCGCTATTCGTGGTATCTGCGGCTGCCGGGCGCCTCCTCGCGCGGCTGGGCGGGCGTGGCGCGCATCGAGGCGGCCGACGGCCTCGGGGAGGACGCGGTGGTGGCACTGGCCGATGCCACGGCGGCAGCCCTGCCGCCTTTGGCCTCGGCCGCGCACAAGGACCCGCGCGCCCCGCAGAACCTGACGCCGATCGCCGGGCTGGAGCGTCGCCTCAAACGCCAGCTCGGTGACGCGCGGCTGCTGCTGCGAGCGGTGCGCACGGCGTCGGCGGCCCATTGACGGTGGAGCGCGGCACCGCCGGCCTCGGCGGCGGTCACCGGGCGGGACGGCCTCGGCTCGCGCCGGTCGCATGCACCGCGGCCCGTTCGGTTCGATCGTTCTCCAGGCCCCTCGCTCTCGGAGAACGATCGCGGACGGCGTCCGGGTCGAGAGCTCGGGGGCGAGGCGGTATCCGAGTCCATTCATTCGCTCGCAAGGAGCAGGGCCTCCCCGATCCCGTCTTGGATCGGCGAGGCCCGACGGGGACGCGGCGGGGGCCGGACCGTTCCCGTCCGGAGCGCTTGAACCGGCCCTAATACCAGCCGTTGGACTCCGAATGCGACCATGCACCGCACGGGCTGCCGTAGCGGCCCTCGATGTAGTCCAGGCCCCAGGCGATCTGCGTGGCCGGGTTGGTCCGCCAGTCGC
>JAJYSW010000112.1 GCA_021793335.1 Actinomycetes bacterium
GCCGCATAACCCCAGAGGATCCGCAGCACGCCCGGGTCGGACAGGGCGAGGCCGCCGTACGCGCTGTCCGACAGGATCGCCTGCGTGGCATAGAACGTCGCCAATACCAGTGTGGAGTAGACCCCGAGCACGATCCCACCGAAAGCGCCGGTCTTGGCCCACAGCACGCCCGTCCGCCGCGGCGCCGCCGACATGGTCGAACGGATCGAACCGGTCGTGTACTCGCCGGTGATGAACAGCGCCCCGAGCACGGCGATGAACACCGAGGCGAGCACGAACCCGAAGAAGACGTCCAAGGCGCTCAACGGGTCCACGGGCGAGGCGGCCGCGCCGTCCGCGGCGGGCGCCGTGACGTTCGCGAAGTCGAAGGCGAGCGCCACGGCGATCCCGGACCCGAACAGGGCCGCGCAGGCCATGACGATCCAGCTGGAGCGCAGCGACCAGAACTTGGTCCACTCCGACCGCAGCAGTCCGGTGCCGCTCAGTCGGAACCGCCGCGGCGGCGAATAGGCCGCCGGGGCCTGGTCGAGCATCGTGGCGCTCATCGTGCCGCCACCCCTTCCTGGGTCTGCTGGTATTCGACGACGTCGGCGGTGAGCTCCATGAACACTTCCTCCAAGGAGGCGTGCACCGTGTGCAGCTCGTGCAGGACGACGCCGTGGGCCGCCGCGGTCTCGCCGATGCGAGCGGCCTCGGCGCCCTGGACCTCCAGGACGCCCGCTTGCGGACTGGCGATGGTGATGCCCGGTCCCTGGAGGTGCTCGGCGAGCGCCGCCGCGTCGGGGGAGACGATCTTGACCTTGCCGCCGCCGCGCCCGTTGACGAACGCGTCGACGGTGGTGTCGGCGAGTAGTTTGCCCCGGCCGATGACGACGAGGTGATCGGCGGTCTGGGACAGCTCGCTCATCAAGTGGGAGGAGAGGAACACCGTCCGCCCTTCGGCGGCGAGGCGCTTGAGCAGCCTGCGAATCCAGCGGACGCCGTCGGGGTCGAGTCCGTTGACCGGCTCGTCGAGGATCAGCACGGCCGGGTCGCCGAGGAGGGCGACGGCGATGCCGAGCCGCTGGCCCATACCGAGGCTGAACCCGCCGACGCGCTTGCCCGCCACATCGGACAGGCCGACCGTGTCGATGACCTCGGTGACGCGGCGCTTCGGGATCGAATGTGTGTGGGCGAGCGCGAGCAGGTGCTTATAGGCGCTGCGCCCCGCGTGCATGGACTTGGCCTCCAGAAGCGCGCCCACCTCGGTCATCGGGGAGGGGGCGTGCGCGTAGTGCTTGCCGTTCACGCGGACGACGCCGGTCGTGGGGGCATCGAGCCCCATGACGACGCGCATGGTGGTGGACTTGCCCGAGCCGTTGGGACCGAGGAAACCGGTCACGACCCCGGGCTTGACGGTGAAGCTGAGATCGTCTACGGCGGTCTTCTCGCCGTAGCGTTTGGTGAGGTGCTCGATTTCGATCATGTCCATGACGCTACGGCCGCGAAGCGGGCGGAGCATCGGGCTGGGGACCGAATCCGCCGCGCCGCGCCGGTACCCCGGTACTACGACCGGCGTGCTCGTCCCGCGGGGCGCCGCGGCCGCCCGCACCCGGCGCGCAGCCCATGAGCGCCACGCGGGAAGGAATTCACCTCGCTTCGGCGTAGCTGTCGACGACCTTGGGCCGCAGCGGTATCCGCACCGGCATGTCACCGAACAGCGTCCGCGTGGCCCCTGCCGCCGCCGCCTCGATCGCCGCGCACACCGCCGGGGCCCGCTCCGCCGGGCAGTGCACCATGACCTCGTCGTGCAGGTAGAACACCAGCTCGCCGAGTCCCTCCTCGTGGAGCCGCCGCCGCAGCAGCGCCAACAGCACCAGCGCCCACTCGGCGGCCGTGCCCTGCACGATGAAGTTGCGGGTGAACCGGCCGCGTCTGGTCGCGGCCCGCGTGCCCCGGTCCGAGTTGAGCTCGGACCACCACTTCGCGCTCGGCGCGGGCGCGGTCCGGCCGAGCCGGGTGCGGACGGTGCCGCCCTGCTCGCCGACGCGGGCGGCCCGCTCGACGCACCCGGTCGCCGCGGGGAACCGCTCGCGCATGAGCGCCACCAGCGCGGCCGCGTCGCCCGAGGTGCCGCCGTACATCGCCGAGATGAGCGCGATCTTGGCTTTGGCGCGTTCGCCGCCCAGATCGGGGGCGAGCTCGGTGTAGAGGTCGTCGGCGGCCGTGGCCGCGATCATCGCCTCGTCGCCGCTGATGGCCGCGAGCAGTCGCGGCTCCAGCTGCGCGGCGTCGGCGGCCACCAGTTTCCAGCCCGGTTCGGCGCGGATCGCCTCCCGCACGGCGTGTGGCAGTTGCAGGGCGCCGCCGCCGTCGGTCGCCCAGCGGCCGGTGTCGGCCCCGCCGACGGTGTAGACCGGGCGGAAACGCGTCCCCGCCGGCCCGTCCCCGGGCCATTGGCCGACGCGGTCCGGTCCGGCGTCGCCCGGACCCGAGTGGGCGCCGACCCACGTGTCGGCCCAGTTCCAGCCGAACGCCGTCCACACCCGCGCGTGCTCCCGGTAGACCCGCAACGCCTCCACGGCCGGGTGATCGACCGAGGACAGCTCCCAATGGTGCGTGGTCCGCACGTCCACACCGGCCGCGTGGAACGCGGCGAGGACCTGCTTGGTCGAGTCGGGGTTGAGCCGGTGCCCGAACGCGTCGGTCACCCGGTCGGCGAGCGCCTGCAATTTCCGCGGACGCATCCCTTTGGTCGGGCGCGGACCCAGCAGCTCCCGCAGCAACCGGTCGTGCGCCGCGACATCGAACGGGACGCCGGTGCGGCTCATCTCGGCGGCCGCGAGCCCTCCGGCCGACTCGGCGGCGAGCAGTGTTCCCAACCCTTCGATGCCGAGCGCACGCAGGCGGCGCCGCTGATCGAGCCAGGAGGCCTGGAGCCTCGTCAGTGCGGCCGGACCGTCGACCGGTTCGGGCGCTCGCTCGAACAAGGTGCCCGCGTCCGGGTCGCTCCGCACGACGGGGGCGGGAGCCTCCCGCCCCTCGGCACGCGAGATGATCCGTTCCGACAGCCACAGGTCCCGGCACCGGTCGAGCCGCGTCCCGGCCTGCAACAGCGGCGGGTACTCCGCCGCCGTGTCGCTCAAGACCCAGCGTGGCGCGGCCTCGGCCTCGATCCGGGCCACTGCCGCGGCGAGGTCGTCATGGCGGGTCGCCGTGCCGCCGGGCAGCGGCATCGTCCACCCTTCGGCGCCCCGCCCGGGCACTATCGCGACCGTCATGCCGCAATCGAAGCACGGCCTTGCGACAACGCGCTCCTCCCGCCGACGGAGGCCGGGAGCCCCGACGTTCGCCGCCCCACGTGTCGCACATCACCGGAATGGGGGTACGGCGGCCGTTCCAGCAGTGAAAACCTCGCATTCAGGTGGCGTCGAGGAGGGGCGCGGGCCCGCCGAGGCGATCGGGACGTACATACTTCCGGCGCGCAGGGGTAACCGGAAGGCATGGAATTCATCTTGTGGATACTGGCGGTCATCCTGGTCGCCTACGGCGTGTACGTGATCTTCCGCGGCCGCGTGATGATGGGCATCCTGTTCATCATCGTGGGCCTGCTCGTGGGCCCCGGAGGTGTCAGCCTCTTCACATAGGCCGGCCCGGCCGGCGCTCCGCCCCGGTCCCCTCGGGAGTCGCGGACACCGGCGGCGCACGCCGGGCCGAACCCGCGCGGCCGATCAGGCCGATTCGCGGATCACCAGCTCGGTGGGGAGGATGGTCGAGGACTCGACCTCCTCGCCGTCGAGCAGGCGCAGCATGTGCCGCGCCAGTGTCCGGCCGATCTCGGGGATCGGCTGCCGCACCGTCGTCAACGGCGGTTCGCAGTACGAGGCCAGGGCGATGTCGTCGAAACCGACGACCGCCACGTCCTCGGGCACGGTCCGGCCTGATTCGCGCAGCGCCGTCAGCGCCCCGTGCGCCATGAGATCCGAGGCGACGAACACCGCGTCCAGATCGGGCTCATCGGCCAGCAGCTGCCGCATCGCCTCCACCCCCGACTGGGCCGTGAAGTCGCCGATCGCGATGATCGCGCGCTGTCCCGTGGGCGCCAGCGCCCGCCGGTAGCCCTCCAGCCGCGCCCGCCCGGCCGACATGTCCTGCGGCCCGGCGATGGTCGCGATCTTGCCGCGCCCCTGCGCGATCAGGTGCCCCACGCCGCTCCGGACCCCGCCGATGTGGTCGACGTCGATCCACGGCGCCGAGGAATGGGGCAGCACCCCGTTGCACACCACCGGCACGCCGCGCCGGAGCATGAGCTCCGGCAGCGGGTCCGCATCGTGCAGCGAAGCGAACATGACCCCGTCGACGTGTCCGCCGATCGCGTAGCGCTCCACGCGGTCGCGCCCTTCGTTCGAGCCGGTCGTCATGAGCACCAGCAGCTTCCCGGCGTTGTCCAACTCCGTGGCGACGCCGCGGATGACGCCGGGGAAGAACTGGTCGTCGGAGAACACCCGCGTCGGCGACTCGGGCAGGATGAGCGCGATCGAATCGGTCCGATGCGTCACCAGGCTCCGGGCGGCGGCGTGCGGCACGTAGCCCAGCTCCGCCGCGGCGGCCTCGACGGCCTTGCGCAGCGGTTCGGCGACGCTCATCTGCCCGTTGACGACCCTGGAGACCGTCGCCCGCGACACGCCCGCACGCTCGGCGACCTCCTCCAACGTGGGACGCCGCCCACGGGGCGCCTGGCGCGTGGTGAAGTCCCGTTCACGGTGCGGTTCGGGGGCCGTGGCCCCCTCCGGTCCCGGTTCCGTCCCTCGCATACTCCGCCCTCCGTCTCAGCCCTTGACCGCGCCTTGCATGATGCCGCTGATCATGTACTTGCCCAGCAGCGCGAACACCGCCAGCAGTGGAAGCGTAGCCAGCATCGTCCCGGTCAACACGAGCGACTGGTCGGTGACGTAGCCTCCCGCCAGCGTCGACAGCGCCACCTGCACGGTGTAGCGATCCGGGCTGGACAGGACGATCAGGGGCCAGAAATAGTCATTCCAGGCGTTCAGGAACGTCAACACCCCGAGCACCACGGCGGCCGGCCTGGCCACCGGCAGCACCACCTGCCAGAAGATCCGGAACGTCGAGGCCCCGTCCGCCCGTGCGGCCTCGATGAGCTCGCCGGGGAGCGCCCCGCGCAGGTACTGGGTCATGAAGAACACACCGAAGGCGTTGACCAGGCCCGGGGCGATCACCGCCCACAGCGTGTCGGTCCACCGCATCTCGATCATGAGCATGTACAGCGGGATGACGCCGAGCTGCACGGGCACCATCATCGTCGCGATCACCGCCACCAGCAGCGCCTTGGACGCCGTGAACCGGAGCTTCGCGAACGCGAACCCCGCCAGCGTGGAGAAGAACACCACCGAGACGGTGACGGTGACGCTCACCAGCGCCGAGTTGATCAGCGCCGCATCGAACGGGACGGTCGTGAACACGCGTTCGACGTTCTCCACCAGGTTCGCCCCCGGGAGCACCGGCGGCGGCACCTGCGCGAGCGCCGAGTTGTCCCGGGAGGCCACCACGAAGCTGTAGTAGAGCGGGAAACCGGAGAAGAACAGCACCGCCACCAGCGTCAGGTAGGCGAGCCGGCCCGGACGCTGCTGCATGAGCCGCCGGTGGGCGCGTTGCTTCCGGGCGCTCACCGCGGCGGGCGGCCGTCCCTTCGTCGAGGAGGCGGCGGGCCGCCGGGTGGTGGGCGCGGTGGTCACGAGTCGCTCCTGATGCGTCGAATGAACAGGTAGTTGAGCAGCGCGATGAGCACGATGACGGCGAACATCGTCCACGCCACCGCCGAGGCGTACCCGAATTGGAAGCCTCGGTTGAACGCGTGCTCGTACAGGTACAGCGTCAAGGTCTGGAACTGCCGCGAGGCGCCGCCGGTCACGCCGTTCGGTCCCGCGCCGCCGAACAGCTGCGGCTCGGCGAAGATCTGGAGCCCGTAGATTGTCGAGACGATCACCGTGAACACGATCGTCGGGCGGATCATCGGTACGGTGATGCGGAACAACTGCTGGAGCCGCGAGGCCCCGTCGAGGTGCGCCGCCTCGTAGACGTCCTTCGGTACGGCCTGCATCGCCGCCAGATAGATCAGCGTGTTGTACCCGGTCCATTTCCACGCCACCATGACGGCGATCGCCGCGTGCGAGGACGCCCGTCCGGTCTGCCAGTCGATCCGGCCGGCGCCCAGGGACTCCAGCACCCAGTTGATGAGCCCGAAATCACGCCCGAACAGTTGACTGAAGATGACCGCCACTGCCACCACGGAGGCGACGTTCGGCAGCAGCATGCCCATGCGGAAGAACGTCTGGCCTCGCAACCGCATGGTCAGCAGATGCGCCAGCAGCAGCGCCGCCAGCAGCTGCGGCACCGTGGACAGCGCCAGGATCGAGACGGTGTTGCCCAACGCGTTCCAGAAGTACGGGTCGGTCAGCAGGGCCGTGTAGTTATCGGCGCCGACGAAGACCTGTTCGTCGGACAGCAGGCTCCAGTCGTGCATGGACACCCAGGCGGTGAACGCCAAGGGGAACAGTCCGAACGCCGCGAACAGCACGAAGAACGGCGCGATGTAGAGGAACGGGGAGGCTTTGAGGTCGAGGCGGTGCAGGCGGTCACGCCAGGGGCCGGGCGGTACCGGCCGGCCGGCGCTCGCCGCTCGCCCCTTCGTCTCGGGGGAGTTGGTGGCGGTGGCCATGGGGTCGCTTTCGGTGTCGTCGTACGGGGCGGGCAGGGGAGTGGGGCGGCCCCGGACTGCGGAGACGGGGCCGCCCCTGCAACAGGGGGCCTAGAACGATTCGAGGTCGTTCATGACCTGTGCCCAGGCGTCATCGGGCGACTGGCTGCCGTCCTCGATGCGCCCCAGGCCCTGCCCGAGCGTGGCGAGCACGTCGCCTTGCAGCGGTCCCTGGTACTGCGGCTGGACCGAGCGGGCCGCGTCGGTGAAGATCGCGCCGACGGGCGCGTCGTTGAAGAAGGGCTTGGTCAGGTCCGTGAGCGCGGAGTCCTCGTACAGCTCGGGTGTGGACGGGAAGTTCCCGGTCTCCTCGAAGACCTTGAGCTGCTGCTCGGGCGCGGTGAGCCACTCGATGAACGCGTAGGCCTCCTCGGCGTGCTCGCCCTGCGCGGGCAGCACCAGGTGCGAGCCGCCCATGTTGCCGGCCCCGCCGGGCACGGCGGCGACGTCCCACAGCCCGGCCGCGTCCGGCGCGTTGGTCTCGATGTAGCCGGTCATCCACGCCGGGCAGATGATGGTCGCGAAGGTGCCCTCGCTGAAGCTGGCGTTCCACTCGGGCGTCCACGCCTCCAGGCCGTTGGACATGCCGGCGTCGATGGCCTCGACGGTCAGGTCCCACGCCTCGCCGATGGCCGGGTTGGACTCGACGATGATGTTGTCCTCGCGGTCGTAAACGCCCTGCTCGGCCTGTTCGACCATGGCGCGGAACATATTGCCCGAGGACTCGAAGTAGTACGCGCCGCCGGTGGCCTCCAGGTACCGGTGGCCGACGTCGACATAGTCCCGCCAGGAGTCGGCCCACAGCGCCGAGACCTCGTCCCGCTCGACCGGCAGCCCGGCGGCCTCGAACAGATCCGTCCGGTAGCACATGGCCATGCCGCCGACATCGGTGCCGAGGCCGATGAGGGCCTCGCCGTCGGCCGAGAGCGCCTGCTGCCACTTCCAGTCGAGCCATTGGTCTTCGAGCTCGCCGGCGCCGAGGTCGAAGAGGTTGTGGAACCGCTCGGGCGAGGCGGTGTACTGGCTGATGTAGCCGACTTCGACCGCCTCGATGTCGGCGGCGCCCGCGCCGGTGGCCAGGTGCGTGGTGAGGCTGGTGTGGTGGTCGGCGAACTCGCTGATGCGCTCGTCGATGACGATATCGGGGTTGGCCTCCATGTACTCCTCGTACAGCGGGCCGAAACCGAAGTCGCCGAACAGTCCCACGGTGAGGGTCACCGTGCCGTCGTCATCGTTCGAGGAGCAGGCGGCGCCGGCGGCCACGAGGACCGCGGCGGTGCCCGCCGCCAGGGCGGTCCGGAAGGGCTTGCGTGTCATATCGCGTTCTTTTTCCTTGTCGTTCCGGGGATGAGGGATCCGGCTCCCGCGCCGAACCGGATTCGTGAAGGGACGCGGGAGCCGGGGGCGCTGCTGTTCAGCGGCGGAAGTGGAACCAGTTGACGTTGACGAAGTCGTTCGGCTGGCCACTGGTGAAGGTCAGGTAGACGTCGTGGACCCCGGTGACCGGCGAGACGTTGGCGGGCACGGTGGTCCAGTGCTGCCAGCCGCCGGTGTCCGCGATGGCGAAGCTGCCGATCGGCGCGGAGTCCCGGTCGTCGATGCGCACCTCGACCAGGCCGCTGACGCCCGCTCCCGCGCCCGAGGCCACCCGGCCCACGAAGTCGAGCGGGGCCTGCGTGCCGAAGTCGACGTCGTCGAAGCGGAGCCAGTCGCCGTCGCCGATCTGGGCGACGTTCCGGCCGCCGCCGCTGTCCGCGGTGTCCTCGGTGGTGACGCCGTGCTGTGCGTTGAAGGCTTCGGCCTGGATGGGGCTGTACGCGTCGTGGCCCTCACCGGGCGGGTCGGTCGGCTCGGGCTCGGTCGGGTCGGGCTCGGAGCCGCCCGCGCCGCGGGTGTAGACCCGGACGTAGTCGACCAGCAGGCTGTGCCCGGGCTCGGTGGCCGCGACGGGGGTGGCGTGGCCGGCGACGCCGTCGGGGAAGGCCCCGCCCATCGCCAGGTTCAGCAGGATGAAGTAGCCCGCGTGCGAGGTCATCTCCGCCCAGGTGTCGGCCGGCAGGCTCGCCTCGCTGATCGAGTGGAACAGCCGCCCGTCGGCGTACCAGCGAAGCTCGCCGGTCGAGCCGGAGTCGTCCCATTCGAACGCGTAGGTGTGGAAGCCGGTGTGGCAGGTGCCGCCGCATTCGGTGGTGGCGCCGATGCCGTTGTGCTCATCGCACGGCCCGCCGGGGGCGACGCCGCAGTGGAGGACGGCGTGGACGGTGTCCTGGCCGTTGACGTTCTCCATGATGTCGTACTCGCCGATGCCCGGCCAGTTCCAGTATTGGCCGCGGTAGGGCGAGCCCAGGGCCCAGAACGCGGGCCAGTAACCGAGGGCCGCTTCGCCGGTGACCTGCGGCAGCTGGAGGCGGCCTTCGATGCGGAGCGCGCCGCCTTCGGGGGCGCGGAAGTCGGCGCGGTGGGTCTCGATGCGCGCCGAGGTCCAGTTCCCCGCGCCGTCGCGCAGAGCGGTGATCCGGAGGTTGCCCTCGCCGTCGAGGGAGACGTTCGCCGGTTCGTCGGTGTGGTAGGCGATCTCGCCGGTGCCCCAGTTGTCGGGGCCGCCCGGGTAGGAGTGCCCGATGTTGAACTGCCAGTCGTCCGATGAGGGAAGGCGGCCCGCCTCGCCGTCGAACTCGTCGGACCAGACCAGGCTCCAGTCTTGGGCGGCCTGCGGCGCTCCCGGATCGGCTCCCGCCGAGGCGATGGTGATCCCGGTGGCCGCGGCCACGGTGAGCGCCGCGGCGCTCGCGCCGACGAGGCGCTTGAGGCGCCGTCGTCCGGGGAGGTGGGGGTCGGAGGTGTGCACGTCGGTCATGACGACTCCTTTGCCGGTTTTCGAGAGATCGCTCTCTGTGAAAGGGCCTTCAACTCGCCCGTTCTCTCAGAGAGCGCTCTCTCATTAGGCTTCGCCACCGTTTCTACCCAATGAATCAACATATGTCAATGAACTGTGGCCGAATCGTTATCTTTCCACTGTGCTCCTGCTGCGCCCCCACGGTGCTCCCCGCTACGCCAGGAAAGCGGTAATACCTTGTGGCCCTTGAGCATCATTGCTCTTCGGCGGTGCGGCGGCCCGGCTCACGGCCCGGTGTCGTCGGCCTCGGGACGGCGCATTCCGTGCTCACGGGTGTGCTCGCGCAGTTCGTTGAGACGCTCGCGCCGCTCGGCACGGAGCCGGTCCAGCCGTTCGCGGCGGTCTCGTACCTCTTCGGGCGTCTCGGTCCCGCCCAGCATCCGTTTGTCCAGCCACGCCACGTGCTCGGCGTGCGAGGCGGCGTTGACCGCCCGCACGTCCTGATAGGTCTCGCGCAGCGACTCCATGCGGCGCAGCGCGTCATGGCACTGGGCCAGCATGATCTCGATGTCCGCGTGCTCGACCGACGTGGCGTCCGGGCGGCGCGCCTCCAGCCAAACGATCCCCTCGCGGAG